>JBDTYJ010000135.1:0-13903 GCA_040005755.1 Pseudomonadota bacterium
GGCTGACCAAGTGTTCGATTTGGTCGGTAAGAAGAGCCCCCTGCTTCCGGTGGCCCTCGAGCTGGAGCGCATCGCGCTCACGGACGAGTATTTCGTGTCGCGTAAATTGTACCCGAACGTCGATTTCTACTCAGGCCTTATCTACGAAGCCCTGCAGATCCCGGCGGACATGTTCCCAGTGCTGTTCGCCATTCCGCGCACGTCGGGCTGGCTCGCGCAGTGGGAAGAAATGCTGCTCGACAAAGATCAGAAGATCGCTCGTCCGCGCCAAATTTATACCGGTTACGACGAGCGCGAGTTCGTGAGCATGGACAAACGCATCACGTCGTCCACGGCCTCCGCGGCTGGTGGCTCCAAACGCGAAACCGACTAAGCCCAGCGCCGTAGCCCGAATTCCGAATGTCGCAAGAGTCCGACTCCGAGCCTCGTTCCTTTGCGGAGGGTGAAGCTCGGGTTAGCTCGGCGTTCACGGAGGGCGAAGGGCGCGTCGCTTCGCCCTTCGCCTCGTTTCGAGCGACGGATTCGACGCGCAGCGGCGCCCTGATTGCAGGGCGCTACTCGGTGCGCGGCTTTTTGACGAGTGGCGCGCACGCTCGGGTTTACCTGGCCGAAGACCTGACGACGCAGAGTCCCGTCGCGCTCAAGATCCTGCTGCCCGAGACCGCAGCAGTGCCCGAATTTCGGGTTCGTTTGCTGCGTGAGGCCGAGGCCATGCAGGCAATATCCCACCCTAATGTCGCCACCGTGATCGAGGCTGGCGAGACAGAAGAGGGGGTGCCTTTCTTGGCCATGGAAGCACTGCTTGGCGAATCGCTCGGCGAGTACTTGCGTCGCGAGCCTGCCATCCCTTTCGATACCGCACTGATATTGTTGCGGCAGGCGGCCGCGGGCCTCGGCGCCGCTCATCAGGCGGGCGTGGTGCATCGCGACGTCAAGCCAGACAATTTTCTGTTGCTGGGTCCCCCCGGAGAACCTTACGGACTCAAGGTGATCGACTTCGGCTTGGCCAAGCTCGAGCACGTGCACGAAAGCTCGGCCAACGTTTTGGGGACCGCGGAGTACATGTCGCCCGAACAAATCCTGGTCGAAGACGTGGACGCGCGCAGCGATATTTATAGCCTGGGCGTCGTGATGTTCCGCGTATTCAGCGGGCATCTGCCCTTCGAGTCGGTCGGTCAAGCCGACTTACTCCGACACCAGCTCTTCTCCGCCGTGCCACCGCCTTCATGGCTCAATGAAAGCCTCGACCCGCGCGTCGACCACGTAGTTCAGTTAGCAACGCGCAAGCACCGCGAAAATCGCTATGCGACCATGGCCGAGCTCAGCGCCGATCTGGAGACGTTACTGGGGATGAATTCGCGCGTGCTTGGGCCGCGCCCGCTGTCCGTGGCGCCCGATTCGTACGTTCCCACCAGCGAGACAGGGCGCGAAGCGGAGGCGTTCTTGGCAACGAAATTCGGGGAGCACGCCTCCCGGCCCGGTCACTCGCGTCCGCGCCAAAGCTGAAATTCTCGGACATGTCGGCGCTAGCCGAAGCTCGCCGAACGGTGCTAGCGTCGCGGCTCCACTTGGAGGCGGTATTTAATGAAAATTGAGCATAAAGCGGTAGCATTCGCGCTGGGCCTGGCAGCGCTGGTTCCCGCCTGCACCATCGTGACCGAGAAGCCTGCCGATAGCGCCCCCCCGGTCGCTGCAGCGCCCCCTGCTACCGCGGTCGCAACAGCAACAGCAACAGCCACGGCCACCACTCCGATCGCGAACCCGCCCCTCACCACCACAACCGCCACAGCGACCAGTCAACCCGAGCCCCCGAGCCTCAAGGTTCCTGCCAAGCCCGCGCCGTCTGCCACGACAACGGCCACACCATGAGCACCGCGACAGAAATCATGGGCACGGTCGGCGAGCGCCTTGCCGCGAACAAAGAGGCCGCGGGCGCCATCGGTGCGATCTACAAGTTCGTACTCGAAGGTGAAGGCGGCGGCACGTGGGTGATGAACTTGAAGGGTGATGCCTCGCTCACCGCCGGCGACGGCCCCGCTGACTGCACGCTGGCGATGTCGGCCGAAAATGGCGTCGCGTTGTTCGAAGGCAAAGTCAGCGGCGAGCAGCTCTTCTTTAGCAATCAGCTGCGCGTCGAAGGTGATATGAGCCTCGCGCTGCGCCTGCAGAGCCTGCTCGCCATCGTGCGTTGATTGATGTCCGGTGGACGGAATCCGGATCTCGCGGGAACTTGGCCGCTCTTCGACGAAGACCGGCCTGGCGCCTTTCACGCCGACCCGCAGCACTCCCTGAGCGACTCACGCCCCGCGGAGTCCGAGCTCGCTGCGCTCGACGAGCGCGACGAGTTCACGGATTCCTCCAGCGCCAGTACCGACAAGGTGGCGCGTCGGGCGCGGGAGTCGTTGCCACCGTTGGCACCGGACTGGATGCGCGCGGCACGCGCTTTGGCGGATTGGCTAGAAGCGCGCATTCGGAATGGCAGCGTGGGTTCAGTGGAGCAAGCCGCCATCGCTCGCACTTGGGCGGCCTGGTCGATGGGCGGCACGAGCGAGGCGCACATCTTGCGGGTTGCTCACCTAGTGGGTCGTGCGCATACGGCGATCCGCGACACTTCACGCCAGAGCCAACACCTTCAAGCCGCGTATCAAGCATGCGCCGGCGTATTGCACACCAGTATGCCGACCAGCATCCGTGAACGCATGCCATTCGAACGCGCGTTGTTCGTGGTCCGCGAGCTGCACCAAGAAGCCGATCACTGGGCGGCAATCGTGGCTGGCACCGCGGAGTTGCTCGGCTGGAAGGACTACGGCCGCGTGCACGCCGCCGCGCTCATTCGCGCGGTCATCGAGCGAGAACGCTGAATGGTAAATCGCCCCCACGCCATCCCGATTGGCTTCTTCGGCACGCCCGGCTCATGGACGCATCAGGCTGCGCGAAGCTTCTTCGGACCCAATGCGGAATACCGCGAGAACGCGATGATTGCCCACGTTTTTACCGCGGTAAGCTCGGGCGCGGTGAGCTACGGCGTGGTGCCCATCGAGAATTCGACCGAAGGCGGCGTGAACCAAACCGTCGACCAATTGCTGACTCACGATCTTCGCATCCGGGGTGAGGTCGTGTTGGAGATCGCGCAATGCTTACTCGGTCTGGGCACGGATCTGAGTGGGATCAAACGCGTGGCTTCGCACCCGCAGGGCCTGGCGCAGTGTCGCCGTTGGCTCGCCGAGCACCTGCCCAACGCTGAACAGGTAGCATCGCTCTCCACTGCCAGTGCCGCCCGTGATGCAGCGCATGACCCGACCCTCGCGGCGATCTCGAGCGCTTTGGCCGGAGAGATCAACGGCCTGAACGTCATCGTCGATAGCATTCAGGATAGCGCCGAGAACGCGACGCGTTTCCTGGTGCTTGCTAGGGACGACGCGGCAAGCACGGGCCGCGACAAAACGAGCTTGGTATTTTCGACCGCGCACACCCGCGGTGCGCTCCGTCAGGTGCTGGAGATTTTCGATCGTGCCGGGCTCAACCTCACGCGTATCGAATCCCGCCCCGCCCCTGGCCGGCGCTGGGAGTACGTTTTCCTGACCGACCTCGAAGGTCACCGAACTGACGCGCCAGTCGCTCAGGCGCTGGCAGAGCTCGAGCAGCAGTGCTCAATGGTCCGCGTGCTGGGCAGCTACCCCCGCGCAACTTAGCTCCGCATCACCCGTCCTGACGTCATGACCAGGCGCGGCACGGCATTCCACGACGAGCGGAGGCACGTCCGGCACGGGAGCCTGCTCAGCGAGCCACTAGCTCAGCGCATGCTAGCCGGCGGCAACACCGATTGCCCGATACCGAAACCGGACACGCCACCGGAGATGATGAAGGTCATTAGCTCGGCGCTATTCACATCCAGCGCCTCGACCTGTTCGCGAGCCACTACCGCCAAGTAACCCGCAAAGTTGTAAGACTGAGGGAAGTAGACTGCGACGTGCGTGGGCATGTCCAACGCATGCAAGCCATCACGAGTGATGAAGCCGAGGGCCTTCAGGCCACTACCGGGATGCAGCGTAACGGCAACGGGCCGATTGAAACTTTTCTTGTCACCCATGAAGGCGTTGATCAAATCCTTGATCGAGCTATAAATCAGCTTCACCAACGGTAGCCGCTTGAGCACCCGTTCTGTTGCGTCCACCACACTCCGGCCGACGACGTTCGACGTCATCACCCCCACTAGGGTGACCAACACTAGCGTGAGCAACAGCCCGACCCCTGGAATACCGACGGGCAGCAGTTGGTCAATGGTGCGGAGGATCGCAAACAGGATGTACAGCGTCAGTCCGACTGGTACCAACACCAAACAGCCGCGCACGAAATAGCCAACTAAGCGTTTCGCAGTCATGGTCACTCGACCTTAGCAAGGAAGCTGGAGCGCCGGGGACCTGGCTAGATCATGCTGAATCATCAGGCTTGAGCGCGCGCGAACCGAGGTTGAGCGCGCCATCGTGAACCGACCCCAAGATCTCGCCCGCCGACTGGGCGTCGAAATCGAGCAGGGTCACGAGCCTACTCAGCAACGCCTTTTCGGAGTCGCTCTGCTCGCCATCGGCGTGCGTCAGCAGCGCCGCGTTTGCGAGGAGCAGCTCTCGCTCCTCACGAGACAACGCCTTGAGGGGTGCATCCTCGCCGAGCGTGCGCTTCATCTTCGCGTACTCGAGGATTTCCCGTTCCTCGCCTTCACTGGCGTCGAAGCCGCAGAGCAGGCCCTCAATTACCCCAGACTCCGGTGCGGCGACTTTACCGTCGGCCCACGCCACCGCCACCAGACACTTTACGATGTTCTTTTCGCCGGGGGTCATGACCGAAAAGTGTACACCGATCGATTCACGGCCGCCCTCGCGAAGTGAGGCGGCCGCGAATCCTCCCGAAAACGCTGCGCGCGCGGGCGCCTTTGGCCCGCGACGCTGCGTGCTCAGTAGCGGTACGTTTCGGGCTTGTACGGGCCCTCGACCGATACGCCGAGGTACTCGGACTGCTTACCCGACAAGCGGTCGAGCTTCACGCCCAGCTTACCCAGGTGCAGACGAGCGACCTTCTCATCTAGCTTCTTCGGTAAAATGTGGACGCCGATCGGGAACTTTTCCCCAAACAGCGCGAGCTGCGCTAGCACCTGATTGGTGAAGCTCGAGCTCATCACGAAGCTCGGGTGACCGGTCGCGCAACCGAGATTGACGAGACGACCGCGCGCCAAAACAATCAGCTTCTTGCCGTCCGGGAAGATGAAGTGATCCACCTGCGGTTTGATATTCTCTTCGCGGATCTCCCGGTTGCCCTCGAGCCAGGCAACGTCGATTTCACTGTCGAAGTGCCCGATGTTGCAAAGAATGGCTTCATTCTTCATGGCCTGCATGTGGCTGCTCTTCACCACATCACAGCAGCCGGTGGCCGTCACGATGATGTCGGCCTGGGGCGCCGCTTCGTCCATCGTGGTGACCTGATAGCCTTCCATCGCGGCCTGCAGCGCGCAGATGGGGTCGATTTCGGTGATGAGCACGCGAGCGCCCAGACCGCGCATTGCTTGCGCGCAGCCCTTACCCACGTCGCCGTACCCGGCAACCACGCAGATTTTTCCGGCAAACATCACGTCCGTCGCGCGCTTGATGCCGTCGGTGAGTGATTCACGACAACCATACAAGTTGTCGAACTTGCTCTTGGTGACCGAGTCATTCACGTTGATCGCTGGGCACTTCAGGTCGCCCTTCTTGAACATCTCGTATAGGCGATGCACGCCCGTAGTCGTTTCTTCGCTGAGGCCACGAATCGCGTCCGGGCCACTGAACAACTCCGGATGCTTCTGATGGATCCAGATGGTGAGGTCACCACCATCATCCAAAATCATGTTCGGACCCTTGCCGCCTTCGAAAGCGAAGATCTGCTTGGCCAAACACCAGTCGTACTCGGCTTCAGTTTCGCCCTTCCAGGCAAACACGGGCACCCCGGTCTTCGCGATGGCGGCGGCAGCTTGGTCCTGCGTTGAGTAGATGTTGCACGACGTCCAGGTCACCTCAGCGCCGAGGTGCGTCAAGGTTTCGATCAACACCGCGGTCTGAATCGTCATGTGCAGGCAGCCGGCGACGCGCGCGCCTTTGAGCGGCTTCTTGGCGCCAAACTCCTCACGCAACGCCATCAGGCCCGGCATCTCGGTCTCGGCAATCGAGATTTCTTTGCGGCCCCAATCAGCCAAGCCGATGTCCGCTACGCGATAGGTCTTGCCCTCTTGCGTCGCGACTCCGCTTTGCTTGCGCCGCTCAGCCGTTCCGGTTTCTTGCACGCTCATGTCGATCGTCTCCTTGTACTTTTCTGAAAAACCCGGCGCTTACCGGGAGTGATTCACGGTTCGTTAGGCCGCCTGCCCGAAAGCAAAAGCCAACTCAGGTGCCCGTCTACACCGTTTTGGAACAGGCCGCGCGGTAGTTCACGCGCGCGCACCAAGGCTAGCCCGGCGTCCCGCGCGAATTCCTCCAGCTCGCGGGAGTCGAACCCCATCCACACGTCCGCTTGGGCATCGCGCAAAGCCTCATCCGCGTGGCGTGCGTAATCAAGCAGCAGCAAGGCGCCGCCGGGGCGCAGCAACGCTGCCAGCGCTTTCATGGTCGCGCGCGGCAAGGGCGCGTGATGCAACACGCGCGCGGCGACTACGACATCCGCCCCGACGCCTACGGCGCGCCGGATTTCAGGATCGCCGATTTCGGCTGAAAACAGCTCAACATTGTCGTACCCGCGCAGAAGCACCCGGCGCTCGGCGCGCGCCAGCTGCGCGGCACTGCGATCCAGCGCAACGACGCGGTCGAAGGCGGGCGCAAGCACGTCCAACAGCGCCCCGTCCCCCGTGCCGGCGTCGACCGCCAGCGCGCGGCGCTCGAGCAGCGAAGCGAGCGCGGCGATGTACACCGGCAACTCCGGGGCGAGCCCGAGTGGTTCGTCGGTGCGCGGCGGGCGAGCGAAGAACTCACGCGTCTTTTGATCGCGCGCACGCACGATGGTCGTGATGCGGGCTAAGCTGCCGTCCTTCTCACACATCCTGCGCCCCGAAAGCAGCGCGTCCGAAACCACCGCATCCGCCTTGGCGCTGGGGTCGAGCCGCACCAAAGTGCGCGTGCCTTGGCGGCGCTCGGCGAGCAGGCCCGCTTGGCGCAGCGGCGCGGCGTGCCGCGAGAGATTGGGTTGCGACTCACCCAGTAGGTCCGCAAGCTCTCCGAGTGCGAGTTCCTCTTCAGCGGCGAGCGCGAGCAGGCGGAGCCGAAACGGGTCGCTCAGCAGCCGATACAGCTGCCAGCGCGCGTCGAGTGGTGCTCCCTGAGTCATCGAACATCGCTATACTTACAGATATTCGCAACCATGCAAGAAGCAATAAATTCCTTAAATTACCGATACTTGATGACCTAGCGGTCAGCCGCTCGGGAATTCCTCCCGCGCAAGGGCATCGCTATCGACCAGAGCCTTCGAGGTAGACTGAGGGATATGGATCGGTTTCGTCGCTTCGACGAAGCGTACTACCACCGCTTCTACGAATCCCCTCAGACTCGCGTGGTCAGCCCGGAGGAACACGCGAACCTCGCCTCCTTCGTCGTCGGCTTTGCGCGTTGGAATCGCCTCGACCTGAAGAGCGTGCTCGATATCGGCGCTGGCATCGGCTTGTGGAAACACTGGCTGGAGAAGCACGACAAAGGCATCGCCTACACGGGCACCGAAGTGAGCGCCGCCATGTGCAAAAAGCACGGCTGGCTGAATCGCGACATCGCGCGCTGGCGCGATCGTAAGAAGCACGACCTCATCATTTGTCAGGGCGTGCTGCAGTACCTGCCCGATCCGGACGTCGCGCCCGCGGTGGCGAACATCGCCGCCATGTCGCGCGGTCTGGTCTACGTGGAGGTCACGACGCGCGGCGATCTGCGCGACCGGACGGACAAGGCGCGAACCGACGCAGACATCTTCGTGCGTAACGGTTCGTATTACCGAGGCATCTTGACCAAGCACCTAGTCAGCGTCGGTGCGGGATTTTGGTGGGCAAAAGACAAGCCGCCGCCCTTTTACGAGCTGGAAATGGCCGGATAGTGAGCGCTCGCTCGATTCTCCGCTCGCTATTCATGGCGCTCTGCCTGATCGGTACCGTGCTCGGGCTGAACAACACCTACGGTGACGACACCGAGCTCAAGGCACTGGCCGAACGGGCCGCGTGCGGCAAGGCGCAGTGCAGCCTGCGAATGCTGCACGAAAACCGGTCTGCGTTCAAAACCGCATTTAGCTACCAGACCAAGCTCCTCGAAAAGGGCAACGCGGACCGCAGCGCCAGCGTGGACGTAGAGTGCGAGCGCGCGCTGTACCTGCTCGGTGAGTACCGCTGCTCGGTCGTTAGCGGCGGGCTCTAGGAAGCCGGAGCGGGCGCACTCCGCCAGGGTGAGTTCTCAATTGCTGCGCGGCGAATCGTGCTCGAGACGCGCCAGGAATTTTCGAACCTCGACCACGTCCCCGGCGTTCGGCAAAACGCCCAGGTAGCGCTGCAAGTGCTCAATGGCAGCCTGCGGCGCGCCCAGCTTTGCACACAAATACCCGTGATCCCGCAGTTCGTCGGTGACGTCGGGCATCAAGTCGATCAAGCGATCCAGCACCAAAAGCAGGCGCGGGTAGTCGCCCTGGGCGGCGTACACGCCGCGCAGGTTCATCAGCATGCGGGCCACGATGTGCCGGTTCGGGGTGGGCTCCAGCATACCCTCTTGAAACTTCATCTTGCCCGCCACGCGCTTCAGCAGCTCGATCAAATCGCGACGGGACAGGGTCGCGCCGCCAGCGAACGGATCGACGATCACGCTGCCCTCCGAGTCATCCACCCGCGCCAAGAAGTGACCGGGGAAGCCGACGCCGCGAGCTCGAATGCCGGCGCGACGCGCCACCTCCACGAACAGCACGGTCAGCGAGATTGGAATGCCGGTCTTGCGCTCGAGAACCTCGTTCAGGAAGGAGTTGCGCGTGTCGTAATAGTTGTCCGAGTTGCCGCGGAACCCGTGCCGGATGAACAAGTGGTCGCCGACGGCGCGCGCCTGCAACGCCGCCGGTAGCTCGTCGATGTGACGTTTGCGTAGGGGGGCCGCAAGCTCGTCCAGACGATCTTCCTGGAGTTGGAAGTCGAGCCCGGGGTAGGCGTCACGCGCGATGAGCAGAGCTCCAGTGAGCAACTCGAGGCGATCGTCCGGCTGGGCAGCGTACTGCCGAAAATCCACGCCGTAGTATACCGCGCGAGCGCCAAGCATTACACTGCCTGAATTCCACGGGATTTTTTGCCCCGCCCTGCCAGTACGTCTTCGCACTCCCCCCCCGGCTCGCCCAAGTTGGCGCTCAGAGCCACCTGCTCAGAATTTCCAGGACCGCCCGATGAAAATCGACGAAATCATGACCCGGAACGTGCGCTGCATCTCGCCCGACGAAACGCTGGGCACCGCGGCTCAGATCATGTGGGAAAACGACTGCGGAGCCGTTCCCGTGGTCGAGACCGACGGGCGCTTAATGGGCATTGTGACCGACCGCGACATTTGCATGGCGGCGCAGTTGCAGGGCGCCCCCCTCCACGACTCTCGGGTAACGAGCGCGATGGCCCGGGATGTGAAAACCTGTTCGCCAAGGGACACGCCCGTGACGGTGCAAGCCATCATGTCTCAAAACAAGATCCGGCGCGTGCCGGTAGTCGACGACCAAGGCCGCCTCGTCGGCATCGTAACGCTCGGGGATCTCGCCTACCTCGTCGGCAAAGAGACCGACGGCGGTGATGGCATGACCTGGACTTCGATCGGCCACACACTCGCTGCGGTGAGCCAGCCGCGCCTGCCGCGCTTCGGCGGCGGCTATTCGGATCGCTCGACCGGGCGCCAGAATTTTCCCCAGAACGGTTGAAGGAGACCCGGCACAATGACCTCGAGATTCCCCAAGCAGAATGGCGCAAACACGGTACTCGCGGAGCTCTCGCAGTTGCGTGACGAGCTTCGCATCAAGCTTCACCTTGCCGGCTTGGAGGTGCGCGCGCAGTGGGAAAACGTCGAGCCAATGCTCTTGGGCTTGGAGCGCTCGCTAGAAGCGCAAGGCGAAGGCGCGCTCGAGGCGGCGGGAGCGCTCGCGGTCGAGCTCGTCAAGACGTTTCGGGATTTCTCGGTGCGCAGTCAGGAGGGCGGCCCGAACAAAGCCCCCGTGCACGACGTGATGCGTGTACGCGTGCATTCGTGTCAGGCAACCGACACGCTGCACAAGGCGGCGCAGGTGATGTGGGAAAAGGACTGCGGCTGCCTGCCAGTGGTGGATGACGTGCGCCGCGTGCGCGCCGTGATCACCGATCGTGATATTTGCATGGCCGCGCTCACGCAAGGCGTTTCTCTCACCGAAACGCTGGTATTCAGCGCGATGTCGCGCGCGCTCAGCGTGTGCTCTCCGGACGATTCGCTAGGCGCGGTCGAGGACTTGATGCGCAACCGGCAGATCCGTCGGGTTCCGGTGGTGGATGCGAACGGCGTATTGATCGGGATGATTTCGCTCGGTGATATCGCGCGATATTTGCGACCGCGCAGTATGCAAGCATCCGCCGGCGCCGTGCAGCTCGTCGAAACGTTGGCGGCCATCAGCGAGCCGCGGCCGCGCGCTTCCGTACCGCCGCCAGCGTTCTGAGCTTTTGGGTTAGCGGGCTTTGAGCCGCTCAAGGGCTTCGCAAAGCCCGCTTACCAACACAACTCAAAACAACGGCGCTTCACGCGGAGCGGGCAGAATGAAGGATTTGGGCTCGAGGCCGTCGCATGCAGAGGCCAGATCGACGTGTGGGTCGAGCAAACGATGGTGCATTCGACCATTGAAAGAGACCTCGCTGTCGGCATAGACGCGCACTGAGCCGTGACCACGCGCTTGAAAGTCCCGCGCCACATAATGCGCAAATTCCACGATCATGTCGGGCTGCGTTGCCGCCATACGCAGCTGAAAGGGCCTCAAATAGCGGCTCGCGGGCACGAGGAAGCTGCGCCCGGCGGCGTCCACGACCGTGAGCTCTAGGGTGCCCACTTTCTCGATCAGCATCACCTTCCACGCAAAGCGAAAGCCTTCTTCAGTCCACAGGGTGTTGCCGGGGTAAAGCGTGCTGCGCAACGGCATCAAGAGTTGAAACGCGGCGTATAGCCCGGCGAGTAAGCGCGCTCCCAGGCCGAGTGGCGCGCCGGCAACGCCGTCCGCCACCACCTGCGCGCGCAAGCGCGGCCAATGGCGCAGCAGCGAACGGGGCCAAGTAGGGTCCAAGAACAGCGTCGCCGAGGCGACCATGAGCCACGGAAACATACCGATTCGAAAGAGCAATGCGGTCAGCACGTGGAAGATCACCACCACCGCGTACGCTGGCCCGCGCGTGGCGCGCCACGACAGCAACGGCACAATGCTCAGATCGAAGATCGCGCCCGCCCAGCTGAACGCGAGCCCGGCCCAAGGCTGAACCAACACCCGACCCAGCACGGGCAGCTCCGCGCTCATCGCCAACCACAGGTGAAGCGGCTCGCCGTGAATCAGCCAATCCGACCCTAATTTGCCGATGCCCCCGAACACGTACACGACCCCGATCTGAAACCGCAGCAGGTACAAAGCCCAGGCGCGCACCCTCCCCCGTCGCAGCGCGGCCGTTCGCCAGACGCGAAATGAGAATTCGCGATCCAAGGGCAAGATCACCAATAGGCACCCGAGCAGACTGATCAGATAGTAATGGTTGAGGTAGTTGGTCTTGTCGCAGAAATGCGCGTAGCTGAACGCGAGCGCGAACACGCCCGCCGCGACGCGGTACGCGATACCCAACAGCACGCCCAGCGCGGAAAAGGCAATCAGCGCGTACAGCGCGTACATCCCGGCGCCGGGAAAAGGGTGCACCCAACCGAACCCCCAGTAATGGAAGAATAGCGTCGGCTTCAGGTAGTCTTCCGCAATCCAGCCGCGCGCGAAGAAGCGCACCGTGGAGAGCAGCATCAACGCGCCGAACAGTACGCGGAACGCCGCGCACGAAGCCGCGTCCAGCGGCCGATTGAGCGCGCGAACTAGTCCGACGACCATGCAAAGGTCGCAAAAATCTGGCGAAAGCCAGCGGTAAAAATGCCGTTCGGTAGTCGATCCGACACGTACACCTTGTCCAGTAGGCTCTTCACGCTTAGGCCGAAGCTCACGCCGCTCGGGGCGTAACGGTAGCGCGCCGCCACGTCGAGCGTCGTGTAAGCATCGATGACGCCGTCCAGCCCGGAGGGCCCGGGCACGACCGTGTTTTCCGAATCGGTGTACTGCGAGCCCACGTAGGCCAGCGCAAGCTGCCCGCCGAGCCCGGCCGGATGAGTGATGTCGAGACTGAGGTTCCCGCTGTTGACCGGCGAATACGGGACCGTGCTGCCGGCGAAATCCCCGCCCACGAAGCGCGCTTGCACAAACGCGTACTGAGCACCCAGGTCAACGTCCAGCGGCAGCTTCAGGCCCTTGCCGATGCGTAGGCTCGCCGTAGCCTCCGCGCCCAAGTGCCGGGTTCGGCCGCCGTCCGTGAACTCCGACGTGCTCAAGAGCGGGTTACTCGAGACCAACTGGTTGTCGAATTGGATCAGGAACGCGTCCGCTTCAGCGCGCAGCCATTCGTTCCGCCCGCGCAGCCCGATTTCGTAATTTCTGCTGCGTTCCGCGTGTAAATTCGCATCTTGTCCTTGTGGGGTGATGGCTTGGCTGATGCGCGGCGCCGAGTAGCCGAGGTACGCGCTGGCGAATACGTTCGCCTTTGCGGTGCCGTAAATCATGCCCACGCCCGGCATTGCTCCGCCCGCCTGGCTGGTGGCAACGCGACCAGTCACCGTAGAGTCTTGCGCGAGGTAAATGATCTTCTTGGCACTAGAATGCTCGTAGCGAAACGCGGGCGTCACCAACAGCCGGTTGGTCACGGCGATTTGATCCTCCAGCCAGGCCGAAAGGCCGAGGATGCGCGTGCTGTCATCGCTCTGCAGCTGGCCGCTTTCAGCCAGCGGCGTCGCGCCGAGACGAAGCTTTCGCCGCGCGACGTCTTCGATGGCGCGTGCACCCACTCTGAGGCGATGAATTACAGAACCGGTCGCGAAGCGCTGCTCAAGCTCGGTCGACACCCCGGCTACGTAATAACGGCGATCGCGAAGCGACGAGCTTGATTTGAGAAACAACCCGAAAGGCGGATCGAAGATCTGAGCGTAGCTCACGTTCCCAGCGTCGCTGCGATCGAAATCTTGCGAACGTTGGCCGAGATTCATTTGATAAGCGAACACGCTCGAGCGCAGCGCGGTTTCGTCGCTAAAGTGCTTTTCGTGGCGGATCGCCGCTTCGTAACGACGAACGGCGAAAAAATCCCGAGGCGTGGGCGTGTCGCGGCGCGGGGCATCCTCATACATGGCTTGCGTGAGGCCCGTGTAAGACGTGCGCGCGCGGTCGTCGTGGAAGCCCACCTTCAGGGAAAGTTGACCGACGGAGCTGCTGGCATAGACGGCTTTACCGAACGCGTCCGTCGCGTAGAAGCCCATGTTGCGGTAGCCATCACCGCTCTTGCGTACGACCTGCGCGACGTAACCGACAGAACCCGTGGTGCCTGAATAGCGCCCGATCGCGGCTCCATACCCGCGTGACCCGACTTGATCGGCGACGTACCAGGCCGGCTTCAGAGTGGGCTCAAACGTGTGGAGTTGCACGACCGCGCCCACGGTCTGCGGTCCGTACCGAAGAACGTCGCTGCCTTTGAGCACGTCCAACCGCTCCACTCGCTCGACCATGGGCGTGTAGTAGAGCTCGGGTTCGCCATAGGGGCTGACCACGACGGGCACGCCGTCTTCTTCCATCAAGATCAGCCGGCTGCGCGCGGGGCTCA
>JBDTYJ010000136.1:0-13899 GCA_040005755.1 Pseudomonadota bacterium
GCTCGATGAGTGCATCGTAGCTGCTCGCGGAGCCTGCACGCTGTCGAAACGCGGCTTCCAGGAAGGTGAGGGCCGAGCGTGCGGATGGCTCCAAGCGCTCGCTCAGCGCGAGCAGCAGCTGCGCAGTTTCTTCGGGGGCTGCGCTGACCAGGGCGCGCACTGTCGCCTCCGACGTCGGGTCTTGCTCCAGCGCACCCCGATAGGCACGGGCCGCAGCCTCCTGCTCTCCCGCCAGCTCGTGCACCAAGGCTGCCGCCAAATATTGATCTCGTTTGGCCTGCGCATCAGCCGGGGTGGATGACCAACTGGCCAGCGCGACCGCAACTTGTCCGCGATCGCCCGCGTTGCGAGCGAACTCGAGCGATAGCAGTCGTGCTAGCGGACTCTCGGCATGCGTGGCCTCGAACGCCAGGGCATCGGGGCGCAGAAAATCCAGACCCGTGGCGTCCGTCGGGCAGGAGGCCAGGGTCTGACCCAGGCGTTGCTGGCTGCGGCTTGCTTCGTTGCCCGCCCGTACATCCAGCCCGGGGCTAGCGAAAGCGGCGACGAACGCAGCTGCGAGCGGGCGCAGCTGCGGATCGCTCGCAACGTCCGAGACTGCGGAGCCCAGGCTTTCTGCGCCCAGGCCGGTGAGTGCGGCCAGCGCAAGCCGCTCAGGCGCGCTGAAGGTGCGCTCGCCGAGCGGCCCAGCAATGGCTTCGCGTACGCCCTCGGCGTCGTCCTGCTCCAGGGCGCGCGTCACGAGCGCGCGGCGCGCTAAGCGGCTGTCGCCGTTTCTTACGAGCTCATTCAGTGTCCTGATGGCTTGCGCGCGCGTCCTCGGCTCGGCGCCCCACAGGCACGCAGACAGCCACGCGCAAGCATTGCCTAGGCCCTCGACTTCGCCCAGCTTTTGTAGAGCATCCGCGGCCTTTTCACGGTCGCCGGTCGACAAAGCGCGACGCGCCTCATCGAATGCCGCGCGTGGCCCGGGCGCCGGCGGCACGCTGCCAGCCGTGGCGGGCGCGCCACGCAAGCGCAAGAGCTCTTCACTCGCGCGCGCGAGCTCCGCGAGGCCTTCGGACTCCGGCAGGCGAATGCGCGCGGGAGCACTGCCTTTGCCCAACAAATCGGCCAGTCTTGCAACGTATGGGCGCGCATCGTCTTGGTCTGCGCGCACGGCGAGGTCGAGCTTCTTCTTTGCGGTGACGTCGTCTTTCAGGGCGAGGCGATGCACCTCGGCGCTCATGTAAGCCGCGTGCACCCGCGCTTCGGCGCTGGCAGCGCCACGGATCTCGAGCTCGAGGGCCGCCGCGACCGCCTTAAAGTCACCTTCCGCCGCAGCCAAGGTGCGTAGCTGGCGTGTCGCCAGCGCGGCCGCCCGCGGAATCGCGCTGGCTTCGGCGGCCACTTCCCGCGCGCGCGGCAGGTCACCGAGCAGCGCCCATAACTCGCTCGCAACGATCAGCGCGCGCACTTTGGCCTGCGGGTCGCTGGCCGCGTGTGCTTCACGCTGCAGCCATTCGGCGCGGGCCGCGAACGCCGCGTGTTGCCCGCTCACGTGAGCCTGCGCCGGGCGTTCATCAGGCCAGATGGACGGCGCGAGGGCGGCTCGTTCGGCGCTGGGGCTCCGTAGCTCAGCGTCGCTCTGCCGCGTCTGCGGCTCGTCGAGCACGTCCAAGTTCACCGAATTGTAGCCTTCGACCGGCTCTGGAAATAACTCGAACTCAGCGTCGCCTACCGAAATTGCCGGTAGGCTTTCCCGTGCAACGGGCTCAGCTTGCGCGGTTGCCTGGCCAGACGGCGGCGCGGACAACGTGGGCGATCGGTTGGCGGGATCGAGCTGCTGCAGCGTGGGCATTGTGCTGAGCGAAGCGTCAGAATCCCGTCCTTTCGCGCTGAAGAAGGGATCGGGTAGAACGTTGTCTGGGAGCGCTTCGGGTGCACTACCAATGCCGGCTTCCGGCGCACTAAGCAGGGCGGGTAGCGGGCTCGGCGCGATATACACGCGGGTGCGTTCGTCCTCGTCGTACTCTTCGTGCAACTGTACGGGCGGCGGGGGCACGGAGCTCGTGCGGTTGCCGGGGCGCGGGACCGCCGGCTTGCCGATGCTGCCGCGCTCCGCGGGCCCCGCGCTCGGCGCGCGCGGGCTCATTGCCGGCGGGAAGGGCTGGCGCGGGGGCGGCCCGGCGGGGTTGATGGCGGGCGGCTTCGCGGTGGTATCGATTGAGGGGCGCGGCAGCGTCGAAACCAAGCGCGAGGCGGGTCGTGGCACGGCGGCCGGCACCGCCGGTAGGCGCGGCGCCGCGGGAATGTCGGGCAAACGCGGCGGCGAATCGCCCGCGCGCGCCAAGGGTTCACTGGCAGCGGCAGCCGGCACGCTCGAGAGCAGTTCGGCAATATCCGACCGCGCGAGATCCTCCAAGCCAGTGGTGCCATCGTCGACCAGCACGCCGGCGAACAAGTCCTCCGTGCGTCCAACGACCGTGACGTCGTCCTCCGAATACTGGCGTTTCTCCGGTCGAAGCAAGCTGCTCGCTGGCTTCGGGGCAGGGATCGCGGGCGTGGGCACGGCGGCGGTCGTATCGTCGAAGAGCAAGCCATCGAGGAGCGCATCCGTCTCGAAATCCGAGTCATGCTCTTCGCTGGCGCCTGCGCTTTGAGCGCGCCCCGGGCTCGGGCGGCCGGGCTGGTTCGGATCGTTTGGTTCGCTCATTTCACGCCCATCCCGAGTTGTTCCCGGAGCTCGAGATAAGCCGGCGACAAGACGAAGGTGAGCAGCCGCCGCGCTCGAGCAGCGGCTTCGTTCGAAAGCTCGATTGCGCCGCGCTCTCTGCCCCCGGACGACAGCACCCAGGATACGTCGCCCGCAGCGATCGCCGCCATGCGGTCCAAGCTCGACACTGCCGCTCGAGCCCAGGCGCCGCTATCCTGCCTGGATTTTTCGACTGCGCGTGCCAGCTCAGGGAGTTGCTTTTTCACGCGACTCCGGGCTTTGGCGAGGCAGCGCTGGAATTCGGGCAGCATGGCGTAGGCGGGCGCTTGCAGGGTGACGCCGCCGACGCGACACGCGGCAACGACCAGCGCACCGATTTCCGCGGCATCCCGGTGGCGGAGCACGCTGGTCCCGCGGCGGAGCGCGAACAGCTCGCGTGCGACCGCCTGGCGATGACGCGGAGAAAGTGGCGCCGTTACCGCAGAGCCTACGATCAAGGCCGGCGTTTCACTGGCGATCGCGACCACTGCATCGGGGTCGCTGCCTCCGATGTACAGTTCGAACTCGCCCACTCCGAGCGCTCCGGCCCAAGCTGCGATTTCGTTTCTGATGGGCAAGCCCATGCGCGCGTCCACGCGTTCCTTCTTGGTTACGCGATAGGCGTTCAGGCTCGGCCCGAGCTCCGCGCAAATCGTGGTAGCGAGCACGCGCATCAAGTCGGCTATCGGACCGCGATCCTCCGGATCCGCGAGATTCGGCAGGGCGCCATCGTCGATGGCGATGCGCGGCACGTTGGCCACGCGCTGGTCGATGCGCACCAGCTCGTGCTCGACCGCATCCGAGGACACCCCGAGCGCGATCAGCGCGCCGAGCGCGGCTTGGCGTAGCGGCGCTTTGCCGAGATACGCTGCGATTCGCGCGACGCGCTCCACGCGCTCCGTATCGAGGGGATTGTGTTCGAGGGCCTCGGTGAGCGCGCTCAAGCCCTGCTCCAGCAATCGCACGGTCGCGGCCTTTGGGAAAGCGTCGCTCAAGACCAGATCGAGCGCTTCCGCGTCGTCGGGCCGTTCTTTGAGTAAACGCGTGGTGGCCGCTTCGGCTCGCGCGATGTCATTCGAGCGATCACGATGGATCACCATTGCCAGGCGCGCAGCCTCGACTCTACCGCCCGAGCTCTCGCGCTCGTTCATCAGCAATTCGAGGGCCTCGGTCGCTTGCTCCCAGGATTCGACTCGCGCTGCCGCACGGGCTAGGCGTTCGCGCACCGAAAGCGTGCCGAGCCGGGCATGATGCAGATTGGCGAGCACATCCAAGGCGGCGTACGTGTCATCCAGCTTGTTTTCGTACAAGTCCACGGCCGCGATTCCACTCATCAGACGCTGTTCTGCGGGAGCTGCCTCCAAGGCGCCCAGGCGCGCTAGGTTTTCCGCGGCCTCCGCGAAGCGACCGAGGGTGATGTAAATCTCCCCCGAAAGAGCCAGCGCACCGACGTGATCCGGCTCCAATAGACGCACGTTCTCCAGGGCCGTCAGCGCACCCGCACGATCCCCGGCGCCGCGCAGGACGCGCGCTCGCTCCCAGAACAATTTTGCGATCTCCTCCGGTTCATCCGCTACGTCCAAGCGGTGCGCGATCAGCTCGAGCAGGCGCGGGCCATCCTTGCGCTCGCGCACCATACGGAACAGGCGATCAAAGGCGCTGAAGCGGCGCACGTCGCGCTCGACCGCGCGCGATAACGCGAACTCGCCGCGCCTAGCGTCTTTGAGCTCATCTAATAAGATGCGCGCAGCTTGCTCCCAGAATTCGCTGCCGGTCGCGTCGTCGCTCACGGCATCGCCCAGGGCGGCATACGCTTCTGCGAGGGCCGGCCGGTCACCGACGGCTTCGGCTGCGGCGCGCAGGCCTTCCCACCCGAACACCTCCTCCGGGTACGCTTCGACCACCTGACTGAATGAGTGGAGGGCCGCGCTGGCATCGCCGTAGGCCAATTGATTGTAGCCGGCGAGTGCGGTCGTCATGCCCAGGTTCTCTTCACCGAGGCTTCCCCCCACATCCAAGAGCGCGTGCGCGCGTCGCCGCGGATCACTACCCGGTGCCGCAATCTCGAGATTGGCGAGCTTCGCTGCCGGCTCGTCACCAGCGAGCGTCTCCTGTGAGCCTTGCCCCGCGAGCAAAGCGACGATCGCGGCGGAGGCTCGCAGGCTAGCGCCGGCAGCCGGCGGCAAGCGTTCAGCAAGGGCGCGCCGTGCTTCGATCTCGTCCTCGATGTCGCCGCTTTGGATCGCGGCACCGAGCCATTCGAGCGCTGGAGCGACGCCCGGGTCGGACAGCGCCCAGTTGCGCGCAGCTTCGGCCAACATTCGCCCCCCGCCATTCGGCGTGCGCGCGAGCTCGATGCCGTAGGCAGCGCCGCGGGCGAGGGCAGCCGCGCTGCCCTGTGCTGCCAACCGATGAAGGGCGGAGGCGCGTTCCTCTTCTTCGCTACCGCCCGGGCTCCACAGGGCGCGCGCCAGCGTGGCCGCGCCGTGCAACTCACTGCTCGGTAGTTCCAAGAGTGCGCCGAGCGCGTCTCGCGCTGCGCTCGCGTCGCCCCCGCGCGTCACTTCGAGCGCGAAGCGATCGAGTGCCGCGAGGTCCGGTGCGCTCTCCGCCGCGACTTCGAGCGCGCGCCTGCGGGCGCTCAGGTCCCCGCGTTCCGCCACGCACAGGGCCCACCCGAGCAGGGCACGGCCCGAACGCCCGTCACTACCAGCTCCCGCAGAAAAGCGTTCCAGCGCCGCTTTACGATCGCCACTCTGCCAAAACAAGATGCCAGCTTCGAGCTCTAGCGCGGGGCTCAATTCCGAATCTTCTGTCGCCGCTGCGCTGCTCGCCAGCACGCTGGCGGCGGCGCGTTTGTCACCGCGCGCGAGCTCCAGCGTGCTGAGCGCGCGCATCACGACTGTGTCGAAAGGACCCCCCGCGTGCAACTGCGAGAGCTCTTTGCGCGCGGCATCTTGGTCGCCACGCAGCAGGGCGCGCAGCGCGAGCACCGTTCGCAGCGCGCGCGCCGTAGCAGGGTCACTCTCCAGTGTCGCAAGCGCGGCCAACGCTTCGGCACTCGGCTCGGCACTCGCCTCTGGGTTGCGTCGGAGGCCCGTATCCTCGGCGCTACGCTCGGGTAGCCAAGCGAACGCGTAGGCCAACAGCGCGTTGCCGAGCCAAGCCCCACCGGGCGCACCGGCCAAACCGCTCAGCGCTTGCCCTGCGGACGCGCGCTCTCCGCGCAAGGCTCGCGCGCGCGCCAATTCGAACCACAGCCCGGCTTGTTCGTCGGGCGTTGCACCTTGTGCGATCAAGCGCCGAGTGGCTTCCTCGTACCAATTGGCATCGCCGGCGAGCGCAGAGAACAGGCGGGCGATGCGGGCCACCACGGCCGGCTCGGCGCCATACATACCGGCCTGTGACAACGCGGCGCGGGCACCTTGGCTATCCAGACACTGCCGCGCCCACACATCCGCGCTCAGCAAATAGAAGCGTGCTTTTGCGCCGTCGCTCGGGAAGCTCTCAGCGGCCGCTTCCAGCGCCGAAGCGAACGCCTGCGGGTCATCGCCCATGCTCAGCAAATCCAGCTGCAGCGCGCGCGCGGCGATGCTGGCAGGATCTTCCGCGAGCGCATGATTCACGGCGCTGAGCGCTCCGTCGCCATCGCCCTCACTGGCGCGCGCTTCGGCGACGCGCAGCCACAGTGATGCGGCTGGTGCGCCGTTTATGCCACGGTCGATTTCGGCTTGCGCGAGTCGCGCGGCGCTGGCCGTATCCCCCAGGTTATCGGCGATGTGGAAGCGGGCGCGCTGCAGTACGGGGTCACCAGGCAGTGCGCCGAGCGCGCGCTCCAAGAGCTCCGTCGCGCGTAAGTTGTCGCCGTTTTGCCGAGCCAGCTCACTGGCGCACAACCAAGCGTCCGCGGCCTGCGCGAGCGAGCGGCGATACACCGGGATGCCGATCGCGTCAGCGTGCGCGGGATCATCCAGCGCGGAGGCAATTGCGTCCCCGATACGCGTGTGGGCGCGCATGCCCATGGCACGTTCCCCGGTCTTGCGCGACAGCTCGGCCAGGGTGGTCAGGCATTCGAATGTTGCGGGGCCGTCCAGCGCCAGCGCGTCATCGAGGACTCGCTCGGCGGCTTCGTGATCACCCGAAGCGATGCGCTGCTCGGCCAATGACAGCAGCAGCAAGCCCTTCCAGTGCGGGTTGTTCGTCACGGCGGCGCGTGCCAACAAAGCACGCTCACGGAGCTCCGCGTCGCCCAGGTTTGCCGCAACGAGCTCGAGCGCAAGCCACAACCCTGCGTCGCGCGGCGCGTCGTCCGTCGCTTGCTCCAGCAGCGCGCGGACCTTGCCCCTGTCTGCGTCGTGGTCGAGCAAGTAAAATGCTTCGTCCAGCAGTGCTCGCGCCCGCTCCTCCGGCTTGGCGGCGAGGGATACCAAGCGCTCCAGCAGGCGCCCCAGGTTCTTGTGTGACTGCCGACGCTCGATGATTGCGATCAGCCGTTCCAGCGGCTCGCGAAAGGTTGGCTCGGCGCCCACGGCGGCCAGCTGATCGCGCGCGCTGTCGGCTTCTTCCGCGAGGCGCTCCTCGAGCACGCCAATTTCGTGCAACAAAATTGCGCGGGTTCGGCCCACATCGGTGGCGTCGTGTTCGGCGCGCAAACGCGCGATCACCGACGTCACGACCGTCAGGTCCTGCGCCGACGACTGGACCTGGGAACTTCGGCTAGGTGTCGACATGGAATCTGGCGAAATCACCGAGACTTTAGAAGACCTGCCCAGGGCTGCCTAGTGCTCTATCCAGAATCGCATCCGGCCAACTGACCCGAGCCGGTTCGCGGCCCACGGATTGATTCTTACTCGCGATGCAAGGGGCGGTCGCCGACTCAATCGTTGCGGCGTACGATCCAGAACCCGCGCGGTGTGTCGATCACCGCCGGGTTGACGGTGCCCTTATTCAGCAAGAACAGAACATACTCAACCGGCGGTTCCAACACGCCGCGCGGGATCCTGCCGGCGTCAGAGGTGGAGCCGCGGTCGCCTTTGGCAACGGCAGCGACGAAATCATGCTTCGCGAGCTCCAAGATCTCGTTGGCTCTTGCCCGAGCAGCGTCCTTCGGGCGTGCCTCGGCGCCCGCGAACTGCGCACCCTGGTACGCAAACTGAATCACGCCGAAGCTGAGCTCTTGCGGAGCTGAATCGGGCAGATCTGGCACTTTGCCGCCGTCGGGGAAGGTCTCGAACCCCTCGGTGAACGCGACGGTTCCGGCGTCCTCCACCCCAGCGTCGGGCACAGGCAGGCTGGTGCTTGCGACTGGCCGCGCCGAAGCGCTGGCGCTTGGCGCCGTTTTCGCGGGCATTGGCTCGCGCTTTTTGGGCGCGTCGTGAGTCGCGAAGATGAGCCCCACGAGGGCCGCCGTGAATCCCAGTCCCAGGAGGGCTGCGGTCGAGCGCTGCATGCTGCGTCGCGCCCTACCACGGATGCTCATGGCGGCGCCGCGGAATTCGCCGCAAGCTGCCTTGGCGTGGCAGGTCGCCCGCTGCGCGCGTTCAGTTTCGACTGACTGGTTCGCAGGCCGGGCCCGATCATTGGGGCGGGCTCGCGGGACTTTCGTGGCGGAACGGCCGGTATTTTAAGCATTTTCCGGCTCGTGCCTGCGGAGACCCTAAGAAAACCGTGAATAATCTAGGGGCAACCAGAGCTTAGCGCATCGCGCCGAGTGATCAGGTCCGCCGCGAGCCGGGACAACGGGCCGCGGTTGCTGCTAACACTAAACTAGCGGCACGGGCGCGCCGCTCGCATGAGGGCCACCCTTAATGGTTGCCCGCTGTGAGCTTTTCGTAACTTTCAGGCAGTGCTGATAAGAGTTCACCGGTATGTTCAAAGTCGAGTGCCCGGGTTGTAAGGCCCCGTATCAGGTGGACGAACGGCGTGTCCCCTCCAGCGGGCTAAAGATGCGCTGCCCGAAGTGCGGCACGTCGTTCAAGGTAGACCCGCCGAGCGACGGGCGCACCACCGGGCCGAACGCCATCGTCCTTGGCGGCGCGCTGGGCATGGGTTCTGCTAGCGAATCGGCGCCACCACCGGCTTTGGCAGCGCCCAAGGCGGCAGACCTCCGGGGTACCATCGTCGGCGTCGCACCGGGTGGCGGGGTGCCGGGCGCGGCCCCTTTCAGGCCTGCGCTGTCGGCGAACCTCAAGGGCACGATGATGGGCGTTGCGCCGGCCGCTGGCGCTGCGGCTCCACACCCTCCGCCGCGCGCCGTACAAAATCTTAAAGGCACCATGATGGGCGTTGCGCCGGCGCCCGGCGCAGGCAACGCACCGCTCGGCAAGCCGCCGCCGATGCCCGCGCGTCGCGCCGCGGCGTCCAAGCCTGAGCCCGACCCATTCGCGGATTGGGACTTGCCGACGACGCCCGAACCGGCACCGGCGCCGCCCGCAGCCGCGGCTGCTGACTCCAACTTACCGGCGCCGCGCGCCCCGCAACCATTCGCGAATTTGCCTGCCGCGCCGAAGAACGCCGTGCTGAGCGATCTGCCCTCGGCCGCCGCCCCGCGCGCCGCGGACGTTCCGGGCGGCTTGGATTTGGACCTCGATTTGGATTTGCCGTCTCCTGGCAGGCGTACACCGGTGGCCAGCGTCCCGGCGCGACCGTCGGCGTCGGGAATCGATCTTGACTTGCCGACCGTCGGTGAGCGCGTCCCTGGCGGGCTCGGCTTGCCCTCCCTAAGTGGACGCTCGCCGAGCCCGGCATTGGGCAGCGCCAGTGTGCCCGCTAAGGCAAGCGGGCTCAGTGCCCCCGACCTGCCCGCGGCGCGCTTCGGAGAGGTCGGCCTGCCTTCCTTGCCAGCGGGCTTGCCCGAAGTGCGCAGCGCGGCAGCGTCCGCGCCTCGCGGTGGCGTGGAGCTGCCATCGTTGGGTGCAACTCGCGGGCGGTCATCGAGTGCGGGCTTCGAATTGGATGATGGGTTGCCGCTCGTGGGCGGCAATCTGCCCGCGTTGGGGCGCAGCGGGAGTCTCCCTCCGGTCGGAGGCATCGACCTCCCAGAGCGTAGCAGTGCCGGCTTGCCTTCGCTCGGCGGCAACTTGCCGGTGTATTCGCAGTCCGGCTTGCCTAGCCCGTCCGCCGCCGACCTGCCCCGGCTGAGCGCGAGTGAGCCGCCTCTCAGCGTGGGGCTGCCCCCATTGGAAGACGCGTTCGAGTTGGATCGCGTCGACAGTTTGCCGCCCGATTTCGGGCAAGCCGCGCGCTCGGTTCCCAGGTCGCGCGCAGCCCGCAGTTCGCGGGCAGACTTCGGAGATTTGGAATTGCCGCTTGGCCCCGGCGTGCCGGCCGCAGTGCCCCAAGGCAGTCTAGGGGACGGTCTGGAAGCCGAGGAGGCGGATCTGTTCGGTGCGGCGCCCGCGCTCGGCGGCGCACAGCGCGAGCGCGCGGTCGCATCCGATGCGGCCCTCGTGCGGCAGAGCGGCGGCGGCACGGCCTATGGCGAAGTGAACCTCGGGGACGACGCGGACGACGCGGAGGTGCCCATCGAGGCGGCGCCTGCAGCAACGCATCGCGAAGAGGACATGGAGTTCGCGGCGATCCCGCAAGAGGATCAGCCGCGCGCGCCTACCGGCGGCCCGACGCACGTAGCGCTGCCAGCGGGTCGCGCGGCAGGCGGGCAAGTGCTGCCCGGCAAGCGCAAGCCGCGCCTCAAACTGTACGCCGGGTCGTTCGTCGTGTTCGTGGGCGGCGCGGCGCTCGCGCTGTTGCCGAACATCGGCCCGTTCGGCGCGTACGTGATCGTCGATCACTTGAAGGCGGGTGAGTACGCACAGCTCGTGGCGAGCACCGTGGCCACAGTTCGGAGCAATCTGGCGAGCGACACCTATCCGGCTGCCAAGCAAGCGCTGGCTTCGATCGAAGTGGCTCGGGCCTCCGCCAAGCGAGTGCGTGCGTTGCCCGCGTATTCCGCATTTACCGGCTATTCCGAGGAACTCCGCTTCGGTTCCGACCCGGAAATTCACGCCCGCTCCTCCGTTCTGCTCGATGAGTTGGCGGAGTATTCCGAGACGCCTTATGTCGCCATGGCGCGCTGCGCGCGAGCCGCAGCAGAAGGGCAGATCGCGCGCGCCAAGCAGTTGTTCGAAAGCTTGCCGGCCGTGCCCTCCGATCCGGATCAGGCCTTCTTGCGCGGCGAAATCGCGCTGCGTACGTTCGATCCGAAAGCCGCGGTCGCAGCCTGGGAGCATGCGGTCACGGTGCAGAAGAGCGCGCGCAGCGCCTACGGATTGGCGCGCGCTAGCTACGCGGCAGGAAATATTCCCGGAGCCGCGAGCGCGGCCCACGATGCACTTAGCCAAAACCCGAACCACATTGGCGCCCGCATCTTGCTCGCGCGCATCAGCGGCGCCACGCGCAGCGGCGAGGCCGAGGCGCTGAAGCTGCTCGGGTCGATCGCCAAAAATCCGAGCGGCGCCAGCCCGGATGAGGTCGTGAACGCACAAACGTTGCTCGGCGATATCCACCTCGCGCGGTCGCGCATGTCGCAAGCCGAGGCCGCATATAGCGAAGCGCTGAAACTTAATCCGAAAGCTGCTCGCGCGCTCAATGGGTTGGGCGACGCCCTGTATCGCGCAGGCCGCTACTCCGAAGCGCAAGCCCGCTTCGAGGCCAGCACGCAGGCAGACCCTGATGATTTGTCTGCAAAAATCGGCGTCGCGAAGTCCAAACTCGCGCTCGAGCGGGTGGAGGACGCCATCCTCATGTTGAAAAAGCTGCGCGAAACGTACCCGCAATCCGTACCCGCGGCGTACTGGTATGGGCGCGCGCTGGAAGCATCGGGTAACCGCGCGCAGGCGGAGCAGGTGTACCGTAGCGCTGTCAAGACAGCGGCCAATGACCCGCAAACGGTGGACGTGTATATCGCGCTCGCGCTCCTGCAAAGCCAGCAGGGTCAGCACGACGAAGCGCAGAAAACACTCGCGGACGCGCGCACTAAGCTGCCCGATCAGGCAGCGATTCACAAAGCGCTCGGTGATGTCGCGCTCTCACAAGGCCGCTACCCGGAGGCAATCACACAATTTCGCCAAGCGGTGGGGATGGATTCGGAGGATCTCGGCGCGAAGTTCAAGCTCGGCGTCGCGCTGCGCCGCGATTCCAAGTTCGATGAAGCGAGCAAGTCCTTCGACGAGGTGGGTGGCGTCGACAAAGACTACCCGGGCCTCGCGCTGGAACGCGGCCTCTTGTACGAGGCTTCGGGCCGTACCGAAGAGGCGCTCAAGGAATACGAAGGCGCGCTCGCCAAAGCCCCGAAAGATCCGGATCTGATGCTGCGCGTGGGCTGTGGCAAGCTCGCCGCCGGACGAGAAAAAGACGCTGAGGCGCTGCTGCGCAAGGTGCTCTCGGAACGTCCAAGTTCGGCTGAAACCAACCATTGTCTGGGTCGCGCGCTACTGATTGAGGGCACGCGCTTGGCCGAAGCGTTGCGCCTGCTGGAGCGCGCGGTCGAGCTCGACGCCAATCGCGCCGAGTACCACCTGTACGCGGGCTGGGCAGCCAACGAGGCCGGCAACGTGCCGAAGGCCGAGCACGCTTTGGCCGAGGCTTTGCGCTTGGATCAAGGCCTGGCTGACGCGTATTGGCAGCGCGGCGTGCTGCGGCAGCGTCAAGGCGCCGCGCGCGATGCGATCGCCGATCTGACCCGTGCGCTTGAGCTCCGCCCCACGCGTTATGAGGCGCACGCCTCGCTCGCCGATGCCTACTACGACCTGGGTAAAGAACAGCAGGCGCTGGCGGAGTGGCAACTGGCTATCCAAGCCCAGCCGGATAACGGCACGTGGCGCTTTCGTTACGGCAAGCTGCTCGCTGCCAACCATCAAACGGACGCTGCGCGCGAGCAACTCAGCAAGGCCCTCGAGCTCACCGCGAACGATGACCCCGCGCCCCGCTGGGCATGGGAAGCGCACAACCTGCTCGCACACGCCATCGGCCTCAAGGCAGAGGCAGTGAAGCACTGGGAAGCCTTCTTGCGCCTCGGGCCGCGCGATTCACCGTATCGCGCCGAAGCAAAGAGCTCGCTGGAGAAGCTCGGTCACCCTTGGACGGGTGACTGACTCGGGCCAACAACTGAACAAAAGGAAAAAGCCGTCCGGTGTAACCCGGACGGCCCATCCTCACTGATCCGCGCTGACTTCAGCCTTTAGGAGCAGCCGCTGCGGGTGGCGTCGGGCCCACTACGAAGTGGTACTCGAAGGTCCCATCACCCGGGTTCGCGTCCGGCGGAGCCAGGGCAAGCCCGTCGAGTGATTTCACGACGCATTGCGTGAGCACGTCGGGGGCTTGAGTTTTCGCCGCGTCCGCCGAGACGTTGCTCAGCTTGCCAGTGTCGGCTTCCACCGTGAAATGAACGGTCACGGTGCCCGCGAGATCCGCCTTGCCCTTGAGCGCGGCGTCATAGCAGTTCTTGATGTCCGCGCCCTTGGTGTCGAGCAGCGCTTGCGTCGCATCCCGGTATTCATCCGGGCTACGCGCTTGGAACGAGCAGCCCGCGGCGAACGCGAGCAACATGAGCATACTGAAAGACTTCGTCATCTGGATTCTCCCTAAGTTCACTTAGCCGGAGCGGGCGCGGCAGGAGTGGGCGCTGCTTTGGTGGTTGCGGGCTTGGCAGCGGCCGGAGGCGTAGCTTTGGCAGCCTCAGGCTTGGTCGCGATCGCCGGCTTGCCGGCTTTCTTGTCGGCGGCAGCCTTCTTGTCGGCGGCTTTCTTGTCGGCTTCGAGCTCCTCGGGCGTCTTGGCGACTTCCTTGGTCTGTACCGATTTCTTCTCTTCGACGACCTTCTCTTTGCCCGTGGTCGGATCGATCTCGACCTTCTTGGAGGTCACGTCTTGTTCGACGATGTTGAACTCGACGCGGCGGTTCTTTTCACGCCCCTCTTCGGTGTCGTTGTCGGCAATCGGCTTCGTGGAGCCGTAGCCCTTGGCGGTGAGGCGCTCTTTATCTACGCCGTGATCGACGAGGTACTTCATGACCGACTTCGCGCGGTCGTCCGACAGCTTCAGGTTGACGGCCTTGTTGCCCTCGGCGCTGGCGTGTCCCTCGATGGCGATCTTCTTGATGTGTGGCGCGTTCTTGATCACGCCCACGATCTCGTCGAGCAGGCTGAACGAGGCTTCCAAGATCGTGGC
>JBDTYJ010000137.1:0-13777 GCA_040005755.1 Pseudomonadota bacterium
GCTAATCACTGATAGCTATCTAGAGATCTCGTTTTCAAGCGCACTCCAGCTCGGCCCCGGAGCTTCGCTCGATCTGACGACGGATATCGTTGCGGCCAATCCGGACGTGCCGTTCCAACAGTCGAGCCACTACTCGTTCGCAAACGTCGGCGCGCTCACGCGCACGGACACCATTACGGTGTTTCGAGACCAAACGCGCGTCTGGGGGATGGAACCCCCCCTGACCGTGTTGCCGGATTGCGCCTTCGCCGGCGGCGTCAACCTAGGTGGCCCCAGCCTTACGCTGGGCCCGAACGCGGAGCAGGGGCCCACCCTGGCTGCATCGACCAGCAACGAAGCCCTAACTTTCAGCGGCACCCTGTACTCCAGCACCACGACCAAACCCCTCCCGTGGACGGATGCCAACACGACGAAAATGCTCTCGAGCGCATTTACATTCACCAGTGCTGACACGGCCGCCTGGAGCATCCTCGACGGCCAGTACTGGCTGTACGCTTGGCTGACGTCGGGGCCCAGCACGGATAGCGGCGTGCTATCCGCTCAGGGCATGCCGCTCGATAAATTTTACGGCGTGCAAAGGAATTCGAGCGCAGGCTGGGCTCGCCTCGGCCCGTACCCGATTTCAGTGACCGATCAAGCGCTTCAGCTGAGCGCCGCCGGAAAAGTGAATGTTGCTGGGCTGGAGCTGTACCGGCGGGAGCCCTAGGCCCCACCTGCAAACTCAGGCGAGTTCGCTCAGACGCGGTGGCCGCGGTACGTGGCTTGCCGCTTCCCCGCCTCGCCTGATTTGGGCGGTTCAGAGGCACGCGGCGGCGCTGCGGAAGGGGCGGGGCTGAGCGCCGCCGCCGCTTCACCGGCGATTAGCGGGTCGATGCGACGCGAGGTGAGCGTGAGCGCCATCTTGAGAGCTGGGGTGTTTACGGCGTTCGTCGACAGCACGCACAAAAAGCCATTGGGCACGCTGCGCAAGTACAGCTTGTGGTCGGCAAAGCGCATGACGCAATGATCGAAATCCTGCCCGCCTGCCGACAGGCCATCGTGCAGACGCACCACCCGGCGCCCGACCTCGGAAAGTACCGCGTCATCGAACATGGGCGGCAGATCTTTGCCCGCGAGCGCGCCGGCGCGCGTCACCACGAAGCTGCCGTGCACTCCGTCGACGTCACGCATTGCCGCTAAAATGGAGCTTATCATGGGGGGCTACCTTTCTGAATCTCTCGTCAAAGGCCGAACCGCTCACGCACTGCGAAAACCTCTGCGTCGGCGGGCACCTTGAGCGCGACCAGGTTACCCGAGCGCTCGCGGTGTAAGAACACTCGCTCCTTGGGGAAGCTGCACTCCAGCGAGCTGAAGCCCTCCATTCCGAGCATGTTGCCGATCAACTCAGCCAGGCGCGCGGTGTAGGCTGCCACTGGCGCAAGCTCCTCCGATTCACCCTTGGCGCTCACGACATTGCCGGCCGCGTCCAAGCGGACGAAGGCCTGAAATTGAGCGATTGAAAGCGATGGTGATGAGCTAGAACTCGGCGGAGCAGTCATCGCGGGCTCTTCTCTTTTTACCAACTTGGTGGTGTCGCTGCGGGGGGCGGCGCTGCGATGGCTTGGGAAAGACACGAGCTTATGCCGCCCTGACTCATCACGAGCCTGCGCGGACAGAATCAATAAGTTCTGCCAGGTGGAGTGAATCGTGGGTGTGTCAGGCCAGCCAACGTTACACGGCTCGACGGACCCATCACGCCACTTCAGCATCTCGAGCGCGGCGGGCTCGCCCACGTGATCCCCACTCAATGCGTGAATCATCTGGCCCTTGTTGAAAAACAGGTAGCCAATGCGATGCCCGGAGGTGACTCTGAACACCCGCGTGGACATCGCCAGACATTCCATCTGCACGAAGTCGGGAAGGCTTGCGCCCTCGAGCCTCACACGAAACCCATCGTCATCGGCCGGGTCGCGGTCAGCGGGAAGAGACATTGACCCCAGTGCCGTTCAGCAAAACGTATCCTAATTGCCTTGAGATCACGGCTCGATGATCCCATTCGCAGCCAGGCGAGCAAGGTATTTTTTTCAATTTCCCCGCGCAAACATCGCGAAACGAAGCCGCAACGCTGAGGATAACGCGGCGACTCGAGACTCGAGATCGTCGCTGTCGGATGCGTCATTTCGTGACTCTTGGCGCGCCCGCCTCAAGCTGGAAACGCTGCGAACATCAAGTCGTCAAACGCCAGCCACGCGCTCGCCCTGCTCGTTCGAGACGAACCGCCGGCGCCGCGCAAAACGGTGGCTTTTGCCGGGAATTTCTCGCGCTGTACCGGTCACCACAGTCCAAAGTTGCTCCCGGGGTGGCAATCCGGCATGAGCAGCCATGGCTCGTTGCTTTTGGTTGGTGCCCACTTTGAGTGCGTTGTACGCGCTCGGCGCGTGTAGCTCAGCGGTTGTCCCGGCTGCCCGGCGCGCTGATGGCTCTTGGCATTTGCAGTGTGGGGCTTCGCTGAACAGCTGTGTGCAGCGCGCGGGTGATCTGTGCCGGGACCGCGGTTACGTGGTGCTCGGCGGCATGAGCAAGAAGCAACTGTACGGCGCCGAGCTCGGTGTCAGCCAGGTGGCAGAGCGACAGTCGGAGCTCGATATCGCATGCGCGGATCGTCGCGGCGAATTACCCACCGTGCTTTCGGCGCAACCGACGGGCAGCGCCGCGCCGCCCGCGCCGCCCGCGCCGGTTTCTACTGTTAGCAGCGCGCCGCGCGTGAGTCCGTGCACGCCCGGCGCAACGCAGCGGTGCGTGGGAGGGGGCGCCTGCATGGGTGGCCAGGCCTGCTTGCCAGATGGCTCAGGCTTCACCGCCTGTGATTGCGGCGTGCCGCCAAAACCCGCCAATTAGCTCGCCGGCGCGGCGGTTCTCGCAGCCCCTCGATGATCGTTGCGATCCTCGACGCGAGGTCTATGTTGCCGGTGGAGAGAAGCAGCGACCGTGGACGATCCTAGCTTTTGGCACCGACTGCAGTTTGGCTTCACGATCGTTTATCACTATCTTTTTCCGCAGCTCACGATGGGCTTGGCGTTCATCATCGTGCTGTGGAAATGGCAAGCGCTGCGCACGTCCGACGCGCGCTACGATCGTGCCGCGCGCTTCTGGGCCAAGATTTTCGGCGTGAACTTCGTGCTGGGCGTCGTCACCGGCGTGCCCATGGAATTTCAGTTCGGCACCAATTGGGCTCGGTTTTCCCGGTACTCGGCTGGCGTCATCGGTCAAACCCTGGCCATGGAGGGCATGTTCGCGTTCTTTTTGGAGAGTGCATTCGTTGCCGCTTTGCTGTTTGGCGAAGGCAAGTTGAGCCGGCGGAAGCACCTAGGCGCGGCGCTCGCCGTTTGGCTCGGCAGCTGGAGCTCGGGCTATTTCATCGTGACCACGAACGCCTTCATGCAGCACCCGGTGGGGCACGCCGTGCAAGAAGGCGTATTGGTGCTCGGTCAGCCATTTCAGTTCCTATTCAACTCTTGGGCGCTCATCGAATACGCGCACACCATGATGGCCAGCGTGGTCACTGGCGCATTCGTCGTCAGCGCGGTGGGTGCGTTCTACACGCTCCGCGGTCAACATTCCGAACAGGCGCGGCTGTACCTGACTTGGGGCACGCGCACTGCGCTCGTGGCCTGCGTCTTAGTGGCGTTCCCCACGGGCGACCGCCAAGCCAAGCTGGTCGCTGAATACCAACCGGTGGCGCTCGCAGCGATGGAAGGCCGTTTCGAGAGCGGCCCGAATGCCGATCTGACCTTCATCGGCCAACCCAATGTGCGCGAGCGGCGTATCGACAACGCGATCCGCGCGCCGATGGTGCTGAGCGTCCTGGCTTACGGCACGCCGAAGCGTAGCGTGCTCGGCCTAAAGGAATTCCCGGTTGAGGATTGGCCGACGAACATCGAGCTCTTGTACTACTCCTTCCACGTGATGGCCGGGTTGGGCACGCTATTCATCGGGTTGATGGCCGTGAGCGTCTGGCTGAGTTGGCGTCGCACGTTGTCGAACGCGCGGCCACTGCTCTGGGTGCTGATGCTTGCCTTCCCGTTTCCGTACATCGCGACTACGGCGGGCTGGTTGACCGCCGAGCTCGGTCGGCAACCGTGGCTAGTTTACGGTCTGTTTCGCACCGCGCAGGGCTACAGCGCCAGCGTGAGCTCCGGCAACACGCTGTTCACTTTGATCGGCTTCAGCGGTTTGTACTTCGTGCTCGGTCTAATGTTCCTGTTTCTGATCGGACGAGAGTTGTCGCACGGGCCGGAGCAAGCCGCGCATGACTGAGCTCTGGTTCGGCATCTTGGGCCTGATGCTGTGCGCGTACGTCGTGCTCGACGGCTTCGATTTTGGCGCCGGAATTTTGCATCTGTTCGTGGCAAAAACAGACGCCGAGCGGCGTACGGTGCTAGCGGCGATTGGGCCGTTTTGGGACGGCAATGAAGTGTGGTTGATCGCTGTGGGAGGGGTGCTGTTCGTCGCCTTCCCGGAGCTGCTCACTACAGCGTTCCCCGCGTTCTATCTCGCGCTGCATCTGGTATTGTGGTGTTTCGCGTTGCGCGGCGTCGCCATTGAGGTGCGAAGCCACGTAACGGATGTGATGTGGCAAGCCTTCTGGGATGCCGTGTTCGCGCTTGCCAGCGCGCTGCTTTCGCTGCTCTTCGGCGTCGCGTTCGGCAACGTCGTGCGCGGCGTGCCGATAGACGCTTCGCGCAGCTTCACAATGCCGTTCTTTACGCATTTCCGCGCGACCGGGCAGGTGGGCCTCCTGGATTACTACACGCTCAGCGTGGGCTTCCTCGCCGTGACGTTGCTCGCGGCGCACGGCGCGGCGTTCCTGGCCTGGCGCACGGCGGGCGCGGTGCGAGAGCGCTGTTTGCTGCTCGAACGCAAGCTTTGGCCCGCGGTTGCCGTGCTGTTCCTCGCCGTCTCGGTGGAGACGCAAATCATCCGTCCAGAGATGATTCTGCACCTCGTCGGTCGCCCCAGCGCTTGGTTCGGCATCGCGATCGCTATGCTGGGCGCGGCGGTGCTCGTCAGCTCTCGGCGCGGGCTGCTGGACGGCCGCGCCTTCCTGGGTTCGTGCGCCCTGATCACGGGGGTGCTCGCCTCCGCTGGGGCGGCAATGTACCCGGTGTTCCTACGCTCCACGTTATCGCCCGAGTTCGATCTCGACGCTCTCCATCAGCCGAGAAACTCGATCGCGATGCACTTCGCTCTCGGCTGGTGGCCCTTTGCCTTCGCGCTGGCAGTGTCGTACTTCGTCAACGTTTTCCGCGCCAACCGCGCCCGCGTGAGCGCAGAAGACTACTGATCAGTCGCTGGCCACGCCGATCTTTGCCTCGTACACCAGCTTGCCCAGCCTCGGATCGTTGAACACGATTTGATATTCGTTGGGCACGTCGAACGTCACACTCGCTGGCGCGTACCCGGGCGCCGAGCCCGTGTCTTTACCCTTCGGCTTGAACGTCACGCTGCCCGGCTTTTCAGGGCCGAATTCGATCTCGAACTTGTGCATCGTGTGCAGAATTTTGCCTTGCGTGCGCAGCGTCAGCCAGTACCACTTGTTGTCCTTCTGCTTGAAGCGGTAGCCGTCCACCTCCAAGCCCGGCGCTTTGCGCGCCTTGGCCATGCACTGATTCATCTTCTTCGGGTCATTGGCTGAAGATGCCGTGCACTTGCTCTCGGCAGTCTGCTTCACGTCCGACTCATTGAAGGAGAACATGAACACGACGTCAGGCGCGGTGAGAATGTCTTGTGCCGAGCGCGTCGGCTTGGGGCTGTCATCCGCCGCTTTGGCAGCGGGCTTGTCTGACTTTGTGGCCTCGCCAGCATTGGCGTTGCCGCTGTCGGGCGCAGCAGCACTCTTACCTTCGGCTGCATCTGCCTTCACAGCAGGTGCCTGTGCGCTGTCAGCAGGCTTTGCGGTCTCGGCAGGTGCGCTTGGCCCGCCGCATGCGGTCAGCACTAGCAACGGCAAACAACGCTCGAATTTCCACATGCGGATACCCTAGTATTACTAGGCACGTTGCCCAAGACTGAAAGGCGTGCGCCGCTGCCGCGGCGTGGTTTCCGCCGACTTTCGACTGAGCACAATCGACACCTGGCAAGCGAGCCCAGCCTCTTGGCACGAAGAATATCGCCGAAAAATCGTGGATCTAGCCCTCAAGTCGAGGCTCCGCGGGCCGTTTAACGCTGTTGCAGAGACCGCTCTCCAGGCCCACCCTTGCCATCCCACGCGAACGCACTCCCCACCGACCCGATTGCGGCCGCCGCAACGGAGCCGACTGCGCGGACGCCGGGCGCGCCTTCCGAGGGGTTCGCGCAAACCCGCGTGGATGCTGCGGCGAACGTGGCTGAAGTCCCGGCGCGCGGGTACAGCGCTTACGAGCCCGGCGTGGTCGTCGCTCAAAAATTTCAGCTTGTCCGCATTCTCGGTGAAGGTGGAATGGGGTCCGTGTGGGTAGCGAAGAACCTGGCGCTCGACGTGCACGTCGCGCTCAAGTTGATTCGCGCTGAGCTGGCGCGGTCCGTGCCCGGCCTCGAAGAGCGGCTGCTCCAAGAAGCTCGGGCGGCTGCCAGCATCGAGCACCCAGGGGTCATTCAGATCTTCGACTTCGGCCTGACTGAGCTTCGTGATCCGTTCATTGCCATGGAGCTATTGCATGGCGAAAGCCTGGCCGGCACCATCAAGCGTCGCGGCAAAATCAACCCGCTGCGTGCGGTGCAAACGCTGCTTCCGATCACGGAAGCGCTGCTCGCGGCGCACGACCGTGGGATCGTGCATCGCGACCTCAAGCCGGACAACATCTTCCTGTCGCGTGGCGCGGGGGATCGCCTCGAGCCCAAAGTGCTGGATTTCGGCATCGCCAAGTTCGAGCAACGAGCCACGCCGAACCTGACCAGCGTGGGCACGGTCTTGGGCAGCCCCGCGTACATGTCCCCCGAGCAAGCGCGAGGCGAGGGCGACGTGGATTGTCGCACCGACGTTTGGGCGCTCAGCGTGGTGTTATACGAGGTGATCACGGGGCGCTTGCCCTTCACCGGCGAAAACTACAACGCGCTCTTGTACGCCATCCTCGAAAGCCAGCCCAAGACGTTCTCAGAGCTCGGCATCAACGAGCCGCTACTCTGGTCGATCATTTCACGTGGGCTGGAGAAGGAGCGCGAGCGGCGCTGCACGGACATGTTCGAGCTGGGGCGCGCCCTGGCCACTTGGCTCTTGGATCGCGGCGTTCAAGAGGACGTGTGCAACGCGCTCCTGCGCTCGAAATGGATGGAGCGCCCGAGGCGCAAACCCGCGACCGATCCGCACGAATTTTTCCCCTCGGACCCGCCGCTGGCAGACGGCCAACCGCGTACTCTCCGTTCCGTTGATGAGACCCCGGTACCCGTGGATGAAAACGGCGAGTTGAGCAGCGGCGTGCTGTTACGCCCTGCGGGCGAGGCGTTGCAAAATCATTTGTTCAACGTGCCCATGTCGAGGAAGACAGGCGAGCACGTTATTCGGCCAACCTCCGGTCAGGGCCCCTCGCGTTGGATTTGGCTCACGGTGGCTGGCGCCGCGTTGGCGTTCTGTGCGGCGGTGGGCTTAGCTGCCTGGGCAGGCTCGGCCGCCCCGGGGCCCAGCGAAGACGATCGCCGTGCTCAGCAAGTCGAAGAAACGCCGCGCCACTCCTCGATTCCGATGGCGACCGTAGCGGCCACCGTGGAGATGCCGCGCCCGCTGCCGAGCGTCGTCAAAAAGCCGCCACACGCGCCCGCCGCTGAAGTTCGAGCTGCGGCCGAGGCTCGAGTCGCAGCGCCGAAGGCCGCGCAAAAGTGGGAACCCAAACCCGCCGGCGCCGAGCTGAAAGATCCGTTTCGCTGACGGGCCTGTCCCCGAAATCCAAAGTCTGTGCTCGTGCCCGTCACTCACGAATCTTTACGCTGAAAACCGCACCGAGAGCGGCATTCAGGAACACACGAGCTAGGGGCTCATGCCGTGCTGCAGGCCCTGATCCGTATCAATGTGCACGGCGCGCGAGGCGGCCTCGGAGCTGCCCGGGCTGAGATCGAAATACAGCATGACGCCGCCCACGAGCGTGATGCCAGTGCCCGCGCCGGCGAAGAAAGCGGAGCTCTTCGAGATGCCGGAGGCGTTGCTGCTCGCCATCTGCGCGATCAGCGCGCTGCCGAACATGGCTAGCCCTGCCCCGAGCGTGCTCAGCGTGAACACGCTGAGCTTGGCCTCGCGCGGCGGTAGCTTGCGCGCGGTCGGCGCGTCGCATACCGGCTTTTCGGTGGACTTCAGCAAATCGAAGCTGAAGTCCTGCGCGCGGTGCGGGTCGAGCTCGACGACGCTTTCCCAGCGCCGAAAGCCCTCGGCTTCGAGTACCAGGCGGTGCTTGCCGGCGAAGCTTTGGCCGGTCCAGGGCGTCACTCCGACTGCCTGTCCATCGAGCCGCACGATTGCGCCCTCCGGCGTGGAAAGCACCGTGAGCTGCTGGATGCCTTTTTGACTCAGTGCCAGCTCGAGCTGATGCACGTGGCCCTCCACTTCGCGCGCGTCGGGCGCTTCCGGGAGGCGGCGCAAGTATTCCCGGTAGTAGCGCAAGGCGCTGGCTTGATTGGCCATGCCCTCGAAGGCCCTGCCAATGTTGTACGAAAACTTCGGATCCGGATAGAGCCGGTTGGTCTCGAGGAAGATGTCCACCGCGTCGTAGAAACGCCCTTCGCGGTACGCGGTAACGCCCTTCTCGTACAGCAGGCGCGCGCGCTCTTTGGCGACCGTTTCCGGCTCGCCGAGATCGGGCTTCGCCTCCGCGTGGCTCGGGGGCTTGGCTCGCGACTGGGCTCCGCCGTTAGCCGCCGTAACCAGAACGCAGCTCAGCGCACACACGAAGATTGAGGAACGAATCGCGGCCATGGCCCAATGCTGCTACGGGTCATTACGACGCGCGGCAGCACGGACTTAAGCAGCCACAGAAACCAGCTAAAAAATCAGCGGATTTCGCGCTCGGCGCTATTCACTCTCGGCATCCGCGCAACAGCGGAAGCCAGTCGAGTAATCGTGATAAACGGCCGCGTGCGCGCGGGTCACATAGTTGCAACCGTGCCCGTTGATCTCCGCGTCGCCGTAGTAGCCGCCGCGGAAATACCCGTGACCGTTGGGCGCCACTTCCGCGCCCCATTCATGCAGGTTACCAACCAAATCATACACGCCGAACGGCGAGACGGAGCCTGTGTACTCGCCTGTCTTGGCCAAGCCGCCCGCCCAGCGGTTCAAGCGCGGATCATTCATGAACTGCGCGCCGTACACGGCTTCCTGCCCGAAGATCATCGGCACTGCGCTGCCTTTGCCCTCGTTGCACTTGCCGGCGCGGTGCTCGGTACCGCCATAAGGGTAGTTCGCTGTGTTGCCTGGGCCGCGGCAGGCAAGTGAGAACTCAGCTGCGGTGCACAGGCGTTTGCCCGCGTTCTGGCAGGCCTGCAAAGCTTGCACTTGCGAGATGTACCCTTGTGGCACGACGCCGGCCGCGACTTTGGCGCGCACCCTCAGACCATCCACCGGCGTGTAAGGTGAGTGCTCCGACTCCTTGCCGTTGTCGTCCAACTCGACGACGTATGCCTCGTAGCGATCGATGCAATAGCCTGCGACGCGCACCATGCCCGCGCGGCAATCGTGCGCAGACACTGCGCCGGGAGCGGGCGCGGCGACGGAGGCGAACACGTTTGCGCTCTCGGACGTATCCCGCACGATGCCGCCACTGGGGCCATCGCTCTGGCTTGCTTGCTCGAGCGCGGGAGCAGCGAGCGTGAGCCGGGAGGGAGGGTGCTGGGCTTGCCCGCAACTGGACAGGCAAACTCCAAACGCGCCCAACAACGCAGGCGCAAAGACACGCTCGAAAACACTCACCGCCAAATTGGTACAAGCTTGGCTGGCTGCGTCAAGGAGGCTGTTCGCCGTACAATGCCGCGTTTGTATGCGGGGCCTCCTTTGAGGGAAAAGTTCGTTGTGCGCGGATGTGCTCGCCCGCAAAGCGTGTGCGGGCTGGCGCAATTGCCGCCTTTGCCGTACATCTTCCGCCACAGAAGAATGACGAAGTCCAAGATCTTCATCGACGGTCGCGAAGGGACCACCGGTCTACAAATCCAAGAGCGCTTGCAGGCGCGCGCGGATGTTGAACTGTGCGAGCTGCCGGGTGAGCAGCGCAAGGATCCAAACGCGCGCAAAGCGTTGATCAACGCGGTCGACTTCGTGATCACCTGCCTGCCGGATGCCGCCGCGCGCGAAGCCGTGAGCATGATCGAAAATCCGCGCACGCGTTTGATCGACCCCAGCAGCGCGCACCGCGTGGACCCCGAGTTCGTGTACGGCTTTCCGGAGTTGAACCGCGGCCAGCGTGATCTCATCCGCAGAGCCACTCGCGTTAGCGTGCCCGGTTGCCATGCCACGGGGCTCGTGGCTGCACTCGCCCCGCTAGTCGCTCGCGGCTTGGTGCCCGCGGACTATCCGGCCGTGGTTCACTCGCTCACCGGCTACAGCGGTGGCGGGAAGAAGTTGATTGCCAAGTACGAAACGGGCGCGCCCGAAGAAAAGCAGGCGCTGCGCGGGCCCCGCCCGTACGCGCTCGGCCTCAAGCACAAGCATTTGCCGGAAATGCAACATGTGGTCGGCCTAGCTAACGCTCCGTTCTTCGAACCGGTGGTGGGCAACTTCTACAAAGGCATGCTCGTGTCCGTGCCGCTTTTCACCCGCCTCTTACCGAAGAAGCTGACCGTGAAAGACGTGCACGAGCTGCTCGGCGCCCACTACTCGGGGGAGCGCTTCGTGCTCGTGCAGCCGCTCGAATCGGAGGCGCTGCTGGACGAAGGCTACTTGAGCCCCATCGCTTGCAACGACACGAACCGCCTCGAGCTCTTCGTGTTCGGTCACGACGAGCAGATTTTGATCGTGGCCCGGCTCGACAATCTGGGCAAAGGCGCGTCGGGCGCGGCCGTTCAGAATTTGAACTTAATGCTCGGCGTGGACGAAGCCACGGCGCTTTGAACTGCAAAGCGTTGCCTCGCGGCTGCTTGTAGCGAGGCTCGGCCGGGTACCGCGCCGCGCTGCGAGGTGCGTGGCCGGGTTATGGGCGCCCCCAAAAATCGAGAAATCGAGGTGGGAACCCAAACCTCGATTTCCGTTTCCTTGGGGCCGCTCCCGGAGCCTGACTTTGGTTTTTGATGGTCACGCGCCACGACGCGTTCGGCACAGCCTTCGGCGTCGTGGTTCGTGTTTCTGAGCTCACTTATCCGGCGTGACCACGATCTCGACGCGACGGTTTTCGGCGCGGCCGTCCGCCGTCGCGTTGTCACCCACGGGGTGACTCGGGCCTAGCCCCTGCGCGGTCGCTTTTTCCGACGGGATGCCCTTCGTGACGAGGTAATCACGCACCGACTGCGCACGACGCTGGGAGAGTGCGTCGTTGTCCGAAGCGTTACCGCGCGAATCCGTATAGCCCTGCACGACAATCGCCTTGAAGCCCTGGTCGAGCAACGCCTTGGCCACCTGATCCAGCTTCTCTCTCGCGATCGCCAGCAAGTCACTCTTCGCGGTCGCGAATAGAACCGAGCCGGAGAGGGTGATCACCACGCCGCGCGACTCTTCCTTCACCTTGGCGATCTCGGTCAAGCTGGCCATCGCGGCGGCCGCTTTCTTTTCGGCCTCGGCGCGGGCGGTCTTTTCCGCTGCAAGCTCCGCTTTGGTCTTGTTGACCTCGCTGGTGCTGGCTTCACGCGCTTTCTTTTCGGCCTCCAGCTGCTCTTTGGTCTTCTCTAGACCCTCCATCTGCGTGGTCTTGAAGTCTTTGTCGGCAGCAGCGCGTTTGCGCTCAGCGCTCTCACGGCCGCCTTCAGCCGCCGCGATCTGCGCGCGGCGTTCGGCGATGTACGCCATGTCCTTCGTTTTCTGACTCGGGCCGTCACTATCGAAGCTGCGTTGCGCGCCGTCGAGCGCTTGCTTAGCGGTATCCAGCTGAGCGGGTGCCAGATCCGCTGCCGGGCCCTTCGACGCGTCCGCGTAGGCGGCGCGCGCGTCGAGCAGCTCTTGCGGGACGGCTGCGGTGCCGCACGCGGTGAGCAGCGCTGCCAGACTCACCCAGGTGAGGGCCGGCGCGGCCGTCCAAGAAAAGGTCGTCATGGTTCGCGGGGTCCGAGACATCACTTGGCGATCTCCTTGCGCAGTTTACCGACCTGCTCGTTGGCTTCACTGGCGTCGCTTTGCGCTTTGACCTCTTTGGAGAGGGCTAAAGCAAGCTCCGCATCTGCTTGCGCGCGGTCCAAGGTGCGCGCCGCAGTTTCGTTGTCGTTATCGGCGATCTGCTTCTGTGCGAGCTCGATCTGCTCCTTGGCGTATTTCAAATACAACGCTGCTTTCGGGTTTTCGGCAGCGCCACCGACTTCCGCACCCTTCACGTCGGCTTGCGCCGCCGTGAGCGAATCTTGCGGAACCGCGGCGCCACCACACGCCAAAAACATGACCCCGGACATGCACGAGTAAACCCAAGTTCGAGCGTTCATCGCGAGCGAGTATATCGAATTCGGCTCGCCGCGGAAGCCTGGCAAATTCGCGGAAATTTCCAAGATTTCCGGCGTTCGCCGCGCTTCCGCGTGCGTCAAGCGGTCCCGCGGCCCGCTCGTCTCGCGTGCTCCTCAGGACCGAACTCCGCTCACGGTTTTTGGAACTTGAGCACGAAGCGGTCCGAGGTGCCGCGCCGCTCGCCGGCCACCTTGGGGGAGTCGCTCCAATCCCGGGTGTCAGTCGGGTTCTTCAAGAACGATGCTTCGCCCACGAGCTGAAAGCCGGCCTGCTCGATCTCGGCTTGCAGCGTCTTTTCTTCGATGCGGTGCAGTGTCTTTACGGCGCTCAACCCCGCGCCAGGTGCAGCGCTGTGATCCACGATGCCGTACACGCCACCGTGCTTGAGCGAGGCGAAGACGGCCTTGTTCATCTTCGCGCGATCCGTGCCGATCCATACCGTGTCGTGATAAAAGAGCACGCACAGCACGGCGTCCAGGTCGGTCGCTTCGGGCGGCAACGGATCGTCGAACTCGCGATCCGCGCGCACAACGTTGCTCAAGAGCGGTTTGGACAGCCGCGCGCTCCACGGCACATTCGCGAACTTCTCCAAGATCATCGGCGAGTTCTGGCCGTACACTTTGCCCGTTGGCCCCACCACGCGCGACAACAGCTCACTCGTGTAGCCGCCTCCAGCGCCGATTTCAGCGACCTTCATGCCCGGCTGAATGCCGAAGAAAGCCAGCATTTGATCGGGCTTGCGACCGGCATCGAGCGCTCTGTCATCCGGGCTGCGATCCGGCGCAGTGACAGCGGCTGTGACGTAATCAGGAACGACGACAGCCGCCTCGGCCGGCGTAGCTGCGGCGCTGGTTGTAGGAGCCGCGCTGGGCGGCGCCGCGGAATGGCTGCACGCGGGTAGCGCGAGCGCGACGGACAGTGCGAATGAGGGCAACCCCTTGACGGTTCGAATCGACATGCGCGCGACTATTGAGCGCGGGATCGCCCGTGTCGAGTGCCTCAGTCGCCCATCACTTCGGATTCAGTGTGCGGAGTGCGCGGCCGAGGCGGCTTTGCTGCTGTTACTCGTAATGAGCGACAGCCCGGTGACCAGCACCAAACCCACCCCAAAACCAATCAACACATTCTTAATCAGATTTTTCATGGCTTTCCCCGTGGCTCCCCAACCCTCATGGCCCACCCGGAAGGCATAGCAGCTAGATCCCC
>JBDTYJ010000138.1:0-13745 GCA_040005755.1 Pseudomonadota bacterium
ACGTCCCGTGCCGCGGCCTGCGCAAGGGCGTCGTCAGCAACATCGAATGGACCGTGCGCTCGATCCGCGAAGCGATCGAAGCTGCCCAGACCATGGCCGGTGTCGAGATCAAGACGGTGTACGCCGGCGTTGCAGGGAGCCACATCAAGAGTCACGTTTCGGACGGCGTATGCGCGATCAGCGGTCGCGAAGTGACGCGTGCCGACTTGGACCGCGTGCTGGAGGGGGCGCGCGCGATCCCGGTGGATGCGGACCGCATGATCTTGCACGCCTTGCCCCGCGAATACGCGGTCGACAACCAAGACGGCATTCGCGATCCGATCGGCATGAGCGGCGTGCGCTTGCAGGCGCGCGTGAACTTGGTCACCGCAGCCACATCTTGCGTGCAGAACGTGATCCGTTGCGTAGAACGCTGCGGGCTGAACGTGGCGGACGTCGTGCTCGAGCCGCTGGCGAGCTCCGACGCCGTGCTCAGCGAGGACGAAAAAGAGATCGGCGTGGCCGTGATCGACATCGGCGGAGGCACGACAGATCTGCTGTTGTACGTGGACGGCGGCATTGCACACACCAGCGTGATCCCGGCGGGCGGCAACAACATCACGAGCGACGTGGCGGCGGGTCTGCGCACGCCGATGGCCGAAGCCGAACGCCTGAAGCGTAATTACGGGTGCGCGCTCGGGCGCATGATCGCGGACGACGAGGAAATTGAAGTGCCGGGCGTGGGTGGGCATGCTCCGCGCCGCGTTGCGCGCCGCCTGCTGAGCGACATCATCGAACCCCGCGTGGAAGAGATCTTCAGTGAAGCGCGCCGGCGTATCGAAGAGACCGGCTTGCTCGAGCAGCTGTGTTCCGGCTGCGTGCTCACCGGCGGCGCCGCGCTGATGGAGGGCATGATCGAGTGCGCCGAGGAAATCCTCGGCATGCCAGTGCGCCTCGGTTTCCCCGTGGGCGTCAAAGGCATCGTACAATTGGTGCAGGGTCCGCAATACGCCACCGGCGTGGGCCTGGTGCGCTATGGTGCAGCCCAATTGGCGGACGCCGCGCCGCGAGGGCTGCGTGCACCGGACGAGGAACGCCGCATCGAAGCGGCTGCTGCGCAGGACGCAAGCGCGCAGAAAAACGGATTTTGGAATTGGTTTCGAGCCGCTTTCTGAGCGCACTCGCAGCCGAAACCGATTGCTTAACCTAAGTCACGAAATACCCAGACCAGTCACGAAACACTTTCAAGAGCGACGACACGAGTCCACGCCGGCTTCGCGAGAAGCAGGCAAGGGAAGGCAGACCCGGATTCATGACGACGCGCGCGAACGAGACAAGCACACCAAATCCGGGAGGATGGGACGATGAGTTTTTCCATTGAGTTCGCTGATGAGACGCGTGCCTACCAAGCGCGCATCAAGGTCATCGGTGTCGGCGGTTCTGGCGGCAACGCCATCAACACGATGATCCACTTCGGCCTCGAAGGCGTGGAGTTCATCACCGTGAACACCGACGCCCAGGCCCTAAATTCCAATTCCGCCGCCGAAAAGATCGCGATTGGTCAAAACGTGACCCGCGGCCTGGGCGCTGGCGCCGATCCGGAGCGCGGTCGCAAGGCCGCCCTGGAGGACGTGCAACGTTTGAAGGATATCGTCGCGGGCGCCGACATGGTGTTCGTGACCGCCGGCATGGGCGGCGGCACGGGTACCGGCGCCGCTCCGGTGATCGCGCAGCTAGCCCGCGAAGCCGGCGCGCTCACGGTCGGCGTGGTCACGAAGCCCTTCAGTTTCGAGGGGCGTCAGCGTTCGCGTCGCGCAGAGGCTGGTTTGGCCGCTCTGAGCGAGCACGTTGACACGCTGATCACGATCCCGAACGAGAAGCTGATGACGCTCGCGGACGACGATCTGACGTTCGTCGAAGCCTTCCGCAAGGCGGATGAAGTGCTGTTTCAGGCGGTGCGCGGCATCAGCGATCTGATCACTTTGGACGGCATCGTGAACGTCGATTTTGCCGACGTGCGCACCGTGATGGCCGGCATGGGCCGCGCGCTGATGGGCACGGGCTGCGCGAAGGGCGAGGGCCGCGCGCGCTTGGCCGCGGAGCAAGCCGTGCAGTCCCCCCTGCTCGACAATATTTCGGTGCACGGCGCGACCGGGGTGCTGATCAACGTCGTCGGCGGTCCGGACATGAAGATGAAAGAAATCCAAGAGGCGGCTTCGCTCATTCAAGAGCAGGCGCACGAGGACGCAAACATCATCTTCGGTGCCAGCATCGACGAGAACATGGCCGATACGCTCAAAGTGACGGTCATCGCCACCGGCTTCCAGCACGCTGGCGAGGAAATGCCGGTTGAGGTTGCCCGCCGCGCGACGGTGGTCCGTCCGGAAAGTCGCGAGTCGCTGGCCCCCGCTTCGCGTTCGCAAGTCCAAGTTCCTGCTCGGATCGAGGCGCCGGTGCCGGCGTATTCCACGCGCCGCCCGCCAGCGCCGCAAATCAGCACCGCCTCGGGCGGGCGCGAGCCGCAAATGTCCTTGCCGGTCCGCGAGCGCATCACGTTCCCCGCCAACATGGATACCGACTGGGATACGCCGGCATTCCAGCGCCGCCAAAGCGGCTGAGCCACAGCTTGTCCGCGGGCTAGAGCGTCCCTCCCACGAGCTAGCCCGCAGCTATTCTGGGTATGTGTTTGAAAACCCCGGGCTCGTGAGAGCTTGGGGTTTTCTTTATGGGGAGCCTACAAGCCCAAGCGCAGTTGTTCGCCGGGAGCGGCGGCAGGCGCGCCGTTACTAACGCCGTTACTGGTTACTGCTGCGGCGGGCGCTAGGTTGCCTGCGACCGCGCCTTCTTCGTCGCCGCGTTTCAGCTGTTGGATTTCTCCATCGCGCCTGCGCTTGTGGACGAAGAGCGGTGGCGGAGTGGGTTCCTTCTTCGCTGCGCCTTCGGCGAGTAAGCCTCGACGCGGCTTCCGCTCCGACGGCTCTTTCTGCGACACGATGCGCTGCTCCAGGCGAAGCGCACGCTCGGTGGCTTTCTTCTCCTCGCGCTCGCGACGGCGGGCGGCAACGCGTTCGATGCGCTCCAACGCCTTTTGATTGCGCAGCGCTTTCTCGTCCTGAACTGACTTTTTAGCCAGGACCTTTTGATTCTTCGTTTGCCATTCAGTGATCGCGCGTGCGGCTTGCTCTCGAGCAATGCCCTGCGCAATTTGAATTAGGTCTTCGGAGAACGAATCGATGATGTGTCGGATGTCACGCTTGGCCGAGGCCATGCTTCGCCTCTCGCACGAGAATGCGACACTCGTCAAGCAGAGTCGTCGCGTGGGCAAGGCCGTGACCGATAGCTGAAACCCCAGGAAATCTAGGGCATCCTTTTCGGCTCGGACACTCGCGTTTAGGTCGTGCTAAGTTAGCACACTCTCTACGATGCCGGTTCAACTCGAGGTAGCGACCGAGCGTGCCAGAGCGCGTGTCGGAACGGTCCTCAAAAAGAAATGGCGGCTCGATGAACTATTGGGTGTAGGGGGCATGGCGGCGGTGTACGCCGCGACCCATCACACGAACCGGCGTGCTGCGATCAAAATGCTGCACCCCGAACTGTCGCAAGATGCGGCGATTCGGAAGCGCTTCTTGCGCGAGGGTTATGTCGCGAACTCGATCGGGCAGCGCGGTGCTGTCGCGGTCGACTACGACGACGTTTCAGATGACGGACTCGCTTTCCTAGTCATGGAATTGCTGGATGGCGAGACCATTGAGCAACGTTGGCAAAGAAAAGGCCGGGTCCTGTCTCCGCATGAGGCGTTGTCCGTGGCGGATCAGTTACTCGACACGCTGGCGGCGGCGCACGCTCAGGGAATCGTGCATCGCGACCTGAAGCCGGACAATCTGTTCTTGACCCGGGACGGAACGGTCAAAGTGCTGGATTTTGGAATCGCGCGCGTGCGCGAGTTGAGCTCGCCGCTCAGCACCACCCTGGCGGGTAGCGCCATGGGCACCCCGACCTTCATGGCGCCCGAGCAGGCCCGGGGCCGCTGGGAAGACGTGGATGGTCGTTCGGACCTTTGGGCGGTTGGCGCAAGCCTGTACACGCTGCTGACTGGCGAATTCGTGCATTCGGGCGAAACCGTCAGCGAAACATTGGCCATGGCCGTCACGCGCCCGGCGCGCTCGATCGCCGAGCGCCGGCCCGATTTGCACCCGAGCTTGGTTCACTTCATTGACAAGGCGCTTTCCTACGATAGGAACGCGCGCTTTGCGGATGCCGCGACCATGCAACACGCATTGCGGGTCACTTTTGCAGAAATGGAGGGGCGCAGCACGGGGCAGCAGCTGGAGTTACCGGTCCCCGATCTGCGGTCGATTCCGGCGTCTCGCGCGATAACATTGAGGAATATGAAGGCGCCCCCGACGGCAGCGGCGTTTGCTAGGCCGGCCGCGGCAGGCTCCTCGCTAAAGCGCCGGGTCTGGCTCCTTGCCGCAGCAGCTGCTGCGCTCTTGCTGGGGGTGGTGGCCTGGGTCTCCTCCCGACAGGCTGCCACCATTGCTCCCGCTCCGCCCGCGGCCTTTCCGTCGGGAGCGCATGTGACTTCGGTTGCCCGTCCGCCTGCACCGGAAGGAGCAAGCGCCGAGCCCAAAGCCGTCCGCCTCGACGATTTGCCGCAAGAGGCTCCATCCGCAAACCCGCCCAGGAAGACCGGTCCGGATGGCCGCGGGCGGTAACGTCGCCCCTGACGCGCGGACTCGAAGAGCCGACGGGACGGCGCCTCGGGTTCAGCCGGGTTAGGCCTAGCGGCCCATGATCCCGCTGGCCGCGCGCTTGTCGATTTCGCCGAAGGCTTCGATCACCTTGCTGATCATCTCGAAGTTGCGCGAGGTGTTCACGAGCGACGTCATGCCGGTGACCGCATTGGCGTTCGAGAGCTCGACGGAAGCGGTCTCCAGCAAGGCATCGGATGCCTGCGGCTGGCCCGCGTCGGGGCGTGCCTTGAACAACACCTGCCCGTCTCGCTCGAGGCCTCCCAAGTTCGGGAATGTCACTAGGCCGAGCTTTTGACCCTGCACGCCATCCGTCACCAGATTGCCGTCGCGGTCGAGCGCGATGTTGCCGGCGTGTGGATCGGTCTTCACGACGCGATGGTTGGTGGCCAAGATGGGGTACCCGTCGGGCGTGGTGACCGTGCCGTTGACCGACAGCCGAAAGCTGCCGGCGCGTGTGTAACGCTCGCCTTGCGGCGTGGAGACGACGAAGAAGCTCTTGTCATCCGCGATGGCCGCGTCGAGCGGGCGCCCGGTTTGCACCATTTGCCCGGCGCGAAAGTCCGGCACCGTGGTGCGGGAGATCGCGTAGCGTAGCGAGCCGGTGCCGGTGTTGTTGCCGATGGACTTGACGAGCGTCTGCCGAAACACGGCCTCTTCGGCGCGGTAGCCGGGGGTAGTTGCGTTCGCGATATTCTGCGCGGCCGTGTCGAGCGCGGCGATCTGCCCAACTGCTCCTGACGCCGCGGCCCAAATACCAGTGCTCATTGCCCAACGCTACAGAGCAAGCGCTGGGCCAGCCTGGGCGGGGCCGGGGAACCGCTTCGCGCGCCGCGCGAGCGCATAAAGGCGCGGAAAAGTAGTGCCCGGCCCCTGACGCGCTGACGACGAAAGCGTCGGACCTTTGACGCTTTTTCTGCGACGCCTCGCCTTCACCGAACATCGTGGCACTTGCGAGCGGCCCCACTTTCGCAAAGACTAACCGTTGATGCGCGCCCCCATCGCGGGACCACTGACCGTGGATCCTGCCGATACCAAGGTTCAACCGAAGCACCTGAACGAGCTGGATCGCATCCATGAGCTGCTGCGCGCGCTCAACGACCCGTACGCCTCCAAGAACGTCGGTAATTTGGTGGGCAAAATCCCGATCCTGGTCGCTCGTTGCGTGCACCGGGCGCAAGCGCGCTCCTCCAAGATCGAGATCAATTCCCTCGATCACGCCATCACGCTGATCGGCAATCGTGGCCTGGAGTCGGAGCTGTTCGACTTGCTCGAAGATTTGACGGTCTTGAAATCCAAGCTCGACAACGCCTAGCGCCAGGCCGAACGCCGGCGACCGCGCGCGTCTGGCCCGGAACTTGCGGTACGGAGGCGTCGAGTGGCCTCCACGATTCAGAGCATCAGCCTCGGTCTTTCGCCCGCGGAAACGCAGGCGGATGCGCGTGTGCATGCCTCACCGGCCTTTCAAGCGCTGCTCGCAACGCGCACCCCGGCCGTCAGCATACCGTCCGTCGTCGCACCGACGCGCACGCGCCTCGACGGCACGCAAGCGGCCGATGCGCTGCGCGCCGCTTGGACGAACGTCACTGGAGAGCCGCCCAGCCAAAAGACACTGTCCATTCTGACGGCGCAGTGGGCCCACGAAACTGGCAACGGCGGGTCGATGTACAACTACAATTTCGGGGGAATCAAGGGCATGGGTCCGAGCGGGCTGTCCGTTTCGCAGCGTACCCGGGAAGGCTTTGGCGCTAGCGAGCGCACCATTATCGATCGCTTTCGCGCCTATCGCAGCGCCGAGGAAGGCGCCACGGACTACGTCAAACTGTTGACGCAGCGCTTCCCCGAGGCGACGGCCAGCGCCCAGAACGGTGACGCTGCGGGCTTCGTTAGCGGGTTGAAACAGCGGGGCTACTTCACGGGCGACGCCTCGGCGTACACGCGCTCGGTCGCTTCACTCAGCAACCAGGCCATGACCCAGGGTTTTGGCGCGATCGGATCGCACTTGGGACAGCTTGGCGCGCCCGCGGAGCTCGACCTGCATGCGACTCCGCTGGCCGCGCAACGGTACGAGGACTACGCGTTCGGCGCACAGCCGAGCGCGCCTTTGATCGATGCTTTACGGATTGGCGACGAGATCAGTCGCGCGGCTTTGCGCATCGTAGCCAGCAATGGGAACGACAAGAACACATGAGCCGGTTCGCTATGCCTAGTGCTGACAACCCGTCCGCCGCGCAAACCGACGGCGCGTTCAATTATTTGGACGTGCGCTACAGCGAGCAAGCCAAGCCCTACACCGGCTACCCGGCGCAGCTAACTGAACACCTCAGCACCCGCTATTTGCCCGGCTATCGCGGCGCAAAGCTGTTGGATCTGGGCACTGGCCGCGGTGAATTCCTGCATGGCTTTGCGCGTCAAGGCTTTGACGCAATGGGCATCGATCGCTCGCGGCCCAGCGCGCCCAAGTTCTCGGAGCCGGTCGTGGTGGGGGATTACGAGCGCGCCGGGCTGCCGTTTGCCGACGGTGAATTTGCGGTCTTGTTTTCGAAATCGGTCTTCGAGCACATCCGCGATATCAGCTCGCTGCTCAAGGAGTGTCACCGCGTGCTCGCTCCGGCGGGCCGCATGATTGCGCTAGTGCCAGATTGGACCGCACAGTGGCGTCATTTCTATGACGATTGGACGCACGTGCGGCCGTTCACGCTGAACGGGCTGCGCGAGTGTGTGGAGTGCCATGGCTTTCGAGTACACGAAGCCACGCGCTTTCGGCAGTTGCCGCTGCTTTGGGAACATCCGTATTTGCGCCCGCTGGCGGATGCCGCCGCCCTCTTACCGACGCCCTTCAAGAAATCCAAGTTTGTCCGTTTTTCCAAAGAATGGATGTTGCTGGTAGTGGCCGACAAGGTCGGTTGCTCCCCGGAAGCTGAGCTCTCGGCCCAATGAAGTGAAGTCATTGCGCCCGGCCCGCAGGTTTTGGGCCCGCCCAAAAACTTCGAAACTTGGAACGAGCCTTGCAGTTAGCGTCTCAACTGGAGAAAAAGATGGTCCAAGTCAAGATCGGTAAGAGTCTCGTGGGTGACGGTTGCCCCTGCTACATCGTCGGGGAAATTGGCATCAACCACAATGGCGATCTCGGCATTGCGCGCCGTCTCATCGACCTCGCCGCATTCGCCGGTGCCAACGCGATCAAGTTCCAAAAGCGGACGGTAGACGTCGTGTATAGCGCGGAAGAACTGGCCAAGCCGCGCGAGAATCCGTTCGGTCCTAGCAACGGTCACCTCAAGCGTGGTCTCGAGTTCGGTCAGGATCAGTATCAGAACATCGATCGGTACTGCGCGGAAAAGGAGATCGCTTGGTTCTCGTCGTGCTGGGACGAAGCTTCGGTGGATTTCATGGAGCAGTTCAATCCGCCCGCGTACAAGCTCGCTTCAGCGAGCCTGACTGACGACCACTTGCTCAAACATCACCGCGCCACCAAACGCCCACTGATCGTGTCCGTTGGCATGAGCACTCTGGCTCAGGTGGACCACGCGGTGGAGGTGCTGGGGACCCAGGACTTGATCCTGCTGCACACCACCAGCGCCTACCCGGCCAAGATCGCCGATCTGAATTTGAAGATGATCCCGGTCATGCGCGAACGCTATGGCGTTCCCGTGGGTTACTCGGGCCATGAAGTGGGTTTGGCTACTAGCCTGGCTGCGGTCGCTCTCGGCGCCGCCATGGTCGAACGTCACATCACGCTCGACCGCGCGATGTGGGGCTCGGATCAGGCGGCCAGCGTTGAGCCGCAAGGCTTGATGAAGCTGGTTCGCGACACACGCAGCATCGAGGCCGCGCTCGGTGACGGCGTGAAAAAGGTGAGCGATGACGAAATTCCGATCATGAAGAAACTGCGCCGCGTCGGCTGACGCTGCGCATTCACGGAGGCATCGTGGCTGAACAACGCGTCGGTGTGATGCAAGGCCGGCTTTCGCCGCGTCCGGTCGGTCGACTACAGGCTTTTCCTCACGAAACCTGGCCGGAAGAGTTCGCGCACGCGAAGCAGCTAGGCTTTTCCTATCTGGAATGGATTTACGAGGCCGAACGCGCCGCTGAAAATCCGATCGCAAGCGGCGCTGGCCGGAAGGCAATTCGCGCATGCGCGGCCGAAAGTGGCCTGCCGGTGGGCAGCGTGTGCGCCGACTATTTCATGGTGCACCGCCTGGCGGGAGGCAGCGCGCGGGCACGCATCGAAAACGCGGCGGAGCTCAGCGAACTCGTGTATTGGACGCGCGAGCTCGGCGCGTCACGGATTTTGCTGCCCTTGCTCGAGTCCTCCGCGGTCGACACTCCGGAGCTCGTGCGCGAAGTAACAGAGAGCCTTCAGCGCGTTGCTCCGGCGCTTGATGCCTGCAATGTAGTGCTCGGGCTCGAGCTGGAGATCCCGGGGGAAGAGTACGCCGCCCTGATTCGGGGCGTGGCACACGAAAAGGTGCGCGCATACTACGATACCGGCAACTCGACCGCGCAAGGCTTCGACATCGCGACGGACGTCCTGCCGCTGCTCCCGTTCCTCGAGGCAGTGCACCTCAAAGATCGCGCGGCATTCGGGACGAGTCAGCGGTTTGGCCACGGCGCCGCGAATTTCGCTGGATTCTTCGCAGTGCTCGCCGGAGCTGGCTACCGAGGGGATTTTTTGACTCAACACTATTTCGACGCCGAGCCGTTGCTCTCCGCGGCGCATTCACTCGCGTTCGTTCGCTCCCATTTGCGCGCTCGCGAGGCTGCTTGATGCAAAGCGCGCTTTCGAGTCGCGGGCCCGAGGGCAGCCCTGAACAGGCGCGTCATGCGATTAGGCGCTGCCTGTTCGTCGGCCTGGGTGGCGTCGGCCAACGGCACTTGCGCAATCTGCGTACGTTGCTGGGGGATGCCGTGGAAGTTTGCGCGTATCGGGTGCGGCGCGAGCGTCAAACGCTGGATGACACGCTGCACGTCGTGCCCGGCGTGGACCTCGAAGAGCAATACGGAGTCTCCGTGTGCTCGGACCTCGCACAAGCCTTCGAGACCCGGCCTGACGTGGTGCTGATCACCAACCCGAGCAGCTTACACGTGCCGATTGCGCTGCAGGCCGCTCGTTCTGGCTGCCACCTCTTCATCGAGAAGCCTCTGTCGCACTCCATGGCTGAGGTCAGCGAGCTCGTGGACCTGTGCGAGGCCCAACGGCTTACGACGTGCGTCGCTTACCAGCTGCGCTATCACCCGGGCTTCCTGCGCATGCGTGAGTTGCTCGCGGCGGGAGTCGTCGGGCGCGTCTTGTCCGTGCGCGCGGAGGTGGGCGAGTACCTGCCGGGCTTTCACCCGTATGAGGACTATCGCCGCATGTATGCCGCTAAGAGCGAACTCGGCGGCGGCGTAACGCTGTCGCAGATCCACGAACTCGACTATTTGTGCGCTCTGTTCGGGGCCCCGCGCCGTGTGTTCTCCATGGGCGGCCACGTATCCTCGCTGGAAGTGGACGTTGACGACCTTTCGCTGTCGCTACTCGAGTTCGCGCACAGTGATGGCAGCCCGCTGTTCGTCGAACTGCACCAGGATTTCGTGCAGCGGCCCGCGCAACGCAGCGTCACCGTCATCGGGGAGCGCGGCAAGCTATCCTGGAGCCTGAGTGCTCGTTTTTTCGAGCACTGTGACGAGTTCGGCAAGGTCGTGGAGCGCTTGGACCTTTCAGGCGTCGCTCGCAATCAGCCGTTCTTGGACGAGCTGGCGAATTTTTTTGCCTGTGTGATTCGCGGTGAGCCGTGCACGCCCTCCGTGCGTGAAGGCGCGCTCAGCTTGCAGGTCGCAGTCGCACTGCTCGAGTCACAAGCGCAGGGTATTCAGAAGAAGATCGAGGCGCGTCTGTCATGACTAAGCCCGAGGTTTTAGCGCTCATCCCGGCGCGCGGCGGGTCGAAGTCAGTGCCCCGTAAGAATCTGCTCGAAATCGCTGGCAAACCACTGATCGCTTACTCGATCGGGCACGCACTCGGCTGCTCGCAGGTGACGCGCACCATCGTGTCTACTGATGACCCGGAGATTGCGGAAGTTTCCCGGCAGTTCGGCGCCGAGGTGCCGTTTCGGCGACCCGTGGAGTTCGCCTCCGACACCGCCACTGATCTTCAGGTATTTCGGCACGCGCTCTTGTTCTTGCAGGAGCAGGGCTACACGCCTGATTTGATTGTGCATCTGCGGCCCACTGGCCCGGTGCGGCGCATCGATCTGATCGAGCACGCGATCGGCATGATGCTGCGTCACCCCGAGGCAGACAGTTTGCGTGCGGTTGGCCTCGCCGAGCAAACGCCCTACAAAATGTGGCGCATCGAGGGCTCCTATCTGCGGCAGGCGCTGGAGCTGCCCGGCTTTCCCGAATCGCATTCGATGCCGCGTCAGAAGCTGCCCGCCGTGTACTGGCAGAACGGGTACGTGGACATCGTGCGTCCGCGCACCATCCTCGAGCTCGACTCGATGGTCGGCAAGGTGGTGCTTCCGTTCGTGATCGAAGGAAAAATCCACGAGCTTGATTACCCGGACCAAATTCCTGCGTTGGCCGCAGCCGTCGAGCGTTGGCAACGCGGTGAGCCGGACCCCGAAGAAGAAGCGCACCGGCACCCGGCATGACTACGAGTCCTCGAAAAAAGCTGGCGGCGTTCGACCTAACCGGGCGGGTGATCGTAATCACCGGCGGCTCTGGCTTACTCGGTGTGGAGCACGCCAAGGCCATTGCGGATGCCGGCGGCACACCCGTGATCGCCGATCTGCGCATTCAGGCGGCAGAGGACTGCGCTGGGAGCATTGCTCGGGAGTACGGCGTGCCCGCGAGCGCCATCGAGCTCGACGTGACTCAAGCCGCCTCGAGCCAGGCCGCACTGCAAGCGGTTCTCGGTCGGCACGGTCGGCTCGATGGGCTGGTCAATAACGCGGCACACAATCCCAAGGTCGAAGGCAAAGGCCTGGCGGCCTCTCGCTTCGAAAACTTTTCGCTAGACGACTGGTCGCGCGATCTCGCCGTCGGCCTCACCGGGGCGTTCCTGGTCAGCCAAGTATTCGGCGCCTACATGGCCGCACACGGTGGTGGCGTGATCGTGAATATTGCTTCGGATCTGGGTGTGATTGCGCCGGATCAGCGGATTTATCGGCGTGCCGGCCTGGCAGAATCGGAACAACCCGTTAAACCCGTTACGTATTCGGTCGTTAAAGGAGGATTGGTGATGTTTACCAAGTACCTCGCGACCTATTGGGCTGAGCAAAACGTGCGCGTCAACGCGCTCGTGCCGGGTGGGGTGTACGCGGGACAGCCGGATGACTTCGTGGAGCGGCTCAGCAACTTGATCCCCATGGGGCGCATGGCAAAGCGCGATGAGTACCGCGCGGCTTTGGTTTTCCTGTGTTCGGACGCATCGTCGTACATGACGGGTTCGAATCTGATCGTGGACGGAGGCCGAACGTGTTGGTAAATCCCATCGAGCTCTTGGCACTGGATATCGACGGCGTAGTCACCGACGGCAAGGTTTGCCTCGGCGCCCACGGCGAAGAGACTAAAGGCATCGCCTTTCGCGACTTGGACGCGCTGGCACGGGCGCGCCGTGAAGGGCTCAAGCTTGCGCTCGTGACCGGGGAAACCGGCGCGCTGCAAGCCGCGCTGTGCGAACGGCTCAACGCGGATCTCGTGCTTTCGGGTGCGAAAGACAAAGTTGCCGCGCTCCGCACGCTCTCCCAAGAAATGGGCGTGAGCCTGGACAAGGTTTGCTTCGTGGGCGACGCCGACCGCGACGCGCTCGCGTTTTCGATGGTCGGCCTCGCGTTGTGTCCGGCGGATGCTTCGCACGCCGCACGTTCGAAGGCGCATCGCGTGCTCGAAGCGCGCGGCGGTGAAGGGGCCGTTGCCGAGGCGGTGGAATTGCTTCTCAACTCGCGCGCCACGCAAAAGCGCATGCCTGAGCACGAACGCGCGTTAAAACGCATCGTGGAGGACAGCATTCGCGCGCACGAAAAGCTGCTCGCCGAATCGCTTTCGGGTTTAGCCGAGATCGCCGAAGTACTCGCAAACGCTCTGCGCACCGGGCACAAGATCTTGTTTTGCGGTAACGGGGGTAGCGCTGCTGACGCGCAGCACGTCGCGGCTGAGCTGGTTGGGCGCTTCGCGATCGAACGCGAACCCTGGCCCGCATTGGCCTTGACTACGGATACTTCGATCCTCACCGCCGTCGGCAACGATTGGGATTTCAAGGATGTATTTGCCCGCCAAGTGCGGGCGCACGCACGCGCCGGTGACATCGTGGTCGGCATCAGCACCAGCGGGCGCTCGCCGAACGTGGTGCGTGCGCTGGAAGCCGCGCGCGAACGCGGCGCGCTCGGAATAGCGTTTACCGGGCGCAACGGCGGCCCGATTGCCAAGGCCGCAACGCTTTCCTTCAAAGCGCCCGAAGCCGCAACGCCGCGCGTGCAAGAGCTGCACATTTTGGCGTGGCACGGCATCTGCGAAATCGTGGAAGCGGCTTTAGTGGCCGAGCGAGCCACGGGCCTGGCCGAAACGGGCAGCTGAGCGCCGGGTGCGTCGAAGCACTGCGCCAGCGTCGTGACTTTTGTCGGCGCCGCTGCTTGCTCGTCGCGCGGTGGCGTGCGAGCTTGCGCGGAAACAGATGAGAGTCGTGCGGCGTATCGCTTTGGGCGGTAAGGGTTCGGTGTTGCGGGTGGGCTGGTCGCTGGTGGTGCTGCTCATGGCAGTGTGCACTGGCTGTGCTGCTACCGTCAGCAAGAGCATCCTCGGGAAACCGATGCGCGAACGGATGAACATCCTGGTTCGCACCAGCGACGAGGTGAACAAAACCGACAACGCGGGCGGCGTCGGACAGCTCGTCGATACGATCTTCGCAGGACTGCGCGAACACGGCATCGATAGCCAAATTTATGCGGCGCCCGACGAGCACCCGCACGCGCCGCGCATCGAGCTGGTGCTCGAATAACGGTGGGTGAACGCGCTCGGCTCGCCGTCTTTCAGGAA
>JBDTYJ010000139.1:0-13691 GCA_040005755.1 Pseudomonadota bacterium
GCTGGGTGCTGGCAGGTCTTCGGGCTTACGAGCGCTCCGGGCGAACCCGGGTTCCTAGTGTCCGCTGCTTCCCAGCCGCTACCCGACCGCCCTGGTTACAAGGAGGGGGGCTTTGACCAGTGCCACCGTGGAGGTCGTTCTCGTCTACCGCTGCGGGGCAGCCCCGGCTTCTGAACCGGGTTCCCATTTTCAGCCTGTGCGAATGCGCAGGCACCAACACACTCAAGGCTATTAGTTGGGGTTCACGTTGCTCGTCAACACAATACCTTGGGGTATCCGACGCATAGCGGCTAAATCCATGGAAGCCTTTGGAGAATTTCTGGTGCGCATCTGCCCACTGGTCAACCGACCAATACCGAACCGGCGACCAGTACTGAGCAGGCGCGCATCCGGGCCTTTGGAGGAGGCGCTTGAGCGGTTGTTGCACCCCTGGCGAGCGGGAGGCAGGCTATTTCTGACACTGCGCACAGTCAGCGCGAAACTCGCTCATTTGAACTCTGGAGGAAACCGATGTCCCTGCTCGATTCGCTGAAGAAGTACACCATCGTCGTCGCAGATACGGGCGATATCGAAGCGATCGGCAAGGCCAAGCCGCAGGATGCGACCACCAACCCCTCGCTCTTGTTCAAGGCTGCGCAGCAACCCCAATACAAGCACCTGGTCGAGGAAGCGCTGGCTTACTCTCAAAAGCAGCCCGGCGATCAGACCGCGCAGACCATGGCTTTCATGGACAAGCTGTTCGTCAATTTCGGCTGCGAAATCTTGAAGCTGATCCCCGGGCGCGTGTCGACTGAGGTCGATGCGAGCTTCAGCTTCGACACCAGTGGTAGCATCGAGAAGGCGCGCAACTTTATCAAGCTGTACGAAGCCGCTGGGGTGGATCGCCAGCGCGTATTGATCAAATTGGGCTCGACCTGGGAGGGCATCAAAGCCGCTGAGCAGCTGGAAAAAGAGGGCATTCGTACCAACCTCACCCTGCTCTTCAGCTTCGCTCAAGCCGTCGCCTGCGCCGAGGCCAAGGTCACCTTGATCTCGCCGTTCGTGGGTCGCATCTACGATTGGTACAAGAAGTCGAAGGGCGCAACGGACATCGCGCGCGAAGAAGATCCGGGCGTCGCCAGCGTGGTCAAGATCTACAACCACTACAAGAAGCACGGCTACAAGACGCAGGTCATGGGCGCGAGCTTCCGCAAGGCCGATCAAATCGTCGATCTTGCCGGGTGTGATTTGCTCACCATCAGCCCCGAGCTGATCGCCGAGCTTGGCTCGAAAGACGGCGAGCTCACGCCCAAGCTCACCGCGCTGAGCGCGGCCGCGAGCGACACCGCGCTCATTCACTTGGATGAGAAGACGTACCGCTTCGAGCACAACCAGGATCAGATGGCCGTCGAGAAGCTCAGTGAAGGCATCCGCGGGTTCTACTCGGACGCGCGGAAGCTCGAGAAATACGCCTCCGGTCTGGTCAACAAGGCAAGCGGCGCCTGAACGGGCGTGGGCATTAGTGAGCCGAGAAAAGCCGCGTAGCTGCGATTTTTCAGTGCTCACGTAATCAACGACCTCGGGGCGTGAAGCGTCCCGGGGTTGTTCTTTTTGGGTCCACTGGATCTCGATTGCTGCCGCGCGATCGGCCCTGCTACGCCTAATCGACCGCGAAAACCCACGGTCACCGAAACGGAAAAACGACAATGCTGGTCGAGACGCTTTCTGCCGAGCTCGAGCGCCTGTTCGAGCTACCTGAACTGACCCGCTTGAGCCGAGACGCGCTCGGCTTCGAGCCAGAAGACATCGGAGGGGTCGCGACTCGAGCCTCGTTTGCGCGCGCCCTCGCCGAGCAAGCCGTGGCGATCGAAGCGGTGGACGCTTTGCTCGACGCGATCGAGCTCGACCGCAAAGGCCTGCCCGGCTCGCTCGAGCCCGTGCGGCAGGCTTCCAGTAAGGGTGAGGTGCTTGCCTCTGGCGACGCGCTCGGCCCTTACGTAGTGACCGCCACGCTCGGCACGGGACCGTCGGCGACGGTGTATCGGGCGCAACGCGACGGCCGCGAATTTCGCATCAAGGCACTACATCCACGGGTCGCGGCGCGACGTTCGGACGCACACCGCTACCTCACGGCGTCGCGCTTGGCCGGCCAAGTTCAGCACCCGGGGTTGCCGGGCGAAGTGAGCGCGGGCGCTCTGGATGACGCCGGCTCGTTCATTGGCATCGCGCATCCGGCCGCCGAGGGCGAGACGGCCGCGGCCTGGCTCGCGCGCCGCGGAGCGCGGCATTTCAACGAAGTTTTGCCGCTGTTGTGGGCCATTGCCGAGGCACTTGTGCCGCTGCACGCCGCGCGCTTGGTGCATGGCTCATTACACGCCGGCAATGTGTTGATCACCGATTCCAATCCGAACGCACCTAAGGTCGTGCTCTTGGACCCGGGTTCGCACTTGTTACGTCCTGGCTTGACGCCTGCGAGCGCTCAAAACGGCGGCACGGCGAGCTTCTTACTCGGAAGCGCGCCGGAGCAATTTCGCGGCCTCGCGCCGAGCGCTGCGAGTGATGTCTATGCACTCGGCGTACTGATGTACCAATTGCTCAGCGGCAAAGCCCCTTTCAGCGGTCCGCACGCGGTGGACGCCCTGCTCGGCCACCTCACAGAAATTGCCGAGCCGCTGTCGTTCGTCGCAGCCGGGAACGGCGCCACGCCCGCGGTCGATACTTTCGTGCGCAGCTTGTTGGAGAAAAATCGCGAGCAACGACCGCGCGACGCGAGCGAAGCGTTGGAGGGTCTGCGCCGCATTTGGCGCGCTTCTACGCGGCCGCCGACTTGGGTCACGGACGAGCGCCTGCCAGAAATGTTCGAGGCACTGAAGCAGAACCCCGGGGACGAGCACGCGGCGACCACCCTCGAAGCGAGCCTGGATTTGGGCGCAGATCCGGCGCGTCTCGCCGATGGCTTCTACGAGGTCGCCAAGACCCTCCAGGGGCGACCCGAGCCGAGCCTGGAAAAGGCTTTGAAAAAACACCTGGCCCGGGCCGCGCGCCTGTACGAAGCCGCGGCACGCCACGAGACCGCTGAGGAAGTTTACGCCGGCTTGGTGGAGCTCGACCCAGGGGATCGCAGCGCGGCCCAGGCATTGGTGCGCGTGAAGAAGACGCTCGGCAAGTACGAGGAGCTCATCGAGTCGCTGCTCGAACGCAGCGAAAGCAGCGAAAGCAACGCCGACCGCGCCGAACATTGGCAAGAGATCGGTCAGCTGTACGAGAATGAGCTGAAGGAAAAAGAGCAGGCGCTGGTCGCCTATGCTCAAGCGTTCTGCGAAGACCCGCGCAATGATGCTTGTGTGGCGGCTGTGGAGCGCCTGGCAGGCACCCGTTACGCCGCGTGGGAAGACGTGCTTGGTCGTGCCATTGAAGCGCTCGAGCAAGACCTCGGCACTCCCGAGCGGCACGCGCTCCTGTTCCACATGGGTCGTTGGTACACCGAAAAGGTGATGCGGCCCGATCTGGCCCTACCCTGGCTCACGCAGCTCGTGGCGGCCGAGCCGAATCACGACCGCGCGCTGCTCGTGCTGTCCTCTATCTACAAGAAGGCCCAGCAATGGCCCGAGTATGGGCAGGTGTTGTTGCGCCGCGCGGACATCGCGGCGCCGAACGCAGCGCGTGATCTGCGCGTGGAAGCAGCGGAGGTGCTCGAATCACGCCTGAGCAATCCCGCAGCAGCGCGCGAGCTGTACTCTGCGGTGCTCGAAGAAGACCCCACCCATGCGCGCGCCGCCGCCGGCCAGATTGCGCTGCTCGAAGCAGCAGGGGATGCCGCGGGCGCGCTTGCGGTGCGCCTCACGCGTGCCAAAACCCTGCGCGGCGACGAACGCCATCAACTGCTGTGCGAGGTCGCCGAGAGCTACGACGTCGAGCTAGACAAGCTCGACACGGCCGAGAAAACCTATCGCGAAGTGCTAGCGGAAAATCCGCGTTATATCGATGCACTCCGCGGCTTGGATCGCGTGCTCAGCCGCGCAGTTCGCTACCGCGAGCTGCTCGAGGTGTTGCGTAGCCAAGTGGACCTCGCGCTCACTGCGCGCCAAAAAATCACGCTCTACGAGCGCATCGCCGGCATCTACGATGAAGAATACTTGGATCACGAGCGAGCCGCGGAGGCGCTCGAAACCGTGCTCGAGCTGGATCCTGAGCATCAAAATGCCGGACGCGAACTAGCGCGGCATTTCCGGGCCATGGACCGCTACGAGGCGCTCGCGGCGTTGTATGAACGGCAAGCATCGGGCGGCAAAGTCGAACGACAAATCGAGACCGGGCTGCAGCTTGGTCGCGTGCTAGCGGAAAATCTGAAGCAGCCGGACCGTGCGATTGCAGCCTATGAGCGGGTGCTCCAGCTTGCCCCGAGCCACGCAGGCGCTCTGGACGCGCTGGCTACGCTGCGCGCCGTCGTCGGTGATGCAGAGAGCGCGCTCGCGGCCATCGATGAGCTAGTCGACAAGGCGGCGACGCCGGAGGCCAAGGCGGAGCTCGAGGTACGTGCCGCGCACGTACTCGAAAGCCGCGGTGATGCAATGGGAGCGTTGCGACGCTACAAGGTCGCCGCCGATCTCCTGCCTGCCGACCCGGGAGCGCGGCGGCGGCTGGTGCAGAAAAACGTCGAGCTCGGCAATCACGCCGCCGCGGCGGAACTCCTGGAGGAGGCCATTCAGGTTGCCGGCAGCGAGCGCGAGCGCGCCAAGCTAGCCGGTGAAATGGCGGTCGTCTGCCACAAATACCTGCTGGATTCGCCGCGCGCGCTGGCTACGGCGCAACTCGCTCTGCACATCGACCCATCAAACGCCGATGCGTTACGTGTCCTAGGCCGGATTGCGTATACGGAACAGCGCTACGTGGAGGCAGCCAAGCGCCTAGAGGGAGTGCTCTCCCAGCTGGAGAGCCTGGAACCCCGGGAAGCACGCGAGCTCGGTTTTCTGTACGTGGATGCGCTCGCCCGCAGCGGCGCCGCTGACAAGGCGCTGAGTCACGTGGGCAGCCTGATGAAGTGGTTGTCCGACGACGCCAGCGCTCTGCTCAGGCTAGCTGAGGTCGCGAGCGAGCATGGCAGCGCGGAGCAAACGCTGTGGCTGACCGACGCCCTGCTGGGCGAAATGCGTTCCTCGCTGTCACCGGTCGAAGAGGCCGAGGCAGAGCTACGCAACGGACAAGCTCAGGCCAAGCTTGGGCACCATGCCGAAGCGCTTGCGGCGTTGGAACGGGCGCACCAGCTCGACCCGAGCGCGCCTGCCCCGCTGCGCGCCTTGGCCAAGGTGCACGACGCGGAGCACCAACCGCGCAAGGTGATGGACGCTTTGTACCGTGAGCTTGCGCTATCCGAAGGCGACCGAAAGCTCGAAATTCTGCTGGAAATGGGCGACATTGCCAGCAATCAGCTGGCGGACGCGGAGTACGCCGCGAAGAGCTACTTGCTGGCGCTGAGCGAGCGCCCCAATGATCGCACCATTCTGAGCAAGCTGATGCAGCTGTACGGGGCCGAGAAAGACTGGCCGCAGCTGATTCAGGTGATCACCAGGCTGGCCGACGTCGTCGAGGAACCGAAGCACAAAGCCAAATACCTGCACACCGCGTCGATGATCGCCTCGCGCGAACTCTCCGACCTCGCGCTCGCGTCCAGGTTGCTCGGGCACGCGCTCGAGCACGATCCGGATTCGCAGCCGGTAATTGACGAAGCGCTCTCCACCCGCCAGCGTCTGCGTGACTACGACGGCGTGAAGAACGTGCTGAAGCTGCGCATCGCGAACGCGCAGCGCGCCGGCAACACCGAGCGCATGCTGCAATCTTTGGCGGAGTTGGCGGAGGTGTACGAGCGCTTCCTCGGACGGCGGGATCAAGCGGTCGCAGTGTACGAATCAGCGCTGGAGGTCGAACCGGGCAACGTGCGCTTCCAGGAGCGGCTCGCCAACCTGTACTCGGACGAGCCGGTGGCTTATTTCGAAAAAGCGGTCGAAATTCTGGATAAGTGGGTAGAGCGCGATCCCTACCAACCCGCGCCGTACAAGCTGCTACGCAAGGTGTATACGGAAGCCCGCAACGCAGACGCCGCTTGGTGCACCTGCCAAGCGCTGCACGTGCTCGGTCAAGCCGAGGCGGATGAAGAGCGTTTCTTCGATCGCATGCGCAGCGAAGAACCGGCAGACATCACCGATCCAGCGTCGCCAGAAGAATGGCTGCTGGCGACCATGCCGGAAGCGAGCGAGCCGTTCCTGACCGAACTGTTCGCGCTGATTCAGCCCTTTGTCGTCGAGGCACGTGCGCGGCCGCTCGCCTCCTTCGAGCTGTCCGCGGACCACCAAATCGACGTCGAACGCTACCCGTACGGCGTAGTGTTTGCGGTCAACGCCGCTGCGCGCCTGCTATCCGTGGCCGAGCCGCGCATGTACCAGAATCCGGAGGCACCCTCCGGTGTCTCGTTCTTGGGTACTTCGCCCCCTGCGTTGCTGCTCGGTGCGCGCGCGTTTGGCGAAGACATCACGCCCGTGGGAGCGGCGTTCTTGGCCGGCCGTCACCTCGCCTACTACCTGCCGGGGCTCTACGCGAGGCAGCTGTTGCCCAACATGACGGCGCTGAAAGCCTGGCTATTTGCAGCCATTCGCCTAGTAAAGCCCAGATTTCCCGTGGCGCCTGATTTGGAGCTGCCAGTCGGTGACGCCTCGCGCGCGCTGAAGGAGCTCGCCACCGGGGCGCGCCTCGAGCAGCTGACCCACGTGGTTGCCAAGCTGCTGCGCGACGGCGCCTCACTCGATCTCAAGCGCTGGGTACAAGACGTCGACAGCTGCGCCGATGCCATCGGCTTCGTACTGGCGAACGATCTCGAGCTCGCGATCGAGCGCCTGCGCGCCTTGCCTCAAGACGCCGGCTCGCCGCCGCTGGCCACGCGCATCGAACGGTTGATCGCGTATTCGGTGAGCTCCCGCTACATGACGGTTCGCGAGCACCTGGGGCTGCGCCTAGACGGGGGCTGAGAGAGCACGCGGGAGCCGCACGCGCGCGTTCCCGCGCAGCGCACCGCTCAGCTCGGCATCAGCCTTCGGCCTTGGCTTTCTTGATCCACTCCTTGATTTCCCCTTCGATTACCCCGAGCGCTTGGGATTTGAACGGCCGCAGCAGGAAAGGAACATCGATGTCCATATCGATGCTTTTCTCCAGCACTTCCAGCGTGCCACCGAGGGACATGCCTTTGACCTTGAAGGCAATGGTGGCCCGGTACGGCGCGATCCAGGTCACGCTCGGATTGTAGGCAGCGTACTTTTGCGCGTAGGTTGAAAGGGCGGATTCGGCCACTTTTTTGGCGCGTTCTTGACCGATGTCGTGGGGAACGGAGTGCTTCATGGAATCCTCGTCGCCGAGAGAAGCCTCGGTGCGACGGTACTTAACTCAACCGAGGCTTGAAGACCAATTCCTGCGAAGCGCTGTAGAAATCGGCGGAAACCGCGCAAACGGGCGGGTCGGCGCTGCTCGCCCGCCAGCCAGGCGCTCACGCCGCCGCCAAATCAGCGCGCTCCGCGCCATCAAACAAGATTGGCAGCCATTTTTGCCTCGTTCTGCGCCATAATGTGGAACCGGTGCCTGCTCGGGCGTCGCGCCCCTCCCGTATGAACGCTTCACGCCTCTCTTCTCAGTCGACCCGAACCTTTTGCGTTTCCAGTACCGCTGTCGCGCTGTGGGCGCTTATCTCGTGCGGCACTCCGAGCAACGGCGCGCTGTTCCAAAAGAGCGGCACGCAGAACGTTGCCGGGGAGAGCGTCACCTCCGACGCGGGCGCCGGCAGTGGAGCCACGGGAGTGTCTGGTGCTGACAGCGCGAGCGTGGCGGGCAGCGCGAGCGTGGCGGGCGGCGCGAGCGTAGCGGGCAGCGCCGACGTTGGCGGCGGCGGGACGGCGAACGGCGGCACGAGCGGCGCCGCGATGGATCCAGCGCAAGGCGGCGGCACGGCGGGCAACGCGGGTGGCGGGGCCGGGCCTATCGACTGCTCGACACGTAGCAAGGACGCCACGTACTACTCGGAAACTCAGCATTGCTACCTCGTTGTGCTCGACCAAAGCAGCTATCAGGATGCTCAAGCCCGCTGCGCGAGCGTGGGCGCGCACTTGCTGACCATCGCCAGCGAAGCGGAGAACGCTTTTGCATGGAGCCTCGACCCAAACGAACATTGGATTGGCACGAGCGACGGTAAAGGTGCCAAGGAAAACGCGCCGGGAACGTATACCTGGCTCACTGCTGAGCCGTTCACCTACCGCGCGTGGTCAACAAACCAGCCGGATGCTGGCAGGACCAGTTGCGGGGACGAAAACGGCGGCGGGGATTGCTACGAACACTGCGCGTTCCAATGGACCGGCGGCGAACGCCCCGGCCAATGGAACGATCGCTATTGCATGCACACGATCCACTCGGTTTGCGAGTGGGACCAATGAGCGGACGCGGGGACTCAGCGGCGGCCCTTGAAGCCCATCATGTTTTGCACGGCTGACTCGCTCTCTTCCGCGATTTGATCCTGCTCGCGCAGAGCATCGGCGCAGCCTTCACACAGCTTCTTAGCCTTACCCGAGACCTTCACGGTCACGAGCTCATCGCTCTCTTCCCCGCAGCCTTTGCACGTCGCCATCAGGGCCAATAGTAGCGGCTCCCGCGCGAATTGCTCAGTGTTTCGTGCGTGCCGCGAGTTTAAAAGCTGCGCGGCGTGATCGCTAGGTCGGCAAATAGCCCGAAATGATCCGAGGGCCAGACGGGCTCGGCGCCACTTTTATCTACGGTATGAAAGGCAAGCTCGACGCGCAGCGGTTCCCCCCGAAACTGGCGATCGGGACCGCGTACGAAAATGTAGTCAATGCGACGCGAGGGCTCGCGCCCTTTGGCGGCGTACGGGTTCGCGCGGTCGAACGTGTAGCCAGGCCCTTCCCCCGCGAACACCCAGGCGTCCGCGAAGAACACGGTCTTGCCGTCTTGCGCGCACAACCCGGTCAGGTAGCGGATCTCGTCGGCTTCCGGCGCAGCGTTGAAGTCCCCCATCAAGACCGGCGGCAAGTTTGGGCCGGCGATGGGTGAAAGCTCCGCAATCCGCTCCGCGATGAACTTTACTTGGCGCTGCCGAACCGCACCATGGTGAAGTTTCCAATTCAGGTGCGTAACGAACACCGGTAGGGCCCCGTGCGGCGTATCGCAGAGTGCATACAGCAAAGAGCGCGTCTCTCCGCTCTCGATGCCCGGCAATTGAAAACTCTGTTCGGCAATAATCGGGTGCTTCGAGAGCAGCGCGTTGCCGAACTTCAAGCCGTTGCCCCAGTCACTGGCGACGCTGTAGGCGAGCTGAAAACCAAAGCCCGCCGCGATCTCGGTAGCTTGATCGTTCAGCGTCGTCAGCGGCGCGTCAGCGGCGCTATCCGGCTGAAAACGCAGAACTTCCTGCAAGCCGACGATCTCGGGCTGCAAACGGGAGAGCTCTTGGCGAATCAGCGGCAAGCGACTGAGCCATGGGCCGCTCTTGTTCCAAACATTGAGTGTCGCAACGCGCAGCTCGGTCATGGCTTCTCCTGGATGGCGCAAAAGGCAACGCCGAGAATAGCTCAGCTTTTTCGGTACGTCTTGAACGGCGGCGCAACGTAGGATTAAGGTGCGCGCCTCATGCTGATCGGCGTCGATTTCGGGGGCACTCAAGTTAAAGCAGGCATCGTGGAAAACGGTGAGGTCGTGCGCTCGACCGCGACACCGACCCGCGCCGGTTCGAGCGCGGCAGAAGTGCTAGACGCGATCGCGAGCACCGTGCTCGCGCTTTCGTCCAAACCGGACGCGGTGGGCGTCGCCATTCCGGGTGAAGTGAATTCGGAGGGTCGTTGTTGGCGTTTGCCCAACGTGCCGGGTTTCGAAGGCGTGCATATTGGGGAGGAGCTCGCCAAGCGGCTGCGCTGTCCCATTGCCGTCGAGAACGACGCCACCACTGCCGCGCTCGGCGAGCGCCTTTACGGGCATGGGCGCGAACACCCAAGCTTCCTGATGATGACGCTGGGCACTGGCATCGGCGGCGGGCTGGTGCTCGGCCACCAACTGTATCCGGGGGCCAACGGCTTTGCGGCAGAGGTTGGGCACATGAAGGTGGACACCGCGCCCGACGCCCCGCTGTGCGCCTGCGGCCAGCGCGGTTGCGTTGAGACTTTTGCTGGCACGCGCGCGTTGCTGCGTGAGTTCGCGCGTAACGGGGGCAGCGCGAGCGAGGTGTTGCCGATTGCCGTCAGCGCGCGCCGCGGCGAGCAAGCGGGTCTGAAAACGTTCGAGATGATGGGCAGCGCGCTGGGCCGTTTGCTAGCCAACATTCAAAACCTGCTGGATTTGAACGCGGTCGTGTTCTCGGGAGGAATTTCGGCTTCGTTCGATTTGATCGAGCCGCACGTGCGGAACGCGCTGCGTGCGCATGCCTTCGCGCCACCGCTGGCTGAAGTGCCGCTCTTGGTCAGTGAGCTCGGTGAGCGCGCTGGCGTGATCGGCGCCGCCCACCTCACCACGCTATGAGCGGCGCGTGAAAGCGGTCGTTGTCCGCGAGCCCGGCGGCCCCGACAAACTCCAAATCGTCGAGCTGCCAAGCCCTACCCCGGGCAGGGCTGAAATCGCCATCGACGTGCACGCGAGCGCCCTAAATCGGGCGGATTTACTGCAGCGGCGCGGTCTGTATCCAGCGCCGCCCGGGGTCACCGAAGTATTGGGGTTGGAATGCGCGGGCGTAGTCAGCGCGCTCGGCGAGGGCTGCACGGGCGCCCTTCAAGTCGGCGAGCGCGTGATGGTATTGCTTGCCGGCGGCGGCTATGCAGAACGCGTCGTCGTGCCCGAGGCTCTGGCCATGAAGATCCCGAGCGCGCTCGGCTTCGAGCAAGCCGCGGCGATTCCCGAAGCCTTCTTGACCGCGCGCGAGGCGCTGTTCGTTTCCGGCCAAATCACGGCGGGCGAGTCGGTGTTGATTCATGCGGCAGCCGGTGGCGTAGGCAGCGCCGCCGTGCAGTTGGCGCACGCGGCGGGCGTCCGAGTCTTTGCTACGGCGGGAGGCGCCGAGAAGTGCGCCTGGGTACGCGCGCTCGGCGACGCCGTAGTGATGGACTACAAGAGCACGTCGTTTGCGCAGGTAATTGCCGCGGAAACGGCGGGGCACGGTGTGGACGTCATTTTGGACTTCGTCGGCGCGGCCTACGCGGAGCAGCATGCGGCGTGCTTAGCGGCGCGCGGACGGCACGTGCTAATCGGCGTGCTAGGCGGCGCGAAAGCGACCGTGAACCTGGCGCAGCTGTTGTCGAAGCGCCAGACCATGACGGGCCTAGTGATGCGCACGCGCTCCATTGCCGAAAAAATCGCGCTGACCCGTGCTTTTTCGCGTACACATTTGCCGCTGTTCGCCGACGGCCGCCTGAGGCCACTCGTCGACAGCGTGTTTGCGTTCAGCGCCGTCGCGCTCGCGCACGAGCACATGGAAAGCAATCGGAACCTGGGCAAGATCGTGCTCAAGATTCGCTAGGCGGCGGGCCGCTCTGCGCTTTCGCCGCGCAGCCCGCGGCCAGCAGCCAAAGTTGCGCGGATCTCTGCAGAGCGCGCGCCGCCAAGCGGGCTACGCGACGCATCACGCAGCCCACGCCCGCTAACCCCCAAGAAAAAGACCATTTCGAGGTTGGAACGCAAACCTCGATTTTCACTTTTTGGGTAGGGTGCTGCGCGCTCTAGCTGCACAACCAGTCCCGATCGCCGCGACCTCAGCCGAGCTTCGCGCGGATCCGAATCAGGCCGGGCCCCGGCTTGATGCGCGCTTGGCAGGCGAGGCGCGTCGTGCCATCCCCGCCCAGGATGTCGAGCAGCTCTTCTTCGGTTTCGTCGGGCGGTTTGATCAGTTCTGCGCCTTCCAGGATTTCGATGTGGCACGTGCCGCACGAAGCGGAGCGACAGGAAAACGGGATGGGCGCAAAGGCGTGATCGCAGATGTCCACGAGCTCTCCGCCGTTTTCGACGTCGACGACTTTCGCCGGTCCGATGCTGTTGCCCAGAAACTCTATCTTCGGCACGGGATGGGCCATAGCCAAGACTCCGCGCCCTTTCAACGGAAGAAACCGGCGTCCGACTGTACGCGGACAGCGTGGTCGGAAAACCGGCCCAATTCCGCGGTCATTGTCGAGCAAGCCGCACGTTCCGTGGCCGCCCGAGATGTGGTCTGCTGGGCTCGATGAGCGAGCAGGGCGAAGATCCGTTCGACTGGGTCGGCGCCACCCTGGACGGTAAGTATCAGGTCGACGCCGTCGTGGGTCGCGGCGGCTTCGGCGTCGTGTATCGCGCGCATCATTTGGGATTCAACGAAAAGGTCGCCGTCAAGTGCCTGCGCATCCCGCAAACCTTGAACGGCGCTGCGCGTGATCAGTTCGAGCACGATTTCTTGGCCGAGGGGCGGCTGTTGCACCAACTCTCGCGTTCCACCGCCGGCATCGTGCAAGCGCTGGATGTAGGCGCAGTGGTCTCGCCCAACAAGACCTGGACGCCGTTCATCGTGCTGGAGTGGCTGGATGGGCAGGGCTTGGACGCGAACTTTGCCGAACGTGAACGGGCGGGGCTCGGCGGCCTCTCACTGCCCGCTGCCGTCGAGCTCTTGGACAGCGCCGCCCGCGCCTTGGCCTTGGCGCACGAGCAGGGGATTGCGCACCGTGACATCAAGCCCGCCAATCTGTTCTTGGCCGAGGTCGGTGGGCGTAAGACGCTCAAGGTGCTGGATTTTGGCATCGCCAAAGTGGTGAGCGAGTCGGAGAGCTTCAGCAAAGCCTTCGAGGAAACGGGCGCTTCCCTGCAAGCGTTCACGGCGCGTTACGGCTCACCTGAGCAGTTCAGTCGTCGCTACGGCGCAACGGGGCCGTGGAGTGATGTTTTCTCGCTCGCACTGGTCTTAGTCGAAGCAGTCGTGGGCCACAGCGCGCTGCAAGGCGCTGACGCCGCACAGCTCTTCATCGCCGCTGCGGACACACAACGCCGCCCGACCCTACGCACGCTGGGCGTCGATCCAGGTGACGCCGTGGAGGCCGTGCTGAGCAGAGCGTTGGCCGTGGATCCGAAGCAGCGTTACGCGAACGCCGGCTTGTTCTGGGACGCGCTGCTCGCCGCACTCGCACTCAGCGGCGAGGCGCCCATTTCCGGTGCCGCAAGCCCGCGCAGTGGCCAGCCCGAGGCCAGTCCCGCTACGCTCAACACGGCCTCGCCCACCGCGCTCACAGCGAGCACGCCGCTACCGAACCGCTCCGCCAAATCGAGCGTTGGCGCTGAGCAGCGCGCGGGCCGGGCGCGCTGGGCGCTCGCGGCGGGCGGCATCGGCGTGGCTGTGTTGCTCGCGCTGTGGCTCGGCCGTTCACCGTCATTCACGCCGCAGCAGGTCAGCATGGCGAGCGCGCCGCCCGCCCCCTCGCAAGAGAGCCGCGCTGTAGACGCCAGCCAGGCAGCAGCGGGCGCGGAGGGCCCGCCTCGCACAGCCGGCGGTTTTGCTGGGCTTCCCGCGCGCGACGTACCCGCTGGGCTGTCCTCCCAGAACAATGCCTGGCTCGACAAATTCAGCCTGCTGCGCCGCGATGCGAGCCTGGGGCTCACGCTCGGCCAAGCCTTCGCGCGCTGCGCCGACGCGGGCAAGCAGCTGTGCACCGAATCGCAATGGCAAC
>JBDTYJ010000140.1:0-13635 GCA_040005755.1 Pseudomonadota bacterium
GCGTCGCGGTCCAATTTGACGGCAATTTGCGGACTTTCCGAGGCTTTGACGATGCCCAGATCAGCAACGCCCGCGACGCGCGAAAGCACGTCCTTCGAGCGCTCCGCGGCGCGCTGCAATTCCGCCAAGTCTTCGCCGTAAATTTTTAGCGCGATCTGCCCAAACTGGCCGGAAATGTTTTCGGCCACGTTGTCGCGAATCGGTTGCGAAAAGTTCACTTCGAGGCCCGGTACTTGGCTCAAGTTGAACGCCATCTCGGCGACGATGTCGTTCAGCGTCGGTTTATTCGGGCGCCACTGTGCGGGAGGCGACAGCTTCACGAACGCCTCCAAGTTGTTCGGCAAGGAAGGGTCCGTGCCATCTTCGGGACGCCCCAACTGAGTGAGTATTGCCAGGGCCTCCGGCGTACGCCGGAGCAGGCTTTTCAAGCGCGGGGTGAGCTTCTGCGCCTCTGCCAGGGACATGTTGCCGGGCAACGTGAAGGTCACGTAAAGCGCGCCCTCATTCAATTCGGGCAAAAACTCAGAGCCCAGGCGCGGCACCAGAAGGAAAGCGGCCAACAACGTGCCGAGCGCCACGATGAACACGGGGATGGGTCGGGCCAGGACGAAATCCAGCGATGGCACGTAGGCCTTGCGGGCCCAGCGCGTGAGCGGTGACTCACGTTCCAGCCCGACACCACGTAACCCGAAGAACGCCAGCACCGGAATCAGCGTGAAACTCACGACCAAGGCGCCCACCAAAGCGCTCACCACGGTGTTCGCCATGGGGGAGAAGATGCGGCCTTCCACGCGCTGCATGGAAAAAATGGGGATGTAGGCAGCAATGATGATCAGCAGCGAGAACAGCGTGGGGCGAGCCACTTCGTGCATCGCGCGCGCAATGTTCTCACGCAGGGATTCTGGAGTATCGGCGCGGCGTTGCGGCACCTCATGAAAAAGGTGCTCAACCAGGATCACGGCGCCGTCGACGATGATGCCAAAGTCGATCGCGCCCATGGACAGCAAGTTGGCGCTCATGCCGCGAGCGTGCAGGTAGGCGAAGGACGCCGCCAAGGACAGCGGGATCACGGTCGCCACAATCAGCGACGCGCGCAGCGACAGCGTGAACGCAAACAGCACCAAGACCACGAGCAGCGCGCCTTCCAGCAGGTTGTGGAAAACGGTGTGCAGCGTGGTGTGCACGAGATCGCTGCGGTCGTAGAAAGGGCTAATGTGCACCTTGTTGGGCAAGATGCGCTCGATTTCGGCCATGCGAGTACGTAGGCCTTCGAGCACCACGGAGGGGTTCTCGCCGCGGCGCATCAACACGATGCCTTCGACCGCTTCCTCGTTGTGGTCGCGGGTGACAACGCCTTGCCGCGGCGCGTAGCCCTCCGTTACGCGCGCCACGTCCGCAATGCGAACCGTTACGCCATCGTGGGCAACGACGCGCGTTTTCTCGATATCCTTGAGGTCCGCGAAGATACCGAGGCTGCGGATCACGAACATTTCTGCTCCGCGCTGCACGTACCCACCGCTGGCGTTGCTGCTGGCCTTGCTCAACGCCAAAAACACGTCATTCAAACCCACACCGAGCGATGCCATGCGGGACGGATCCGGCTCGACGTGCACTTCACGCACGAGGCCGCCATACGAGACCACGTCCGCGACGCCTGGCGCGCGCAAGATACCAGGACGCACGACCCAATCCTGCAGGGTGCGCAGCTCCATTGGGTCGGCCCCAGGCCCTTCGAGCGTGTAGCGATACACCTCACCAATCGGCGTGGCCATCGGGCCCAGATCGGGTTGCACGCCCTGCGGTAACTCAGCCTCACGTAGTCGTTCGAGCACGCGCTGCCTGGCCGCTTGCAGCTCGATGCCGTCGTCGAAGGTCAGCGTAACGAACGACAACCCGAACAGTGACACGCTGCGCAGACGAAACAGGCCAGGCGTCCCGTTCAGCGCGCGCTCGAGCGGGATCGAGATACGCCGCTCGACTTCCTCCGTGGGCTGCCCTGGCAGCAGGGTGATGACCTGGACCTGCGTATCGGTCGGATCGGGAAACGCCTCCACGGTGAGATCGCGGAAAGCGATGAAGCCAGCGATGCCGAGCGTGAGCGCGAACAGAAATGCGGCTATCCGATTGTTCAACGAATAGCGAACGAGTTTGTCGAGCATGCCAGCAGCGAGCCTCCCAGCTCCGGAACCCACGGCTCCGCGGCAGACTCTAGGCTTGCTTTAGGGCTTCAGGCCAGCAGGGCTAGCAAATCTTCCCGGGTGATTCCCGCGGCGTCGCCGGCGCCTTCAAGCGCGGCGTCAGCCAGCGCACGTTTTTTCGCCTGCAGCGCCAGAATGCCCTCTTCGACCGTGTCCTTGGCGATCAGGCGATAGACCAACACGGGGCGTTCTTGCCCGATGCGATGCGCGCGATCAGCGGCTTGATCCTCGGCGGCGGGGTTCCACCACGGGTCGAGCAGGAACACGTGATCCGCCGCGGTGAGGTTGAGCCCCGTGCCGCCTGCCTTGAGCGAAGTGAGCATGACCGGGGGGCCTTCTTCGGATTGGAACTCATTGACCACGGCAGCGCGGTCGCGCGTCCGGCCGTCCAAGCGTACGGAACGCAGGCCGGCGCGCTGCAGATGCGGCTCGACCAGATCCAACAGGCTCGTCCATTGCGAGAAGACCAGAGCTTTGTGGCCCTCTGCGGCCACCTGTTCCAGCATCTCCAAGAGCGCTTCGATTTTGCTCGAGCTCTCCGCGCTCTGCCCGGGCACCAGCGACGGATGACATGCGGCCTGGCGCAAGCGCAACAGCGCCTCCAGCGCTTGCAGCACGTTGCCGCCCTTTTGCAGCTTCTCCAGCAGGTCTTTCTGCGTGGCCGCGCGCACGGCGGTGTACAGCTCGCGTTCGCTCGGATCCAATTCTATCTCGAGCACCATGTCCGTGCGCGGCGGCAGCTCCGGCGCCACCTCACGCTTCAGGCGGCGCAAGATGAAAGGCTTGGTCTTCTCGCGCAGTTCGGCGAGCTTCTTCTTATTGCCCTGTTCGATGGGCAAGCTGTAGCGATCACGAAACTGCGAACGGCCGGAGAGCAGCCCTCGGTGCGAAAAGTGGAACATGCTCCACAGCTCTTCCAGCCGGTTTTCGAGGGGGGTACCGCTGAGCGCGACGGGGAAATTGGTCTTCAGGGCGAAGGCAGCACGCGAAACTTGGCTATCGGGGTTCTTGATCGCCTGCGCTTCGTCCAGCACGACGGTGTCCCAGGTTTCGGCCGCTAGACGCTCGGCGTCTAAGCGCAGGATAGCGTACGTCGTGATGGTGAGCTTGGCGCGCTTGTCCAACTCACGGCGCGGGCCTTGGTAGACCGCCACGCTCAGCCCGGGTCGAAAGCGCTTCGCTTCCGCTTCCCAATTGTGCAGCACGCTCTTGGGGCACACGATCAACGTGCGACCGCTGACCGCGCACAGCGTTTGGAGGGTCTTGCCGAGACCCATGTCGTCGGCCAGCACCGCGCCGAGCCCCGCGTCACGCAGAAAGCACAGCCAATCCACCCCTACTTTTTGGTAGGCGCGGAGGGTGGCGGTCAGATCCTTGGGCAACGCCACTTCCGGCAGGCTTTCGAAGCCGTGGATCAGCGGCGCGAGTTTGTCGAATGAAGGCGGGCGCGGCTGATCCAGGTCGTCACACAGCGCAGACAACGCTGGGATCGAGACGCGCGACACGCGACCTTCGGCGTCGCGTGCAGCGAGCAGATCCGCCACGCGGTCCCCGAACTTCTCCAACCAATCACTGGGCAGCGGTGCCCAGCCGCCACCCTGCAAGGGCACTAAGGAAAGGCCATCTTGCCAGGCGCGCAATACGGCCTCGGCGCTCGCTTTACCGCGACGTGGCGAGCCCTCCCCGCCGTCGTCCGGGACCTCGAACTCGATCTTGAGCGTGTCGCCGTTGATGCGGATCTTCGCCTGGACGGGGGCCGCCCGTACCAGCATGGCGCCCGGTTCCAAGCCCAAGCGCGTTTGAAACTCGCGTAGCTTGGCCGCAAACTTGTTGGCCTCCTGCCCGTCGAAATCCACGCGCCGGCCGGGCACCAAAAACAGCTCATCCCGCAGGCGACCAATCATGCGCCGTTCACCGATCTCGTCGCGTTCCGGCACGTCACCCTGCACGTGCACGAGCCGCGTACCCTCGATGCGCGCGCAGATCGGATCCCCATACACAACCATGGGCACGACGCTCAACGTGTGCTCGGCGTGACTCAGCTCGAAGGAAATGCGCGGCGGCATGCGCGTTTTCCCGCGCCGCGGCATGCGCGACGACTGAATGACCACCTTCAGCTTGCTCTCGATTTCCGGAAGCACCTTGGTGGCGAGCTCCCCCACGTCACTGTGCGTGAAGCGGCGGCGCAGGGGCAGGCGCTCGAGCTTCAGGCCGGTGAGATCCACCAAGCCGAGCGGTCGCAATGTGTTGCCAACGCGGCCCAAACCAAGCTCGACCACCGAGCTGAGCTCCGGGTTCTTCTCCACGGCGAGCACGATGTCTTCACCCTCGTCGTAGACGCGCCCTGCCGGCAACAGCGGCTCGGCCGAGACGGAGATGGGCTTGTCATCGAACTCCACCTGGGCGCCGGTCAGCGCCTCGAGCAAGCTTTCCCACACTCCGGGACGCAGCACCCCGCGCGAGGCGGCCGTCAAAATGCGGTCCACCTTGATGTCACCTGGCCCTGGCGAAAGCGCGTACTTGCCGTGCACTGAGGCGAGCGTGCCCTCCAGCCGCGTGCGCTTGTCTCCAACGAGCACGAAACGATCCAGGGTAAGCCCAGACATTGGCAAGCGACGAAACGCGTACACGAGCTGGGCGCCGGTTGTCTTCGCATCCGGCAGGCGCTGGCCCGCTTGAGCCACACGCTGCACGGCGAGCAGCGCCGCGATCACGTGCACGCACGGGTCGGCCGGGTCGGAGCAGTCGCACGTCCACTCCGGGTCTTTCGTGAACAACGAGACCGACAGGTAGGACGCGCGAGCAGCGACTCTTACCCGGAGGTCGAGACGCCCATCGCTTTCTTTTTCCAGCGAGACCGAATCCTCACGGGCCAGCTTGGTACCCTGGTTCCAGATTGCGGGTAGCGCTTGTTTCTTCAGAGTCGCGAACAGTTCTTTCAAGGACCGCCGAAGATACTACCGGCGGCGTCAGAGGCAAGGCTCTCTCGCATTCTGGCCTCGTTTTTTTGGTCGCGAAGCGAAAGTTGCGCGCCGGCGCCAAACGTCTAAATTTGGAAGCGCCATGATTCCGACCACGAATGGGCGATGGGCAGTCGCCGCGGGGCGCCGCGCGCTGCCACTTTGCGCCTTGCTGCTCGTGTCGGCGGCGGCCAACGCAGACGCCGTCGCGCCCAAGGAACCGGCGTGGCAAAAGTTCGATGAGGATGAGGGCATCGCCGTTTTCCGGCGCGAGATTCCGGGCAGCCCCATCATTGCGCTGCGCGGCGAGGGCGTAGTCAACGCGCCGATCCTACGCGTCGCGAGCGTGCTCGTCGACAGCGCGCGCGCGCCCGAATGGATCGACAGGCTGGCTGAGGTTAAGGTCATCCGCAAAATCAGCGATGATGAGTACATTCACTGGAACCACATCTCGACGCCGGTGATCCTGAAGGACCGGGACTTCGTCTTCGACATCAAGCTGGTGCTCGACCCAGCTAACAAGAAGGTGATGCTCAACTATCACTCGGTGTACGACTCTGGAGCCCCAAAGACGGACTACGTGCGCGGTGAATTCAAAGACGGCGCGTTCGTGCTGACGTCTATCGAAGGCGGCAAGAAAACGCTGGTCGTAGCGCAGGTGTTGGCGGATCCCAAAGGCTCCGTAGCAAAGTGGATCGTCAACATGTTCCAGAAGAGCTGGGCGCACAAGACCATCGCCAGCCTGCGCAAACAGGTGGCGAAGCCGGACATTAAGGACCAGGCGCGGCTGCGGGACCTACTCAGCCAACAGGGTTACTGAGCCTTCCGGCAGGCGCGCGCGGAGTTTGTCCAGCGCGGCCGCCTCAGCGCGAACTTCCACGAACACGCCCGCTTCTTCATAGCGTGTGCCGAGCACGTTCATGCCGGCGTGCATTTCGGCCAGTAGGCGTTGCTCGCTGAACGGCACCAGCACTTGCGCGTGCACGTAGCTGGCTTCGAAAAATTCAATGATACGCGCGCGGAGCGCGGCAACATCTGCCGGATTTTTGGCGGAGAGGAACCAGGCGTCGGGCTGGGCTGTGCGCAGCTCAGCCAGCGCGTCAGCGGTGATGCAGTCGACTTTGTTCATCACGAGCCGGCTGGGTACGGCGTCCGCGCCGATTTCCGTGAGCACCTCACGCGTGACCTGAAGCTGAGCAACCCAGCTCGGGTCCGACGCATCCACGACGTGGAGCAGCAGCGAAGCTTCACTTGCTTCGTCCAAGGTGGATTTGAAGCTTGCCACTAAATCATGCGGCAGCTTCTTGATGAAGCCCACGGTATCGCTGACCAGAATGCGCGGCTCTACCTCGGGCGCTAGCGCCCGAACGGTGGTGTCGAGCGTCGCGAACAGCTTGTTTTCGACGTACACGTCGCTGGCCGTGAGCGCGCGCATCAGCGACGATTTGCCGGCATTGGTGTAGCCAACAAGGGCGACGCGGCGTGCTTGTTGGCGCTTCGCGCGGCGCACGCTGTATTCCTTTTGCACGGCCTCGAGCTGCTCTTTGAGCTCGGCGATGCGGTCGCGGATCTTGCGCCGGTCGAGCTCGAGCCCGGCTTCACCGGAGCCGCGCCCGGCCTGGCGCTCCTTGCCGCGCGGTGATTCGCGCACGCGGGGCGATTCGTAACGCAGCCGCGCGATCTCGACCTGCATGCGTGCTTCCCGGCTGTGCGCGTGGCGATGAAAAATTTCGATGATTACCCCGGTGCGATCCAGCACCGAAATACCCGTCGCGCGCTCCAGGTTGCGCAACTGGCTCGGACTGATTTCGTGATCGACGGCGATGAGCTCTAAGTCGCTGAGCTCGCTGGCGTCGGCGGAGGGCTGCTCGCTCTCATCGCCATCATCCGCGTCGTCGTCATCGTCATCGGGTACGGTTTTGCCGGCTTCGATCGCCTCGCGCCGGATGCGCGCTTTGTCCTTCACGCGGTCGACCTGCACACCGGCCTCACCGGAGCCGCCCGTAATGGCCGCGAGCTGCACAATTTTGCCCTCGCCCAAGACCGCCGTGGGCGCGAGCGTGGCGCGCGTCTGCGTCATGCGCGACACGACGCGGTAACCCAGGGTTTTGACCAAGCGCTCGAGCTCGTCGAGACTAGCGTCGAATTCTTGTTCGGAAACGCCGGGCAGCCTCACGCCGACGAGCAGCGCTTTGGGGAGTAGGTGGAAGGGCACGGGAGCCGAATGATCCGCAGAAGTCATCGCGGCGCGAAGCATGGCACAAAAGCGAACTCGGCTATTTCCATTGCCCCTGACTTGAGGCACACTGAAAAACGTGAGTGATTTGCGAGATCCGGACCGCGACCCCGATCACCTGCTCGCCCCCGCGCGGCTGATCGAGCTCGAAACTGGCGCAGAACCAGCCCGAAAACGCCTGGCGGAGCTGACGCCTGAAGCGCTGGAGCTGGTGCAGGCCTGGCTGGCCGCGGAGCTCGCCGTAGCCCGCGAGCGCGCAATGGAGGTCGCGGACTTCGAGTTCGCCGAGTGCGTGTGCGAGCTGGAGCAGCGGCTGCGCTTTCCGGGCAGCTTCATGCGCGATGCCCAAGCGAGCCTGCGCATCCAAAGCGTGCTCGGTGCCCGCGCGCAATTCCGCGTGATTCAGGGCGGCGGCTGAGCGTTTCGCTCCGGGCCACTCGCGGGGCTTAGGCCGCGGAGCTCGCCGAATCTTCAGGCTGAGCCAGGTAGCCGTAAGCGATCGGACATTCCACGATGGCGACATACGGGCGGGTGAGTGCGTTGAGGGTGACCACCGCGGCACCTTCTGGGTGCCCGTTGAACTCCGACTTGAGCGCGCCGATTGCGACGCCGCTATGCGAGGAAAAACCGGCCGCGCGCGCGAGCAAATCATAGCTCCAGGTGCCGTCCGGATCGGCAAAGAAGTCAGCCGGCACCTTATCCAGGGAGAGTGCGTAGTAGGTCACGCGCATTCCGCCGGCGGTAACGAAATGGTCCAGTGCTTGGAACGAGCGAACGGAGGCGGTTTCAATGCTCTTCAACGCGGGACGGCTGTTCGGATCCATGCGAGCTCCTTTTGAAACCATGGCCTAGCAGAGCACTGAACGCCCGCACAGCTATTACTGTAAGTGTATAATTTCGCTTATGTTTCTTAGCACCGTGAGCGTCGCGTCCGATAATGGTGAGCGCGCGCTCTTTCGACTACTTCGACTAGCCTAGGCGGCATGAGCGACGCAAAACCGAAATCCGACGCGCTGACATTCTTCGGCGCGACCGGTGACCTCGCCTACAAGAAGATCTTTCCCGCGCTGCAAAGCATGGCGCGCCGCGGTGTGCTCACCTTTCCCATTGTGGGGGTGGCCAAATCGAACGCCACGTTGGAGCAATTAATCGAACGCGCCAAGGCGAGCTGCACCGAGTACGGCGGGCTCGATCCGGATGCCTTCGCCATTCTCGCCAAGCAGTTGCGCTACGTGGACGGTGATTACAACGATCCGAATACGTTCGCGCAACTCAAGGCCGCGCTCGGCGGAGCCTCGTTGCCCACGCACTACCTGGCCATTCCGCCTTCTATGTTCGGGACGGTCGTGCAACAGCTGTACAAGGCAGGCTGCACGGCGCCAGCGCGCGTTGTGTTGGAGAAGCCGTTCGGGCGTGACCTGGCGAGCGCCAAAGCCTTGAACGTCACTTTGCACGAGGTGTTTCCAGAAGAATCGATCTTTCGTATCGATCATTTCTTGGGCAAAGAAGCCGTCCAAAACATCCTGTATTTCCGCTACGCCAACGCATTCCTGGACCCGATCTGGAACCGCCGCTACGTCGAGAACGTGCAGATCACGATGGCCGAGGATTTCGGCGTCAAGGGTCGCGGGAAGTTCTACGAAGAGACCGGCGTCATCCGCGACGTCATCCAGAATCACTTACTGCAAATCATCAGTTACCTCGCGATGGAGGCGCCCTCGAGCACGTACCCAGAGGCCGTACGGGACGAGCAAGCCAAAGTGCTGCGTACGATCCGCCCGATCAGCCCGGAGCAGATGGTGCGCGGGCAGTTCCGCGGCTATCGCGACGAGCCCGGTGTGAACAAGGATTCGTACATGGCCACGTACGCCGCATTGCGGTTGCACGTGGACTCCTGGCGTTGGGAAGGAGTGCCCTTTTATGTCCGCGCCGGAAAATCGCTCGCCAAAACCGTGACTGAAGTCACCATCGAGCTGCATAACCCGCCGCAGGTTGTGTTCAGCGAGCCCGCGCCCTCCATGGGCAATTATGTCCGTTTTCGCTTGAACCCGGAGGTCGCCATCGCGGTCGGTGCGCGAGCTAAGCGTCCGGGCGAAGGCATGCGCGGTCGTCCCGTCGAGCTCTCGGTCGTTGAAGGCAATGAGCAAGGCGCGGACGGGCGTCTTGGTCCGTACGAGCGCCTCCTGGGTGATGCTATGGCCGGTGACGCAACGCTGTTCGCCCGCCAAGACGTGGTGGAGGCGGCGTGGGCCATCGTCGATCCGGTGATTCACGGCCCGAGCCCGATGTTCGAGTACGAGCCGGGCAGCTGGGGTCCGCCGCAAGCCGATCGCTTGGTCGCGGACGTGGGCGGCTGGAACACGCCGCAGTGACGCGCGCTTGGCGCGCGGCGTTCCGGCCTAGCAGGCTCCAATTACGCTCATGGATCGCAGTAAATCGTGAGTTTCTTGGGCTCGTTACCAGCAGCTTGTGCATGCTCGCGGCGTGCAAAAAGGAGGCTCCGCCAGCCAGCTACCCCGTGCCCATCGGCACCCCGGTAACCGTGGTGGTGCCTCCAGGCGGCGCTCCTGCAACGGCCGCGACCGGAGCACCGTCCGCGCCGACGACAGCGCCGGTATCCGGCGCGCCGGCTGTCGGCATGCCGTGCGGCAGCGATCAAGATTTGCAGTGCCCGTTCTCGCACTGCGTCGCCAATCACTGTGGCGGGTGCACCAGCGCCGCCGCGTGCAAACCTGGCTCGCAGTGCTTGCCTACCTGGCTCGGCTACGCCTGCTTCCCCAGCCCCGCAGCACCCTCCCCTGCTCCCGCCTCTGTCAATCCGCCCGTGCCCGCAGCTGCCCCCGCCTCAGATGCGCTCGAAGCGTTGCGCGCGCACTGCGTCCAACGCACCAATGAATTTCGCGCGCGGGTTACTCCCGGGGTGCTGCTGCGCCAGACCAGTCACGAAACGTGCGGAGATGCCGAAGCACAAAGTGACGGCGCAACCGGCACGGCTCACGGCGCGTTCGGTCGCTGCCAAGAGGCCGGACAGAACGAATGCCCGGGCTGGCCGGGTCCCCTCGAGCAGCTGATTGACAAGTGCCTCGCCCAAATGTTCGCGGAAGGGCCCGGTCCTTTTTCAGGCGGACATGGCCACTACTTGAACATCGTGGACCCGGCGTTCCACGGCGTGTCCTGCGGCTTCAGTACCGCGGCCAACGGCAAGATCTGGCTGGTTCAAGATTTTTACCGCTAAAGCGCGGGCGCGCCCAGATCGTTGCGAAAAAAACAGCCGTAGCTCAGCCCCGAAGTGCGAGCCACAGCACCAGCGCCGAGAGCACGATGCGGTAGTACCCAAAGGGCTCGAGCCCACGCCGCTGCAGGTAGCGGATGAACACCGCAATCACACCCCAGGCCACGAAGAAAGACACGATCAGGCCCGCCCAAACCTGCGCCCCACCAACGGACGACGACCCGAGCTCGTGACGGGCCTTGAAGCCCTCGAAGAGCGTAGCGGCGCCGAGCGTCGGCAGCGCCAACAGGAATGAGAATTCCGCGGCAGTGCCGGTGGAAAGGCCGCAGGCTTGGCCCGCCACGATCGTACACATGGAGCGCGATGAACCGGGCCAGAGCGCGAAACACTGACCGATACCGATCATCAGCGCGCGGCTTGGCGTCACGTGTTCCAAACCCACCAAACCGGTGATGTGCTTGTTCGCGCGCACACGCTCGACGACGATCATCAGCACGCCGCCGACGAACAGTGCGATCGCCACCGGCATCGGTCCGAATAGGTGCGCCTTGATCGTCTTGTGCAACAGGAAGCCGAGCGCGGCTGCTGGCAGAAAGGCGACGCCGAGCGCGATCATCAAACGCACCGCGGCGATGTCACCGCGCAGTAGCCCGATCACACGCGCGCCGAGCAGCCGGCGGTAGTGCACCACCACTGCTAGAATGGCACCGAGCTGAATGACGATATCGAAGGCTTTCGCGCCCTCGCTGGTCTCGCCCAACAGCTGGCTGACCAAGATCAAATGCCCCGTGGAGGAGACCGGCAGGTATTCGGTCAGGCCTTCCACGATGCCCAGCAGAATCGCGACCAATAAGCTCAAACTACGCCTCGCTTCAGCACAGGCGCCGTGTACCTTGAATTGTTCGCGCCGGCCACTCCGCCTGAGAAAGCGCGCCAAAACCAGCCACCGGCGGCGTGGCAATAGCGGCTGAAATCCGCTGCGTCAGGTGATCGTTTCGGGGGGCAGCTGGCATATAAAGCGGCCGCGCTCCGTGACGGCACAGCTGGGTCAGGATTTATCATGAACTTTCGCGATTTACTCGGTGCACTGACGTTATTGGGCTCTTCCTCGGTGCTGGCGTGCGGGTCGACCGACGGGGCCAACCCGGGCGGCGGCGCGGCGGGTACTGCTGGCATCGGAACGAGCGGCGCCGGGCAGGCTGGAGCAACGGCAGGCGCTGGCGGGCAGGTCAATGCCGGGGGAAGCACCGGCGGCGGTGCCGCGGGCGCGGGCGCCGGCACGAGCGGTAGCGCCGGAGCTCTGGGCAGTGCCGGAGCGAGCGGTAGCGCCGGAGCTGCGGGCAGTGCGGGCGCTTCCGGTGCCGCGGGCGCAGGCAACGCGAGCTGTCAGCCCAAGTTCGCGAGCGGCGTGAACGTGGCTTGGATCAACTTTGCAGGCGATGTGCCGAACCCCGATCTGACGCAATTCAACCAGCTGTTCACCGACTCGGCCAGTGTCGGCGGGCGCGTGGTTCGCTGGTGGCTGCACACCAATGGCACTGTCACGCCCGGCTACGGTGCGGATGGCAAGGCCAAAGCGATTTCTGCATCGGATATCGCGGACGTGAAAAAAGTGCTCGATGCCGCGCACGCCAAGGGCGTGATGCTGGATATCAGCTTGTGGTCTTTCGACATGTTGCAGAGCGATCAGAATGCGCCCATCGTCAATAACACCGCGCTGCTCACGCAAGACGCGAATCGCCAGGCGTACATCGACAACGTGCTGACCCCGCTGGTGACTGCGCTGAAGGGTTACCCCGGCTTGTATTCGTGGGAAATTTTCAACGAACCCGAGGGCATGACGACCGAAAACGGTTGGACGCCGAACAAAGTCCCGGAAAGCGTGATTCAAAAGTGCGTGAACTGGTTTGCGGACGCCATTCACAACGCGGACCCCGCGGCCCGCGTGACGAACGGGGCCTGGACTTTCATCGCAAGCTCCAACGTGGGCAGCTATCACAGCTACTATTCGGACGACGCGCTCAAAGCGGCCGGGGGTCGCGCCAAGGGGACGCTCGACTTCTACGAAGTGCACTACTACGACAACTGGGGTGCCAGCGACAGCACGGTCGTCTCACCGTTCAAGCACCCCGCCACGTACTGGAAGCTGGATAAGCCGATCGTGATTGGCGAGTTCTGGGCCATCGACACGAACGGCGTCGCCTCCGCAAACCTATTCACCACGCTTTACGACGGCGGCTACGCAGGCGCGTGGGCCTGGCAATACGCGAGCGACGACCAGACCGCCGGAACCTCGACCAAGTGGCCCGCGATGAAAGTGCCGATGCAAGCCTTATACACCGCGCACCCGGCCGACCTCGATTGTCCGTGAAGCGCGCGGCCGTGCTCACGGCTTGCGCCGCGCTTTCGGCGTGCTGGTGGTTGAGCTCGCGCGGCGCGCACGCTCCGATATCGCAGCGAACCGCGGCCAGCCTTGCGGCTCGCGTTCGCTCGGCAGCGCCGCCCAGCGTTCTGCCAACGGCCACGCTCCCGGTCGCGCGCGCCCCGGCTTTGCTCGACGAACCCGCGTTGATGGTGGAGCTGCGTCGTGCCGACGGTCACGATCCGGAGCTTTGCCTCGTGCTTGCTCGCGATGGCAACGCGCGCTTCCCAGATAGCCCCGACGCGCCAGAGCGCGCGGCACTCGCCATCAAGTCATTGGCCCTCACTGGCCATCCCTCGGAAGCTCGCGGTGCGGCCGAATTCATGGTCAATCATTACCCGCCCTCGCGCTGGACGGCGCAAGTCGAGCAGCACACGGGCGCGCACCCGCATCGCACCCTGGCGCGACAGCCATAAGATCACGCAGGGAGGCCAAACGTCGGTTTCGCGTGTCCGCGTGTCTGCGCGTTTGCGTGTCTGCGCGTCTGCGCGTCTGCGCATCTGCGCGGCTGCGCGGCTGCGCGGCTGCGCGGCTGCGCGCGGCATTTGACCTCCACGCGCGCACCGTGCACAGATCCCGCCATGAAA
>JBDTYJ010000141.1:0-13618 GCA_040005755.1 Pseudomonadota bacterium
GCGGGTTCTTGTTGATGCGTCCCACGAAATCCAACTGCTCTTCCGGGGTAGAGTGCGGGCCGATCAGCATGCCGTAGCCACCGGCACCGTCGGTCGCTTTCACGACCAATTGCGGCAAATGCTCGAGCACATATTTGCGATCGCTCTCGTCGCTGCACACATAGGTTGGCACATTCGGGATGATCGCGTCCTCATCCAAGTAATATTTGATGATGCGTTCGGCATAGCGGTAAATCGCCTTGTCGTCCGCCACGCCGGTGCCCGGCGCGTTTGCCAGCGCCACCCGCCCATTCAGATAGACATCCATCACGCCCGGTACGCCGAGCAGTGAGTCCGGCCGGAACACCAGGGGATCTAAGAAATCATCACCCACGCGGCGATAGATGACATCCACCCGGCGCAGGCCTTCCGTGGTTCGCATGTGCACGTAGCCATCGCGCACCACCAAATCGGGCGGCTCAACCAACTCCACGCCCATTTGCTGGGCGAGGAAGGCGTGCTCGTAGTACGCGCTGTTGTAACGCCCGGGCGTCAGCACCACCACTTGCGGGTCGTCCCGGCGGTCCGACGCTAGATAGCGCAACGTTTCGAGTAGCCGGAGTGGATAGTCATCCACCGGGCGAATCGACATCTGCTCCAGCACGCGCGGGAACGTGCGCTTGAGAATCTGACGGTTTTCCAGCACGTAGCTGACGCCGGAGGGACAACGCAGGTTGTCCTCCAGAACGTAGAATTCACCGTTCTTGTCGCGCACCAGATCCGTACCGACGATGTGACACCAGATGCCGCGCGGTGGCTTCAGGCCACGGCATTGAGGCCGGAAATCCGCACAGGTTTTGACGAGCTCCTCGGGAACGACTTTGTCCTTGAGGATTTTCTGCTCGCCGTACACATCACAAAGGAAGAGGTTCAGGGCCTCGATGCGTTGCCGCAGGCCGCGGTCGATGCGCTCCCACTCCTTAGCTCCGACGACGCGCGGGATGACATCGAAGGGGAAGATCCGCTCTGAGCTGCCGCCGTCCCCATACAGCGTGAAGGTGATGCCCATGCTCAGCAGGGCCCGCTCGGCCGCTGCTTGGCGCATCAAGAGCGATCCTTTCTCCAGGCCGTTGATGCCGGCGACGAGAGGCTCGAAGCCCGGGCGGGGCACTCCGCGCGCGGCGAAGGTTTCATCGTAGAACGGGCCGTTTTGAGGGTCGTAAGCGTCGAACTTCATGAGCCTTCCAGAAGTAGCGCCCGAGGGCGGGGCCCCCGAGCTGCCAGCACGGACCGGAACCGAGAATGACCTAACGCCGAGGGGGAGGTCGCCACGCTTTCAGTCTTGTTTCCGCATCATGTCGCAATTTTCGGTATAATTCGTACCAGGTTTCCGAGGCTTTCGCGCTCAGGCGAGCTCAGGACGGATGCGTTGACAAGGGCTTTCGCCGGGACGTACCATCCTGGCGCGCGATGTTGTCCCCCGCCTTCCACCAGGAGCTAAACCGCTCGCTTTGTACCGTCATTTGGATGACGGGGAAGGTCCGCGTCTAAGCCGGAAGGTAAGCATCGCATTGTTTGGCGAACGCCCTTCCGGTCATTCCGGGAGGGCGTTTTTGCTTTTGTGGCCTTGCGTCCGAGCAAGGCGGAGCCGTGACTATGTTCAACACCATACTGCCTCGCGATCTGAAGAAAACCCTGTGCGGCCGCACGCTCAATTCGGCACCGCGACTCGGCGCGCTGCGCGGCTCCGGCCCCGTCTCCGGCAAGTGTACCGTCTACGCGAGCGCGCTGTCGTCGGCGGAGGCGCCGGCCACACCAAATTTGGCGGAGGCATCATGAACCGGCTGCGCGCCTTCGAGGCGTTAGGCCCATTCCTGGTCAAAGTGGCGGTTCTTGGTTTTTTCGGCTTCGAATTCGCGTTTGTGCCGAGCGACGGATTGTTTGGCGGCCCAGAGCTATCGCTCGTGTGCGGCCTGTTCACGGCCTTCGTCGCTGCAACGCTGAACGTAATTTTCAGCGCGATGATCGGGCTTTCCGCGTTCTTCATCGAAGACACGAGTCCCGTGTACTGGCTGTGGCAGAAGCTCGGGTTTGCGCTCGGCGGCCTGATCTTCCCGCTCGACCTGTATCCGGACACGGTAAGTCACCTTGCCTGCGCGCCCCCCTTCCCTTCACTGCTCGAAGCGCCGGCGCGAATTGCCATCGGGGCGGGCTCCCCCTTCATTTGGCCATCCGGATTCGTACTCGGGGGCTGGCTGGTTGTGGCCGCTTTGAGCACTCACTTCACGTGCCGGCGCGCACTCCAAGCACTGAAGCCCAATGAAAGCTAACCTGCGTTTCGAGCCGCCGCTTACTGCGTTAGGTCTCGTACGCTGCTTGACGAGTTGCGTGGGCACGCGCGCGGCGAGGAAGTCCAATCCGAGTTGACTGATGAAACGCACTGCACGCTTACTTTGCACGTTCGCAGCTAGCGGCTCAGCCTTGGGCTGCGCCTCACCCAGCACGCGCGCTCCCCAATCGAGTTCGGACTTCGAAAAGAAACCCGTCGCCACGTTCGAGGTCGACGGCGCGCCGCTGTGTTTCGTCGGCACGAATAACTATTACCTCGCCTACAAACCCAAGGCGATGGTGGACGACGTCTTGGAGGCCGCGCAGGCAATGGGCGTGAAGGTCGTGCGCACTTGGGGTTTCATCGATCGGGGCGCTCTAGACGGCAGCGTGCCGAACATTGATGGTGACGGAACGAAGGACGGATTTTACTTCCAGGCTTGGGATGCGGCAGCGCAGCGGCCCGTGTACAACGACGGCCCAACCGGCCTTCTGGGCTTGGACTACGCGCTGGCCAAGGCAGCACAACTCAATCTCAAAATTGTGCTCGTTTTAACGAACAATTGGCATGATTTCGGGGGCATGGATCAATACCTTGCCTGGTATGGCTTGTCCTCGCACCGTGAGTTCTATACGAACGCGAACGTCAAGCAGGCATACCGCGCATGGCTCGCGCACCTCACTCACCACGTGAACGCCGTCACGCACGTAATCTATCGTGACGACCCGACTATCTTCGCCTGGGAGCTTGCGAACGAGCCGCGGGGCACGCCGGGCACACCGAACGCGGTCGTCAGCGCCTGGGCAGATGAAATGTCCAGCTACCTAAAAGCTCTCGACGTCCAGCACTTGGTGGCCGTGGGCGACGAAGGCTTCCTTGCCGGTCCGAGCGCGCATTGGACGTACCACGCAGACAACGGCGTCGATCATCGCGCGCTCACCGCCCTACCGAACGTGGATTACGGAACATTTCACATGTACCCAGATACATGGGGCACTGGGTTCGGCTGGCCCGAGCGCTGGATTGACGACCATTTACAAGTCGCGCGCGAGCTTGCCAAACCCAGCGTGCTGGAAGAGTACGGGCTCAGAGTTTGGCGAGATGATTTCGGCCGGGTCAGTGAGGGGCTGGAGGCGCGCCTCGCCAATTATGAGGTGTGGAACCGGCGCATTTTGGCCAACGGTGGCAGCGCAGCCATGTTTTGGTTGCTCGCCGGTAAGGACGCGCATGGCGAGCTGTACAAAGACTTCGACCACTTCAGCGTGTACGCGGGCGACGCGAGCGCGCAACTGCTGCGCGGCTTCGCTACCCGCTTCGGGACCGCTGCCCCAGCCTGTCTGAACGCGGCGCACACGGCGCCGCTCGCGCATTCACCGTTCGCAAGTGTGCGTCGCGCGCCGCCGCTCAGCGCATTTGGCTGGCGGCCCCAGGATGGCTAGCGGTGGTCAAGGCGGTGGCGGCGCGGTGGTGGTGTTCGTGCACGTCACATCAGCGACGTCAGCGCCGTTGTAGTCGGCGTCACCCAAGCTACTCGCGTTGCTGGTAATGATCTTGTATTGGGTCATTGCGCTCATCATCGTGCCGTCATCCACGCCGGTAACCGTCACGGTTTGGGGCTTGTTCCAGAGCGCTGGATCGAACGTCACATAAGAGGGGGCAACGCTGCCTTCCGTGGGCGTGTCAGTCGTCAGGTTGACCGTAACTACGTCGGCCGGCTGAGAATTGAGCACGATGCTGAACGTTGCCGTAGTGCCGGGTGTGGTCGAGCACGTCGTCGGCGTGACATTGACGCCAGCGTGATCGTTGTCGGCGTTACTCACGTTGACCGCGGGCGGTGACTTGTTGGCGTAGCCGGCATCCATACTCACAGCCGGATCAAAAAGGATCTGATAGTTCTGCAGACCATCGACCTTCGTATCGTCAACACCGGTGATGGTCACGGTCTGAGGCGTGGACCAGTTGCTGGTGTCGAAGAGCAGGTTCGGCGGGGACACCGTACCTTCCTTGGTATTGCTGCTGGTCACCTTGACCTTGACGGTGTTCGCGCCCGTCGGCTGCGTCGCGAGCGCCACTGTGAACGTTGCAGTTCCGCCGCTTTCGGTAGTTTGCAGACCCGTTGTGCCGGTCAGCACAAAGCCGGGCGTGTCGTTATCCAGGTTCGTCACGGGCACGGTGGTTGCGAATTTACCGCTGTAATTCGCATCAGTGCTCGTAGCGCCTGCCAAGGCAATAAAGTAGGCCTGCGGACCGTCGGCCACCGGCACCTTGTCGTCGACTCCAGTGACGGTAATCGTGACGGGGCTATTCCAACTGCCGCTCGCCTTGGTGAAAGTGACAGAGGCAGGCAGAACGGTACCTTCCTTCGTATTCGAGCTGCTGAGGCCGACCGTGACGTTGGCGGTCGGCTGCGAAAGCAGCATGAGGGTGAACGTTGCCGTGGGAATGCCGGATTCGCTCGTCGTCAGGTTCGCCGCGGCGTTGAGCACGTAGCCCGCGTGATCGTTGTCGCCGTTGACGAACGGAACGTCGGTCTGGAATTTACCGGAATAGTTCGGATCGGGGCTGGTCGCGTTGCTGATCCGGACCTTGTACGGCTGGTCGTTGTCCTGCACGCTATCGTCGACGCCGGTTACCGTAACTTGCTGCGGCCCGTTCCAATTCATGGGCGTAAAGCTGAGCGTGCCGGGCAAAACGGTGCCCTCGCCCGGTAGCAAGCTGCTGACGGTAAAACTGACGTTGCCGGTGGGCACGGAGTTCAGCACGACAGTAAACGTGGCGCTACCGCCCGCTTCAGTGGTGACGCCCGGGCTCAGCGTCGTGTACGCCGGCATGACGAAGATCCCCGCGGAGTCATTGTCGTTGTTCACGACGGTGACGTCCGGCGCGAGCACCTTGTTGTAGTTTGGGTCGGTGCTGGAGGCGCCCCCGTCTGCGACGATCTTGTATGTCTGAGGACCGTCTTGTACCGGTTGCGGGTCATCCACACCCGTCACCGTAACCGGCTGCGCCGACGCATAGTTCGCTGGCGTGAAGGTCAGCACGGTGGGGCTAATGGTGCCCTCAGCCGGGTTGGCGCTCTTCAGCGTGATCTTCACGTTGCCCGTCGGGCGGGACTGCAGTGACACCGTGAACGTGGCCATGCCGCCGGATTCAGTCGTCACCAAGCCAGCCATTGGCATAATGATGATGCCGGGACTGTCATCGTCGTTGTTGGTGACGTTGACGTTCGGCGGCTTGGGCGCGGCGGCATACTTGCCGTCATTGCTGGTCGCCTTCGCAACCACGACAGAATACGCCTGCGGTCCGTCCGCGGTGCCATTATCTTGAACGCCGGTGACAGTTACGGTTTGGGGCGCGTTCCAGCTGGCTGACGTGAATTTTAGGGTGGACACGTTGACCGTGCCCTCCGCGGTGTTGCTGCTCGAAATACCGATGTTCACGTCCGCGGACGGCTGCGAGGTCAGCCGAACAGTGAAGGTTGCGGTCCTGCCGCCTTCTGAAGTGACGAGGCCGCTCGTGGGCGTGACAATCACGCCAGCCGAGTCGTTGTCCAGGTTGGTGACGGTCACTTGCTGTGCCGTCAGCTTGGCGTAGTGCTGATCGTTGCTGCTCGGAGCACCCACCGTAATCGTGTACGGCTGATTGCCGTCGGCAACGGGCACGGGATCATTCACACCGGTGACAGTGATGGTCTGCAGGGCGCCGTAGTTGGCCGGCGTAAATTTGATCGTGGCTGGCGAGACAGTGCCTTCCTTAGAGTTATTGCTGGCGAGTGTGATGTTCACGTCAGCGGTCGGCTGCGACTGGAGCTTCACGGTGAAAGTGGCGCTGTCGCCTGATTCACTAGTGGTGCCGCTGATCAGGCTGACGATGACGCCCGCCGTGTCGTCGTCACGGTTGGTGGCTTTCACCGTGGGCGGAACTAGCCCGTTGTAGCCCTTGTCGTCGCTGACGGCGACGCCCGGGTTAATACTGAAAACTTGGTTACCGTCCTGGACCTTGTCGTCCACGCCCTTGACGGTGACGACGTGCGCTCCGTTCCAGTTGTCCGGGGTAAACGTCAAGCTCCCGGGGCTGACGCTGCCCTCCGCCGTGTTGCTACTCGCGACGCTAAAGGTCACCGGAGCGGTCGGCTGCGAGTTGAGCACAACGCTGAAGGTGGCCGTGCCCCCGCCTTCATCCGTCATCAGTTGAGTCGGCGCGTCCTTGTCGATCCCGCTCACGGTCGTAACGGTGAACCCGGGATGGTCGTTGTCCGTGTTGGTCACGGGCACTTTTTGGGGCGGTAGGTTCGCGTAGTCGTGATCCATGCTGGTGGGCGCAGCCAGCATGATGGCGTAAACTTGGTCGCCGTCTGCGATCTTGCCGTCATCCACGCCGGTGACGGTCACGGTTTGCGGCGCCATCCAGTTTGCGGCGGTGAATACCAAAGAAGGCGGCGTGACCGCTCCTTCCTTGGCATTGCTGCTGGAGACATCGATCGTCACGTCGTTACTGGGCGGGGCGACCAGCTGCACGGTGAAGGTTGCCGTGTCACCGTTCTCTCCCGTGCGGAGCTTCTTGTCGTCGTTCGGGTCGAGCCCGCTCACCAGCAAGACATTAACGCCCGCGCTTTCGTTATCCAGGTTCGTTGCGTGCACGGCGTCGATCGGGTTGCTCGCGTAGCTGTCGTCGTCACTGGAGTCGGAGGCGTCGATCTCGTAGTCCTGCGGGCCGTCTTTCTTCGCGTCGTCCACACCCGTGACCGTGACGAGCTGCGGCGCCATCCAATTAACGCTCGTGAACACTAAACTAGCGGGGCTCGGCACGCCCTCGGCCTCCTTATTGCTCTTTAGCGTGACCGTGACGTCCTTCTTGGGCTGGGAGTTGAGGACGACGGTGAACGTGTCCTGCATGCCCGACTCACTGGTCACCAACCCAGATGTGGGCGCGACGGACACGCCGGCGGTTTCGTTGTCGATGTTGATCAGGTGGACATAGACAGGGTTGAGAAGAAAACTCTCGTCGTCGGTAACAGCAGGATCAAGGATGATCGAATATGCCTTGTCCGGATCCGGAACGCTGTCGTCCACCCCCGTAACGGTCACAACTTGGGGCGCGTCCCAATTGTCCTTGGTGAATACGAGAGTAAGCGGTCCATCGTCAGGGGTCAGCGTGCCTTCCTTGGAATCGCTGCTGGTCAAGCGGATGCTCACGTCCGAGGAGGGCTTGTGATCCAAGACGACCGTGAAATGGGCCTGGCCGCCCCATTCAGTGGTCTTGAGCCCCTTTGTGGGCATCACGATGATGCCCTTTTGTTCCCCGACTCCGCCGTCGGCATCCGTCCCAGCACTGGCCCCGGCGTTCCCTCCCGAGGCGCCCGACCCGCCGCCCGCCGGCGTGAAGGCTGCGTCATCGATCTTGAAATCACCGAACACGGCCTGACAGCTTACGGTCGCTGTGACCAAAAGCAGGCCTGTGGCGAGGGCGCGCAACGTTGTCGGAAAAACGGCCATCAGAAACTCCCAACTGCGCCGACGCTAGCGACGCCCACGTACGGCTGAATCACGAGCCCGTGTGCAGGCTGAGCTGCGCTATCACGGTTGAGTAACCAAAGCGCGACGCCAGCGCCAACGCCTACGACCCCCACACCGAAACCCACACCCGAAACGATTCCGAGCGTGTGATACGAGCTGAGTACGTTCTTCTGGTTGGAGCGACACTGATCGGCAGCGTTGCACGCAGAGGCAAGCTCGGAGCGTTTGCCCAACGCGATAGCGCCGGTCACGCCGCCGACCAACAAACCGACTCCGCCGACTCCGAACGCTACGTAGGTCGACGTAAAGTTGTGTTTGACGGGCGGCGCCGGCGGCGGCGTGGGGGCTTCCGAGACAGGCGCCTCAACCTGGGCATCCGGATCCGGCTCGAGCGTGAAATCAGCCGAAGCTGCCCCGCCCTCCGCGACATCAAGTGCCATTTTTTGAGGCAGAAAGCCCTTGGCCGTGACGCGCACCTCCCGTTGGCCTGGGTTTACCGCGCGGCGCACCCCAACGGCGGCCGGGGGCACCGGCGCGCCGTCCAATGTCACGCGCGCCTCTTTGCTGCCGGTGATGGTAATCGTGATCCAACCCAAGCGCGGCTTGATCGCCGCGAGCTCAGCTGTAGCGTCCGTGAGCGCGCGTTGCCACGACTTCGGCGCTTTTGAATCCACGCCCTCACGGATGATCTGTTCGTACCGCTCCTGCGCCTCGACCAGCTTGCCTAAACCGACGAGCGCTCGTGCCCAGTCAATCATCAGCGTCGGCGCGTGGACCAGCGCGTCAGCACGGCTGAAGCGGTCGGCTGCAGTAGCGTAATCTTTGGTCTGGAGGGCTTGATAGCCTTCACCGGCGAGCGAACGCGCTGTCGCGCGGTCCGCCGCGCTTGGTTCTGCCAGCAGCGAGCCCGCGCACAGCAGACTTGCTGCCAGCGTACCGCAAAAAGTGAGTTTGCTTCTCATGACGCGTGTCCGATCAGATGCCGTAGTCCCGTGCGGTAGCAACGGGACGTGGCGCGGGTGGCGCGGGTGGCGCGGGTGGCGCTGCGCTGGCGCTAGAGGCGGGCTTCCGTTTCTTGTCGGGATCCTCCTCTATCGGTGGCAGCGGCGAGGGGCCGAAGATCATTGGCGGCGGCTGCAAGTGGCCCGACGGATCCGGCGTGACTTGGATGCCCGAGGGAGCAGGACGGGCGGCGGCAGCAATCGTTTCAGGTGGGCTACGGAAAGCGGCGATCACGAGGAAGCCTAGTACGGCGAGCAGCGCGCCGCCCGCCGACAGCACGATCAGGCGCTGTTTCTTTGGTAGCGATGCCAGCTCAGGCAGAATCGAGCGCCGCGTCCGCGTGACCGGCGCCCCGGTTGCTTCGGTGACGGGCGTTTTGTCACTGAACAACGGAGGCTCACTGAAGCGTGGCGTATTGGTCGCGACGAGCTGCAGGCGGGCGACGTGCAAGGGCGGACCGCTGTCCGCATCCAGATCCGAAAAGCTGGGCAGCGGCGCACGCGGAGCAATGCTCGGCACGGCCAGCGCCTTCACGTCGATTGCCTGTCCAAACGCGTCCGCGAACTCTTTCGCGGATTGAAACCGCTCTTCACGATCACGCGCAACGGCGCGATGCCACCAGGCCTCGAGTGCCGTCGGCAGCTCCGAATTCCCCGCGGTGAGGCTCGGGATGGCATCGTAGATGATCATGCCCATTAGCTCACCCAGGGCTTCGCTCTCGAACGGTGGGTGACCCGTCAAACACTGAAAGGCAATCACACCCAGAGCCCACAAATCCGAGCGCCAGTCGATCGCCTTACCGCGCGCTTGCTCGGGGCTCATGTAGTACGGCGTACCCATGAACGAGCCGGTCTTCGTGGTCTTTCCGGCGAGTGAATATTGCTCGTGCTTGGCAATGCCGAAATCGAGCACTTTGGCGATTTCTTGATCATCCCCCGGCACTAGGAAAATATTTTCCGGTTTGAGATCACGGTGCACGATGCCCGCGGCATGAGCCCGCACCAACGCACGCGCGACCTGCGCCAGGATCTGATACGTGTGCTCGGGGCTCAGCGGCCCCACGCGCTCTAGGCGCGCCCCGAGGTCTTCACCCTCGAGGTACTCCATCACGATGAAGGGCGTGCCCTCCCAGACGCCGTGCTCGAAGATGTCCACCACGTGCATGCCTCGAATTTGCGCGGCGGCCTTGGCCTCACGCTCGAAGCGCATGCGCACTTCATCATTCAGCGCTTTTTCGGGATCGACGAGCTTGACCGCGCAGTGGCTGTCGAGCGACTGATCGTGCGCAAGCCACACCGACCCCATGCCCCCGGCGCCGAGTTTTCGGAGCAGGCTGTAGCGGTTCGCGATGATGCTGCCAGCGGCGGCTGCTTGCACGACTTTCGGTTCTCGAGGTTCCGTCTGAGTGAGATCGATTGGGCGATTGCCCACCCTCCCCGCGCACCCAAACCAAGTAATCAAATATGCGACAAGGAGCCTTAAATGCCTACCTTAGAACGGCGCAAAAATCAAGGGTTTCAGGCCAAAACTCAAGCAATTACTAGGCGCGGCAGGCGGAGGCGCAATGGCCTTTGGAGCCCCCGGGCGCCACGGGTCTTCAGTAGTATGAATGCGCGTTACGCACGCGCTCGCGTCCGTTTTTTCTATCTGCATTGAGATTGCCGCGTCGCCCGCTGGCCTTTGCGGGCGAAAACCGGCGCAAGCCGCCCTTTTCCACCCGCAGCGCAACGGCAGGAACGCAGGGCCCGCACTCATACCTCTCACATGTGAGAAGTGTGAGATCGCCAGACGGCAGTCTCGAAGCGCGACGCTGCGCGGAAAGCAAAAAAAACACTTGCACCCCGCGAGGCGCCCCCCTTCAGCACCGCACCGCCCTCTCGAGAATGGACCGCGCGCGCATGTCTGCGCCTCAGCGCAGCGCTTGAGGAACACGCGCCATGGCGCTGTGCACGGCGCCGCGCAGCGCGTCGCTGCGCGCAATGTCGACCTGCGCCTTCGCTTCCTCTGCCGTCGCGCTACCATTGATGAGCGCGTACAGCGTGGCTCCCTTGTCGCGCAGCAACGCGACGGATATGACGCACGTGGCGCGCACCGAGTCCGACGATTGCGTACTGTCCAAACGCAGCAGCGTGGCCGCTAACACGTATCGCTCTCTGGTCTTGACGTGGGCGAAATCTGCGGAGCGGATCTCCGCACGCAGCAGCGCGCGCAGCTCAGTCCGGAGTTCGGGATTGGCCCTGCCCACTCCAACGTTGCCCAGGAACACGGGGAACTCATCCGCAGGCGCCGCACCCGCACCGAGAAGCAGCGCCGCCGCTAGCGACCCGGCGAGGTGAGCCGCGAGCCCCGCGAACCTGGAGCGACGCGCGTTCGGGTTGCTGTTCGGCATTGAGGCCAGCCCTGAGCAAGGCCCATACCGGTGGACCGGGTTCTCTTCGGGCACGGTACAGCGGCTATCAGAGGCCGAAAAAAACGGCCAAGTTTACCGGGCCTACTTTTCGTCGCGCCCATTGCCTGACACTTCTCGGCGAACTTTTCGGCATTTTTTTGACGGGCCGGCGCGGGCTCGTGACGGGAAGGCCGTGTTTCGCCCTGGGCGCGAAGCCAGCGGATGCTAGCTTCCGGAAAAGCATGTCAACTGAACGCAGGGGTGTACCGCGCCGCGCGCTGCTCGGCGTGGCGTGTGCCGCAATGATTCCAACGCTGAGTGCGTGTGCTCCCGCGGCTGGCGGCGCCGTCGTCGCTGGTGTGGTGGCCATCGCAGCCCTCACCTCACACTGCTACGATTATCTGGATCTGACCGTATTCGACGCGCAAGGTCGAAAGACCTGCGCCGCGACGGTGACCGCTAGTGCTGGCCGAGATCACTTCAAGCTTGGCTCGTGCTACTACGCGCCGCTCACGGACGGAGTTTGGACGCTGCGCGCTACGCTTGCCGGCTATGTGGATGCGACGACCACCGTGCCAGTGGAACATGCACACGACTGCGCCCGCCACGTGCAGACCGTTGAGCTCACGCTGAGCCCGGTGCGGCCGTTGAGCGCGCCCACCGCGCCGCTAGAAAAGCCGCCGACTTCGACGCCCATTGCGCCTGGGCCCCAGTTGTCTCCCGCGCCGGCGCCATCCCTCTCCGCCAGTGGTGTCGCGCCAACGCCGTCGCAGAGCGCAGCCCCGAGCGCATCCGGGACTCCACCCTTGGGGGTGTTCCCCCAAGCACCGTGAACAGTGGCGTTTTTGCCGGTGGGGAAATTCTCCTCACCGCGCCTGTTGCAAAAGTGCTTGCCGCCGACGGACAGCGCTCAATACTCCCGAGGCGATGCATAGCACCACCGCCCCCGCGGGTTCGTCATTCCCACCCGAGCCGCGCAGCGCTGACATGCCGCGTTGCAGCGACTGCGGCAGCAACGACGTTCGCCGCTCCCATTCGCATGGTTTGCTTGATGGATTCGCGCGCGTCCTTGGCATGCGGGCTTACCGGTGCCGCGGTTGCCGCACGCGCTTCATGGCGCGTAACCGCTGACGCTCAGCTCAACGTCGTCGGCTTCTGACGAGCTTCAGCACGCAGGCGGAAGAAACGACGCCAGAAGAACAACACCACGAGCGCGACCACCCCGCCGAGCACCGCGCAGATGAGCTGCAGTTCCTCGAATTGTTGAAGCGCTTGCTCGACCGTTGGCGCGCAAGACAGCGAGGCTGTCAACGGCTTGAAAAAGAGGCTGACGAGCCAGGGGCCCTTCACGATCACAAAGGCAAACCCCAGGATCACGCCGAGGCAAGCGACTAGGATGATTCGCCGCAGGCCGCTCTTTTTTATTTCGTCACTCACGAGCGCAGCATAGTGATAGTCCAGATTCGCGTCGAGGCGGTTTTTTTCGCGAAAATGCGGAGTGACGCCGCCGGCCTCCCGCTCCTTCCGCCTCGCTAGGACGCTTGCCCCGCTTGCCGAGCGACCTCGGTGGGAACATACGAGAGCGGCGTGAGCCCGTTTGCTGTTTGCTCGTTCGTCGCTTGGCTGCTGGTAGTGGCCGCTGCTTGGTCCTTTCGTTCGCGCACCTACGCCTTCTTCAACGGCGTTGCCTTGGGCCTGCAGGTTCTATTCGCGAGCACGCTGTTTCCGCGCTTTCACGCGGTGTGGCCGTTCTTTGTGTACGCCCAGGCGGCGCTGTTCGTGCAATCGCTGGCCCTCGTTCGTCCGCGCATGCGCGGACTCGCCTATCGGGCGTTGATCAGCGTCCCCGGAGCCTTCTTTGGCGCCGGCACGTTGCTCACGTTCCCTTGGGTTCTGGGCGCGGCGTTTGGCCTGCGGCTCCCGGGGGTCTGGGTGCCTTACGCGGTGGCACTGTTCGGGGTAATGCAATCGCTGTACAGCCGCGAAGAGCAAGTGGAGCTCGTGGTGGCCGACGGGCAATCGGTGCCCGACCTTCGGCGCCATCGGGTGCCCGTGCCCGCCCGCGCTCATCACGCCTCGCGGCGGCCGCTCCGGCTCATCCAGATCACCGATCCCCACTTGGGCCCGTTCATGTCAGTCGCGCGTTTGCGGACGATTTGCGAGCGCGCCGCCGCGAGGAACCCTGACTTGGTCTTGCTGACAGGCGATTTTTTGACCATGGAGTCGCAGAGCAACCCGGCGCTGTTGGCGGCGGCGCTTGCCCCGCTGGCCGCGCTGCCCGGGCGCTGCTTCGCCTGTTTCGGCAACCACGATCATGAAGCACCGGACACGGTGCGCGGCGCGCTCGAGCAAGCCGGCGTCACGCTCTTGGTGGACGATGCACGAGAGGTCGAAACCGCGGCC
>JBDTYJ010000142.1:0-13588 GCA_040005755.1 Pseudomonadota bacterium
TCAAGCTAGTGCGTCTGCCAGTTCCGCCACCTTCGCGTAGTGGTCTTCGTGTCGTGCTGAGGATTTTTCCTCGAGGTCCGGGGACCGCGAAGGGGAGAGGGTCTACATCAGGCCGGGCAAGCTCCGCAAGCCTAGAAGCGCCGATCTGGGCTGAAATTGCCGGGCGCTCTCGGGCGAAAGGCCGAATTCGTGGCCGCGTGTGAGAAATAGCGGGCGAACGGGGCGCGGCGCCCAGACGGGCGGCGCCAGGCGACGTCACGGGCGACGAGGGCCGCGGGGCGCGGGTCAGGGCCGGCAGAGGAGCCGGGCCAGCAAGCGACTCAGAACTGACGGGCGAGCGGGCCGGAAACGGGCGCGAGGTTCTGAGCGAGCGCCTCAATTACCTCGCCCATTTCGAAGGGCTTGCGCACCCAGGCGGTCACGCATTGCGCGACCTCTTCCGGCACGCCGCTGGCGACGCCGCTGATGAGAATGACGGGGATACCGGGGCATGCGGCCTGCAGCTGCTCGAATGCGGACGCGACGTCACCGGCGAGCGGGGAGAGGTCTACGAGCGCGGCATCGAAGGGACCGGCGTTCTCTAGCGCGCTCAGGAACTCCGCACGGGAGCCGGCGAGAACGACCTCAGCACCACGCGCCCCCAGCGCCAGATCCACCAGCGAACAGACCGCAGCGTCATCTTCAACCACGAGGATGCGCGCGCCTCGCACGGGCGACTGGGCTTGGCTTGCGGGGCGCACGCTGGAGCGCGCCTCAGCGATGGGCCAGCGCAACTCGAAACAGGCACTGGGATTGGCGCGAGCCACACGCAGCTCACCACCGTGGCTCTTCGCGAGGGTGGCCGAATGGCGCAGGCCCACGCCCGCGCCACCGCGGCGCGTGGAGTGAGGGGCACTGAGCAGCGTGGCGACGCGTTCTGGATCGATGCCCGGCCCCTCATCAGCCACTGAGAACAGCACGCTGCACCCGACATCACGCACGCTGACGGTGACCTGGGCGCCCTCAGGTGAAAAGTCGATCGCGTTCAATAGTAAGTTGGTGAGGATCTGCAGCGCGGCGCCCGAATTGCGAACGAGCGCGTGGCCCGGGTCCTCGGCATCCACCACTACGCGCACGGCGCGGCGCTCGGCTTGCGGTGTAACACCGAGTGCAGCCGCAGAAAGGATTGCACGCGCCGACTGTTGTTCGCTCTCGCGCGCGGGAACTTCAGCGCCGATCGCGGAGCGCGCAATTTGGTGCCCGAGGCGCGCGTGCAGCCGCGCCACTTCAACGGCTTCACGAGCCGCCTGCGGATCCGTACGCGACGAAGCGACGTCCAACCAACCGAGCACGACGGTTAGGGCGTTGGACACTTCATGCAGGGCGCCGGCCAAATCAGAGTCACGCTCTGAGCCGCTCGGAGGCGGAACGCTGGCGGGGACACCCGTTCGATTCACGTGAAAAGCTTATTATATACAGGGAAAGATCGCCAGTTCTTTCCCCAAACACTCCTCATCACCGATTCAATTACAGTGCAGTCACAGCGTCGTGCGTGCATGATTTGTCACCCCTGACAGTGAGAGTGCACGAACGGCACGCATCACTGCGCGCCGCTGTTCAGCGATGCTGGAATGAGGAGCTTGAAGGCCCCCGTCTCGTCTGCGCGCGTTTCTGCGATTTGCACAACACCGTCGGCTTGGGTCGGATCTGCGGTGTAGCTGCCGGCCAGCGTGTAGGCGTACGCCCGGATCAGAGCGCCGGGTATCCCAACCGGAGCACTCGCGGCACCGGGCGCGGTTACCGTGCCGCCGTACTGGACCGGCAACGGCGACGACAGCGGGGCGAGATTCACGCCAGCGCTGTGCTCGGGTGTGGTGCCAACACCGACCGCGGTCACCACGGACCAAGCGAAGCCGGTTCCCGCTTGCGGCCGCACCGAGACATCGAACGTCCCCGAATCAGCCAGCAGACTGAACTCGCCCCTCGCTTGCACGGTGCCGGTCGAAGCCCGTGGCACGGGCGTGATCTCCCCAAGAGCCTCACGCAGAACATCCCGATGGATGGCGGCGGTGGAAGCCACGGCTTGGACCAACGCGGTCGCCACCGCGGAGCCCCGGCTGTCGAGCGCTTGACCCGTGATGGGCAGCGGCTGGCTGAGCTCAATCACCTTTCCGGCTTGCCTGGAGGGCGAGCTGGGCACGACCCACTCCGTGCTCACCTCCGACAAGACGCTGCCGTCTTGGCTATTGAGCGCGAGGCCCGGCACGGCCAACACGCGATACGTGCCGGGGAGCAGGTTCAACCCGAATTGACCGTCGTCCGACACCTTGACGGTGCGTACGAACGAAGCGAGCACTCCAGGCTCGATACCGGTAATTTTCGTCGCGACGAGCGTGACGGTGGCGGCCACGGGGCGCGGCGTAGCCAGCGCGGTGACCTGACCTTGCACGTAAACCGGAGTGGGCAACATGGTGAATTGAGTTAGCTTGCCGCGGCCCGCGTCGAACACCCCGAGCGCGTTGCGTGCCAGCAGAATGGTTGGCGCATCGATGGTGGCAGGCGGCGACAAGCGCAGCAATTCTTGCGCCGTGGAGGCAGTCGCGTCGCCGGCAACGGGCAGATACGAGATGGTAGCGACGTACTCCGCCTTGCCCGCCGCGCTGACCGCAAGCGTTGCGGAGTTCGAGATAACGTGCCCCGAATCCAGGTCGAGCATGTCCACGGTCCACCCGCTGAGTCCGCCATCCGCGAGCGGCCACGTCACGTGCAGCTCGAACAGCGACGGCTCCGGCAGCGGGATCTTGAGATTGTCCACCCCGGCATCGAACTGCTGCCCACGGACCAGCTCGGGGGGCACCACACAGCTTTGATCGTGAGGCAAGGGTTGGATGTAGACGTCGTACGCGCCGGGCGGGACGTTCGCGGAGAACTCGAAGTAGCTGTATTTGATCAGCGCGGTCTTGGCGATCGCAGGCGGGGTCGCCACGCCGAGCGCGCGTTGAGTGGGGGTGAGCGTGAGCCACGCGGGGATGGTGGCGTTCGCGCCGCTTGCTAGCTCAAGGTCTTGGTCTTTGAACACCGGCACGCACTTGCGATTGGGAATGGTGACCTGCACGGCGACGCGCGACACCGCGTCCAAATGCAGCGGCAGTTTCCCACCCGCGGGCGCCAAAGCGACGTTGGGCAGCAGGAACTGCAGGCCTGCGCTGTCCGTGCCATTGGCGGGCGGCGTGACCTCGATCAGCGCTGCTTCCAAGGTGCCTTGGCGAGTGCGGCATCGGTTGTCGACGCACTCACCGCCGCCGCACTCGGCGCTGCTTTGGCAATCGTTTTGGGCGATGGTGTTGGGCGCCTGCTTCACGGTGGCGACGTCGCACGCCAAAGGCAGCCAAGCTGCGAGCGCACACGCAACGAGCGCGTGCTTCATTTGCTCGGGATCCCGGGAGTCGGACAGTCTTCCAAGGTGGAAGCCAGGCTCGGATCAAGACCCACATTCATCCACCAGTTGATGATCGCCGCGTCGCCCTCGGACACCTTGGGATCGAGCACCGTGCTCGGGTTGTGCTTGAAACTCGAGAGGTGAGCCACGATCAAAGTCATCAAATGACAGCCGCTCTTCAGCGTGGGCACTGTCCAATCCAGCGTCACCGTGCGGAGGTTGTTGTCCGAGTAGGTGGAGGCGGCAAGCTCCTGTGTATTCTGGAGCAACTCCGAGGGGGTGTTGTAGTCGACCAAGAACACTCCGCGCAGCCCCTCGCCGGCATCCTCCGAGCGCAACGGGACCGAGAACTTGATCAGGTCATTCTTGTTCGCCTGTATCAGGCGGGAGGTGGGCGGCGACGCAGCATAGACATCCAGCAACGGCGAGGTGCGCACTGGGCTCTCGTATTCGGGCGGATCAGCCACGATGCAACTGGACGCGAATAGCAGCATCAAGCTGCCCAAAAGCGACACGCGTGCCAGGCGCAAAACCGCGGCGCTTCGAGCCTTCTCCCGCGTGCGCCCTGACAGTGCTGTCGCGGGTTTGATCATCCTGCGTCCTTGCCAAGCGTCACGACAAACCTCAAAATCTGGTGTTACCGAGCTTGGCGCCGAATTGCCAGCGCGTCTCGGCGTATTCCGGGCTCAGCGCGAGCGTGAGCAAGCTGCGCAGCGATGGCGCGCTGCGGCTGAGCTCCGCCAAGGCGTTTGGAGTGCGCAATTTTTCCCGACTGACGCCATCGTCAGCGGCGGCTTCGTTCAGGGCGACGCCCAGGTCGCCCGCGACAAACAAACCCGCGCGGCGCACCGCAATGCGGGAGGCAGCGAGCGCGGCGTCGTAATCCAACTGCTCCGGGCGATCACACAGCTCACGCAGGCGGCGCTGAAAGCGCGCCGGAATGCTCTCCCACAGCACCTCCGCCAAGTTCAACACGCCGCCCGATTTGGTTTGGCGCGGCGGACCGAAGGCGAAGCCCAGGCCCTTGAGCACTGCGCGCGCTTGCGACTCCGGCGAGCCGAACAGCAGGGCATATTGGGGGATGGAGGCGGCGAGCATGGCACCAAGGTGGAAGCGTAGCTCGGGCGTATCCTGACGCACGTCACCAGAAAGAATCACGGCCGGAGGCGACAGTAGCGCCAGATTCACGGTGATGGCGCCCGCGCTTCGCCGCTGGAATAGCGGAGTGCGAGTGAGTGCGAGCGCTCGCGCCGCCCCCGCGTACACCCGCGCCAGCGGCGCGGATGAGCTGAGCGGCACGCGCTCCATGCCCGTCACCCCGTACGTGCTCGCGTCGCGACGGAACACGTGTTCGGCTCCTTCCCAAACGATGGCCAACGCTTCTTGAACCGGCCCCATGCTGTCACGAAACAACATTGCACGCACCGCGTCCGGTTGTTCGACTTGATCGGCGAGGCTCGGCGGCTCGATGCGCTGACGGCCCGGCGTGAGGATCGCGAGCACGTGCTCAATCGCGCGCGCGTAGGTCAGGTTGCGATCCGCAAGTGCCGCCTCGTGTAACTTGCTGACAGCCCAGGCGTCGCCGGGCGCGAGGAACGCCACGCGCCGACACACCATCACCAGATCTTGGGTGCGGCTGGTGCGGTTCTCGAGCTCTTTCACCAGCTCCACCCCGGCCTCCAAGGAGCCGGCGTTCAAGCGCTGAAAGAGCGCGGTTTCGCCAGCCGTTGCGGCGGGGAGGTAGCCGCTCACGCGCGTCGCTTCAGCCTGCGTCGGCGAGGGCGCTTGCGGCGCATTGGTGTCGGATCGCAGCGGGCGCTCGCTATGCACCGGCTGCACCGGCTGCGGCCGAATGCTTTGATTGCGCGGCGCGGCTGCCACTGCCAGAGCAGCGGGCGGCGCGACCGAGTAGCGCCCCGAGAGCTTCGGGCGCGCGTTCGCGAGCTCGGGCGGCGTGGGTTTGTCGTACGTCGGGCTAGGCGGCGCGGCGCTTGCTGTTTCGAGCGCGGCGGGTCGCTCGCGCGGGGCGTGTGCCTCCAGCAGGGTGGTTTGGGCAACGCGGGCCCAGCTTTCTTCGGGATCGGGCGGCAGCGCCGGGCGTGAATAACGTTCGCGTGCCGCCTCGACCTTTGGGTCGTCCGCCGTTACCTGCGCGGCCTCGATGGCGGCAGCGCGCATCGAACCGGACGAGAGCAGAGTACGCGGCACCAAAGCAGGCGATGGCGAGAGGCCCAAGCCGCGCTCGGTGTGCACGGTAGACTCGGAGAACTCGGGCGAGACGAGCGTCGAGGTTTGGGGGCGCTGAGGGCGATGGCGCAGACTTTCGAGGCGAGCTTGATCGCGCGTTTCGGTTTCGCTCATCGCAATCGCCAGGTAACCGCGCGCGCGGTCCGAATTGTCGAGCGCGAACGCGACCTCTGCCGCTCGTAAACCCACTTTGCCGCGCGTGCGCATGCCCTGCAGATCGCCCCCCAACGCCACGTCGAATAAGCGCAAAGCCTCCTGCGGTTCGCGTTCTGCTTTGCGTTCCGCCAAGCCGAGCGCGAGCAGCGGCTGCTCGCCGAGCTCCGCACCGACGCGAGCCAGCTCGGCTTCACCGATGCCGTTGCCGCCTGCGACATCCAGCGCCTCGGCGATCAAGAATGCGCACAGTGCGCCTTGGGCGGCATCGAGCGGCGCGCGAATACCGCGCAATTCCGCGACCGTGACACGCGCGTCAGCGGCATCACCCACGCCCTGGCTCGTGTATTCCAGCTGGCGAGCCAAGAGCTGGGCCGAGCCCGACTCGGGCGCAATGCGCGCGGCGCGGGTGGCCATTGAGAGCGCCAGCTCTGGTTTTCCGCCCGCAAGCCAAGCGCGCGCGCCTTCCACCAGCCAATCCGCGCGTTGTTGCGCGGGCGCACTGGACGCCGTGGCCAGCTCATCGAGTGCTTCGGCCAAGGACTGTGGACTGCCACAGCGGCGCTCCACCTCCACGGCGAGCTCCAGCAACTTGGGCGATTGAGCCCAAGCGCCCATGCCTTCGAGCACCCGACGGGCGGACTCCACATCGCCGCCGTTCAAGTACGCTTCGCAGGCGCGGCGCGACAGATCAGCCGCCTCGGCACGATCTTGCGCAACGGCGCTGGCGCGCAGCCACAGCGGCGCCGCCCGCAACGCAGCGCCTAGGCGCTCATGCAAATCCGCCGACACGCGCAGCACACTCAGGTTGTCGCCGGTCGCCGCGGTCAGGTCCTCTAGCTCACGCAAGGCCTCGTCGGCACGCCCGAGTCGTTGTTCGAGCACCGTGGCGCGTCGCAACCGGATGCGACGCATGTCGTCGACTACCGTAGCCAACGACGCGCGCCGCGCCAGCAGTGCGACGAGTGCTTCATAGTCCCCGCGCTGCTCGATACTGCGTTCCAGCGCCGATAGCCCAGCCATGTCATCCGGATCGAGCTCGAGCACTTGATTCCAGCGCCCGAGCGCGCCCGCCTCGTCGCCCAAATCCTCCAGCAATTCGGCAAGTTGACGCAGGAGCGTCAAACGCTCATCGGGCTCGCGCGCAAGCTCGCTGAGCTGGCCGAGCACTCGCGCTTGGCGATGCTTGTCACCCGACTGTCGGCAAAGCGCGACCACGTCAGCAAGCAAAAGCTCGTCGTCGGGATGCTCGGCCAACAGCGGGTCGAGTAGCTCGAGCGCCGCTTCGTGCTCACCGCGTGAGCTCACCAGGGCCGAAAGCTCACGGGTCAGCCGCGCGCGCGTCTTGGCGTCCAGGTGATCTGCGCCGAGCTCGGTTTCTAACGCCAGTTCCAAGTCATCACGGCGACCCATGCGCCCCAGCACGCCGCACAAGCGATCAAAGATCTCGCTGCGCGTGGCCTCGCTCAACCCTTCGCTGCTGCGCGCGCGGCTCAGCGCATCAATCGCTTGCTCGCCATCTCCGGCTTGATCGGCGGCATCGGCTATAGCGAGCAGGGCAGCCACGCGCTCGCGGAGGGGAATCGCGTCCAGCACCGATTCGAGCAACTGTGGATCACCGAACGCACGCGCGCTGGCCTCGGCACGCCGCACCAGATCGCTGTTCTCGGGCTGCTTTTGCGCGGCCGTGACGAGCAGACACGCTGCCGCGCCTTGATCGCCGAGCGCCGTCGCGATGCGCGCACCGAGCTCCAACACGGTGGTACCGACACCGCCGAATTTCTGCCCAGCCAACGCCACCAGGCTGGCGACGAACTGCGCGGCCCCTGCCCCCGGCTCGGTCAGCTTGGGGGCGGCGTCGTAAAGCTGCGCGTACTCTTCGATGTCGCCGTCACAGTGCACGGCGCGGGTCAACGCGGTAACGGCCAGGCGCGCGGAACCAAAGGTTTCGAGCGCCGCGCTGGCGCAGGAAAGGGCGATGCGCGCGCCGTCCGGGCCGTCCAGCTTCGGCAGCAGCAAGGAGATCGCCCTTTCGAAGCGCAGCTCCAGGGTTTCGCGATCGTCGATGCTGCTCGTCAGGAGCGCACGCAACGCCTCGGACAATGAATGCACCGCTTCGACCTCGGGCCGCACGGAAAGCGCTCGCAACAGCACCTCCACGCGCTGACGCTTGCCCTCTTCGCTCTGCCCGGCGAACACCGCGGCACGCCGCAACCAGGCAGAGCGCAGCTCGGGCGCGCTGTACTTGAGCGCAACGCGTTCCATGGCGCGTACCAGCTCGGCATTTTGTCCACAGCGTTCGGCGAGCCGCGTCATCATCACGAAGGCGACGCCCTCCGAGGGCACCGCTTCGAATGCGCGCACGGCGTGCCACAGCGCGCGATCGGGCAGGCTGCGTTTTTCGAGCTGACGAGCGGCTCGGTAATGCACGGCGCGCTCGCCGTACGGTCCAAGCGCGGCGTCGGATAGCCGTTGATACAGCTGATCGAGCGCAGGCGCCTGCGCGTCACCGGCGGTGCGTTCGGCGACGGCGAGAACATCGGTGTGCGAGGGGTCGAGCTCCAAGGCACGCGAGGCAACGCGAAACGCTTCCTCGGGTTTGCCCGCGGCTAACGCGACCGTGGAAGCCACCGCTAGAACGCGTGCCGAGTCGCTGGCAGAGCGTACGCGCGCAGCGAAATCGAGCAGCGCGGTCAGCGCATCCCGTGGGCCCGCGAACGCGAGCAAATCACTGGCGAAGCAGGCGACGCCCCGCTCGGGGTTGAGCGCGACCGCGCGCTCCCAGGCGCGCACCGCGCGCGGCATATCGGCTGCCAAATCGAAGTAGGCCGCGCCGACCTCGCGCCACGCCAGCGCCGTGCCCGCCTGATCTGCGTCGGCCGAGCCGCTCAAAGCTTCAGCGCGCGCTTCGAGTGCTGCGAGCTCTCCGTCCGAGCTCTTGGTGGGCGGCGCGCTGTCCAATAGGGCTAGGACCTCGGCGGGCTTGGCGCCTTCGCGCACGGCGCGCAGCAGGGCCCGCGCCGATCCGTCCGAATCACCTGCCGCGCGCCGACGCCGGGCCAAATCGAGCAGCAGCGCGGTGCGTTCGTCACCCACGGCGCCTGCCGCCAGGAAGCGCTCGATGGCAGCAATCGCCAAGCCGCGTTCACCGCTTGCGTCGGCCACCGCGATCACGGCGCCGCGTAAGACCGGCAAACGCGGCCCGACGACGTCTAGCGCTCGACGCGCAAGCCCGCCCGCGCGTCCAGGGTCGAGCTGTGCGAGCGCGCGCAGAGCGTCGTCCAACAGCTGCGATAAGCCCGCCAACGGCTCCGGTTGCGACAACAACCAAGCCAGGGCGTCCGCCAAGCGCGAGCCGTCACCCGCTTTGGTCACCCGCGTGAGTCGCGCCCGGGCGGCCTCGAGATCTCCTGGGCGCAAGGCGATCAGCCGCTGCGTGAAGGCCATCGCGAGGAGCGGCTCAGCCAGCGCATCGTAGGTCTTGGCCAATGCCCGGCACAGCTCGGCGCGCGGCACGATCACGCCCATGGCCCGTTCCATGGCTTCCGCCCCCCAGCGGTCACCGGTCACTAGCCCAACGCGCGCGCGTGCCGCGACCGGGCGGGCCAGCGAGGGCTCGGCGTGGCAAGCCTGATCGGCGGCCGCGCGCGCCGCGTCAACGTCGCCTGCGTCCAGCAGCGCTTCGGCCGCTACGGAGCTCATCGTGGCGCGGAACGCCGGCGCCAACTGCGTCGCCACGCGCAGGAGCGCGCGCGCGCGCAACGCGTGGGAGCCGCGCTGTGCCGCGATCAGCAGCGCCAAGCTCCACAGCGCCGGATAGGAACCGGGGTCAGCGACGTACGGCGCGAGCTCGGCCAATGCGCCATCCCAGTCACCGCGACGGCGGCGCAAATTCGAGCGCGCGAGCGCAATCCGCGCGCGTTCCCCGGCTCCGTTGGCGCGCTCGGCAAGGCGCTCGAGCTCGCTATCGAGCTCTGCGAGCCGGCCCTGACGCGTCAAGAGGCGCTCGAGCAGGGTCGGGTAAGTGCGATCCCCCGGCAGCAGTTGGCACAGCTCGCGCAACACGCCGCACAGGCGGTCCGCGCGCTCAGGCCGCCCTTGCAGCGCGCTGCTCATGCTGGCCAACAGCGGAGCGCGCTCCACGTCGCGGCTACGCCCGAGCTCGGCCTCCATGGAGCTCAGCGCTTCGATCTGCGCGGCGAGACGCGGGCCGAGCCGCTCGCGCGCATGGCTTAGGGCCTCGTCGCTTTCGCTCTCCAACACTCGGTCAATGGCCCAACAGGCAAGGCCAGGGTCGGACAGCCGCTCTTCGGCAATCGTCGCGAGTTCGCGCAGGCACGCGCTTCGCTCGCTGCCTGCGTTCCCTTCACCGACGCGAATCAGGGATTCTACCAACGGCCCATAGTCGCGCGTGGATCCGGCGTGACTGCGTAGCAGGCTCTTGGCTTCGGCGTGGCTGGGATCTGCGACGAGCGCGTCAATCCAAACCTCTAGCGCTCGCTCCAAGCGGCCGAGGGGGCCCCCGTACAGGCGACCCAACGCTAGGCACACGCGCGCGCGTTCGCGCCCCGTAAGCACATCACGCGCCAATTCCAAGCGCGCGCCCAGGAGCTCGTGCAAGCCAGCACGCTCGAGCAGCTCATCGAAGCCTAGGTCGGAAGGCGGCGGCGCGCCCTCTTTACGCTCAATCGCCAAGAGCACGCTCTTGAGATCGATCTCGGCATCGCTTTGCGCGTCGAATGCCGCGCCTAAGGCGCGCGGCAAATCGCCGTCCGCGACGGCGGAGCGCACACGCTGCAAGTGCACTGCGCGTCCGTCGCCGGCCAGCGCTCGTGCGTGCTCGCGGTACACTTCATCCGCAGCGCCCGCGCGACTGCGCAGCGTTAAAATGTGCGCCAAGCGATCCGCAGCTGGCGCAAATTCCGGCGCTATCTCGTAGGCACGCAGCAAATTCTCGAAGGCGCTCGAACGCTCGCCCAAGCGGTCCCGCCGCTCAGCAGCATCCAAATAAGCCTGTGCGGCAGCGGCGCGCGACATGACCTGAGGCGCCCACGCCCCAATCGCGCCCAAAAGCTCCAGCGCCTGAAGTTCAGCGGGGTTTTCTGCTGCCGCGTGCTTCAGCGCCGTGCGCTGTCCCTCGGCGTCACCGGCGCGCCCCGACAGCACCGCCAGGCGCATGTATAGCACGGCGGCGTCGGATCCCTGCTTACCGTTCAAGAGGGGGCGCAACGTGATCGCAGCCAGCGACGGTTCACCGAGACTCGCGAACCAGCCCGCGAGCTCTTCACGCAGCACCGGATCTTCATTCAACAGCAGCGCGCGTCGCGCGTAGCGCGTGGCTAACTCGAGCTCTGTGCCACGAGCTGCCAGCGCGCGCGCGAGCGAAGTGGCCGCAACGCGCTCGCGCTCGCCGTCGCCCGCAGCGCTGGCGGCGGCCAGCCGCGCGCCCAGCGAAGCGAGCTCCGCGCGCGGACCCATGCGATGCGGCACCGGCATGTCGAGTTCGTAACGCTCGAGCGCAATCGAGGCGGCCGAGCGCGGGCCCTCGCTCCCCATCCACTCGGGGGGCGGCAAGGTACGACGCTTCGGGTGTTCGGCGCTGAGCAGGCCAGACACCTCAGACACGTCGCCAGGCGCATCCGGGACGGCCTCGGGCGCGGCTTCGTTGGGCAGATCTTCGTTCATCGCGAGTGTGGGCCCGGTGACTCCTGGCCCCCGGGGCACAATATAGCGAAACCAGGCGGCGTCCCTCTTTCTCGGCAACTTCTGGGCAAACAAGCGCTCGGGGGCTTGTCCCGGGCTTGCCTTGCGGATTACGCTCCATCGGCCGCTCCGGACCATCGGACGGTGGAGGCATTTCATGCGACGTTCGACCCAGATTGCGCCATTTTCCCGTTTCGCCCTGTTGGCTGCACTTGGCGCCCTGGGCCTCACGGCCTTCGCGACCAACGCTCAAGCCGCCGACACGGCGAAAACGGCGGCCGACAAGCCCGCAGCCGCCGCAAGCGCGCCGGCGAGCACTGAAAAGGCCACGCCCGCCAAGACGCCCGACAAGAAAACCCGCGACGCCGCGCACAAAGCCTACAGCGAAGGCGAAAAGGCATTCGCCGCCGGGGACTTCAGCGCCGCATTCGCGGGCTTCTCGAAGGCCAATGAAGTCATCCCGTCCGCCCACGCTGCATACTGGGCTGCCAGATCACTCGATCAAGGCGGCAAGACTGACGACGCAATCAAGGCGTACGAAGCGCTGCTCGCGGATCCAGGCTCCAGCAAGATCGGCGAGGACAAGATCAGCGACGCCCAAACCCGCCTAGCAACGCTGAAGGCAACGCTGGTCGGCGAGCTCACCGTCAACGCGACGCCCGCTACCGCTCAGCTCACGGTCGACGGCATTGGCGAACCCGGACCGCTGCCGGTGGTGCTCAAGCTTGCGCCGGGCCCTCACAAGCTCGCGCTCAGCGCAGTAGGCTTCGAGGCCAAAGAGCTGGACGTGCAAGTACAAGCAGGGACCAAGCTTGAGCAAAAGATCGAACTGCAGCACGTGGCGTCCTCCCCGCCTCCGCCGCTCGCGGCTGAACCGGTCGTCGCGCCCTCCGCTCCGCCCCCACCGCCGCCGGAGAAGCACAGTAAGGTGCCCGCGTATGTGACGCTCGGCATCGCCACGGGCGGTGCCATCGTCGGCACCATCTTCGGCGTGCAAGCGCTGAAAGCGAAGAGCGACTACGACAGTAACCCCACCACCAAGAGCGCCGACGATGCCGAGCGCAACGCGCTGATCGCCGACATGGCGTTCGGCGTCGCAGTGACCCTCGGCGTCACCGGCATCGTCTTGCTCACCAGCAGCGACGATGCCCCGGAAGCGCCTAAAGCGGCGGCCTTGCACTTGCCCCCGAAGAGCACCTTCCGCGTCGTCCCCTACGTCGGTCGCCAAAGCGGCGGCGCTGCGGCGCGCCTCACCTTCTGAGCAAACCCGAAGCGAGGCTGCGTTCGTGCGGCCTCGCACTCTGAGAACCGGGGTACGCCGCGTACCTCGGTTCTTTGCGTTTGTGAGCGTGGCGCGCGGCAACAGTTCCGCGGCTGCGAGGTGCGATGCGGGATCGCGATCGCCCCCCCAGAAGCTGGGGCGAGTTGCGGGTGCCCGCACTCGCTCGCAGCGTGAGCTCAGCCAAAGCGCTTGGAAATCGCGTCGATCACGTCGCCGTATTGGGGCGGCAACATCACCGGCGGGTTGGCCATGGTGGATTTGACGCCAGCAATGGCGCTCTCGTGATAGCCGACCTTGAATTCGGTGAATTTCAGGCCGTTCGCGGTGGACACGCAGACCACGCGTTCGTTCTTCGGGATCACGCCGCGCCCAACCAACTTCTCCAGGACCGCGAGGGCGACGGCGGTGTGCGGGCAGGTGTACATGCCGGTGCGATCGGCGCGCGCGGCGGCATCCGAAAGCTCCTGTTCACTGGCTTGTTCCACGATGCCGTTCATTTGCTCGAGCGCCACCATGGCGCGCGGCGCGCTGACCGGATTACCGATCTGAATCGCCGTCGCCTGCGTGGGTTTGGCTTGCATCGCCGTGACCTCACGCTTGCCGGCCGTCCAAGCGCGGTACATGGGGTTCGCGTTCTCAGCTTGCGCCACCACCAAGCGTGGAAAGCGCGAAATTATGCCGAGCTCACGCATCATTTTGAAGCCCGCGTACATGGCAGAAGCGTTACCCATGTTGCCGCTGGGCAGGATGATCCAATCAGGCACCTGCCAGTCGAACTGCTGCAC
>JBDTYJ010000143.1:0-13587 GCA_040005755.1 Pseudomonadota bacterium
ATGACGACGATGACGACGATGACGACGATGACGACGATGACGACGATGACGACGACGACGACGACAAGTCAGACGAAGAAGAACCGAAGGACGAAGGATCGGACGACCAGAAGGCTGGCGAGTAGCATGCGAAACGCGTTGCTCGGTGCAGCCGTAGTCACCCTCTCACTTTGGTGTTCCGGGTGTAGCTCGAGCGACAATGGCAATGCCAAGTTGAGCGTTCGCTACCTCGGCCTTGGAGATTCAATTGCGTACGGGGAGGACGGCTTCGTCCCCTATACCGCGGAGGCGCGGCCCAATGGCCATGCCTTCGTGGGCTACCCGGATTTGCTCGGCAAAGAGCTGTTCGGCGGCGACTATGCCAACTTGGGCTGCCCGGGCGTAACGACCGCGAGCTACCTGTCGTTGGATGGCCCGGACAACGGTTGCAGGGACTTTCAGAACGATTGGCTGAACACGCTGCACGTTCAGTATACCGGAACCGAGGCGGACCAAGCCGACGAGGAGCTGACCCGCAATGACGTACACGCGGTCACGATCAGCCTCGGCGGCAACGACCTCCTGCTCACGCTTTCCGGCTGCAACGAGGACAACCCCGACGACGCGGACGCAGCGCTCGGCTGCGCTCTCGTCAAGCTTCCGAAGACGATCAAGACCGGCGCGGCCAACCTCGCAAACATCTTGGGCCGCATTCGGGACACGGGCTTCAGCGGCCAACTGATCTACGTAAATCTGTACTCCACATACCCCGCAGGCAACGCGGCAACGGGCGCAATCAGCGCCTGGAACGCGGCTATGGCGCCCGTGGTCGCGAAGGCCGACGGCCAAATTGCGGACGTTTTCAGCGCGTTCGCGGACGCCGCCAACGCTAGCGACGGGGACCCGTGCGCCGCCGGCCTATTGATTCCCAATCCGGAGGGCGGCGCCACGCCGGCTTGCGACGTACATCCGTCCGCGCAAGGCACCCAGCTACTCGCAGACACGGTGAAAGCGGTCCCTGGCTTCGGCCCCTGACGCACGCCTTGTGGCGAATGCATCCGCGCTACCTCGCCGGGTCCGGCTTCGAAGGCGGCGCGCTCGGATCTGCGTAAGCCTCGGCCAGCTTGCTCACCTGATCGAACAACGCGGGGTGCTGAGCGAGTTTTCGCACGAGCTCCCATAGCTTGGCGTCTGCCAGGCGCGCCAGGCCCACCGCCACGGGTTTTGCGCTGCTATTCTTGGCTTTTGGGGAGCGCAAGATGGCAGAGGAGCCCTTCTCGCGCAGGACTTCCAGTTCGCCAACGTAGCGCTTGGTCGGGAATAGCTCGCCTGCTTCCCACGCCGCGTATTCTTTGACCTCGACGCCCAACGTGGTCGCGAGCTCTTTTGCGGTGCAAGACAGCTCTTTGCGTAACTGCTTCAGATCGTCGGGCGACACGCTGGCCACGTTAGCATTTCGCGAAACCGAAAGGCGGGCCTAGCCGATGGGTCACGGTGCGAACGGTGCCGCTTCTTTCCCTGCCCTTTGCGCTGCTCCTTACCGCCAGCTGCGGGCCGCAGGTTCCCGATCCAAGCCCTGGGGCAGCCGCGATCGTGGTTTCCTTCCAGCCCAGCGCCGAGCTCAGTTCGGTGCCGAGTGTGGTGCAGATGCACCTCGTGAGTAAGACGCTCAGCGCGGGTTCGGCCACGCTGTTTCAGGGTAGCCTATCGGACTACTACCTGAGCAAGGTGAAGCAGGGGGAGGTGCCGGACGCGCTGGCCGCTCGGCAAATTCCGCTGCTCAGTTGGCGCACTCCGTCCGAACTCGTGGCTTCCCCGCTGGTCGCGCTCGCAGCTGGGCCGTATTCGCTGGTCGCGCCAAGCGGCGTACTGAGCGAGTTTCAGGTGGCCACGGAGCTGCCGTTGCTGCGTCGCGTTTGGCCGCCATCAGGGCTTGGCGGTAGCGTGCGCTATGCCGTTTATTGCGCTGCCGAAAGCGCGGTAGCCGAAGTAGGCTCGCTGGTTCTCGCCCCGGGCGCGCTCAGCGTCGACCTGGCTGCCGGTGCCGACCCGGTCGGCTCATTCGCTGCGGAGTGCGTGCACTTCAACAGGGATGCAGAGTTGGATCCTGGGCAAATGGTGGTGCCTGAGCCGAAGGTCGGAGCCTGGGCCCTCGATCCCTCGGCATTTACTGCAGCCACGGCAGAGCCGGCTACGGCGGCGACCTGCGCCGCGGGCGAGGCCGCGCTCGGGCTCGGCTGTGTGACGCCGGCCGATGACCGCCTGCTGGTTCGCCCGCCCAGCGCAGCAGTGCTGTGGGTGATCCATACCCCAGCTGGCGCCTTGCTACAGGTTACGCGCGCTGGCATCGCGTTCGCGGTGCGCGGTCTGTCGCCGAGTAGCCACGAGCGCGTGTGGGGGAGCGTGCACGACGAAGCCGGTAACTCGCTCGATTTCGATTCGTTCTTCGACACCGGTCGCGCCCGCGCTCGTCCGGTGCTTAGCGAGGTGCTCGCCAATCCGCTTGGCCCTGAGCCGCAGGGTGAATGGATCGAGCTCGTCAATGACGGCTCGCTCGCGCTTCAGCTCTCGAGCTACGCCCTGCAAGACGGCGGGGGAAAAACGGCCTTACCGGACGCGACGCTTGCGCCCGGTGAATACGCATTGCTCGTGCGCAATGACTTTGCCCCCGCCGCGAGCGACGAACCGCCAGCGGCTGCTACGCGTTTGATCCGCATGCCTGCGCTTGGTAAATCGGGCTTGTCCAACAATGGGGAGCGGCTGGCGCTCTTGGACGGCACCGGGAAAGAGTGCTCGGTGATGCCCGCGTTGCCTACGAAACCCGGACAAAGCATGGCGCGCAGCCATCCTTGGTCGCTGGACAGCGATCCGGACGCCTTCACCCTTGGCGCTCCGACGCCGGGGTTGCCCAACGATGCGGTCGGCGCTCGTTAGGGCCCAGCAATGGCTAAGTCGATCGCCCTTCGGGCTACCAGCTCAGCTTCCGGAAATGGTCATCCGTGCGGTGCGAAACGTCGGCGCGGCGGTCGAGGTGATCAAGCGTAGGTCAGAGGCAATGGCGTCGATGCCCTTGAGCATCGCGTCCAAGGTGGACGAGATGGTGATCTCGCTGACCGGGAAGGCGAACTTGCCGTCTTCGATCCAGAACCCGGCGGCGCCGCGCGAAAAATCGGACGTCATTGGGTTGAACCCGAAGCCCATCATCTCGGTCACGTATAAACCGCGCGGAGTGCTCGCGATCAGCTCCTCACGGCTCATGCTGCCGGCCTGCATGATCAGATTGCTCGTTGATGAAGAAATGCTGCCCCCGCTGCGTCCGGCAGAGCCGGTGGACGCGCGGCCCAACTTGCGTGCGCTGTAGGAATCGAGCAGGAACGTTTTCAGCACGCCATTTTCCACAACCACGTTCTTGCGTGAGGGCAAGCCTTCGCCGTCGAACGGGCGTGAGCCCGGGGCGCGCGGAATCAGCGGGTCATCGATTAGTGTGACGCTGGGGCTGGCAACGAGTGTGCCTTCGCGATCCATCAAATAGCTGGATTTACGCCAGACCGATCCGCCCATTGCGCAGCCGATGAACGCCCCGATGATCGAGCGGGAAATGTCTTGGTCGAAGATGACCGTGGTTTCTTGGGTGGGAACTTTGCGCGGGTTCAGCTTGGCGAGGGTGCGGCGCGCCGCTTCTTGCCCGACGAACGTGGCGGCCTCCAAGTCGGATTGGTGACGACTGGCGGACCAATAATGCCCGCGCCGTTTTTTCCCGCCTTCATCTTCAACGACGGGCGCCACGGTGAGCGCCGCGTAAGAGCCGCGCTGCGCCGCCTGGAAGCCGCTGGACAGCACGATAGCGCCAGTGGAATTGGTCCGGGAGAAAGTCGCGCCTTCGCTCAGTTGAATGCGCGGATCGAAATCGAAAGCCGCCTGCTCAGCAATGGTGGCTTGCTCGATAGCGCGGCCCGCGTCCATCGCAAAAAGACCTTCGTCGAACAGATCCAGATCCAGAAACGGAGCCTTGGCGAGCAGGCTTGAATCCGCGGGGCCGGCAAAGGGATCGGGCTCACTCAACTCGGCGAGCATCAGCGCGTCGGCGACGCAGCGTTCGATGCCGCGCGGCGTGAGATCACTCGTAGAAGTGAGCGCCACTCGGTCGTTGCGAATCACGCGTAGCGAAATGCCGTGATGGCCGGCCTCTTCCACCAGTTCCGGCTTGCCCATGCGCACGCGGGTGCTGAGCTCGGAGCCACCGCGCGCGCTCGCCTCGGCGACGTCCGCGCCGGCTTTTCTGGCGCGCTCCACCACCTCAGCGGCCAACTTGAGAAGCTCTCGAGACTCGTCGTGATCCATGTCGCTCATTCCTCTGACTGGCCGAGCCGGCTTCAACCGTTGCGGCTCATGCGTTGCAATGCTCGTAGCGTCCAAGCGGTTGCCGCAGCGAGCACCGCCAACATCCAAATGACAGCGTAGCCCAGCGGCCCGCCGGCAACGCCACGGGTGCCAAAGTCGCCGTGAAACTGCGCGTAGTTCGCGTGCACGCTGAGCCTCGAGAACGTGGCCAGCAGGAAAACCGCGGCGAGCAGGGCGGGGATGGCGGCTTTGCGCATCACTCGCCCCAGGCGGTGCGCGCGCGCATCAGCCACAGCAGCCAGGAACCCGGCGGGCACGGAGGTGGCAGCCAGTAGCACTACCGCGATCGGCACGGCGCTGGGCAAACGCTCACTGTCGACGAAGTACGCAAAAGACCAGTCCGGCTCGAACGCTACAAAGTAGCCGGCGACGGGCGCGAACACGAGTAGCGCGAAGGCGGTGGTGATGAGCAACGCGCGGCCACCCAAGCCGGACGTTGAACGCCCCAAGTCACCGACCGCGGCCCACGCGCAGGCGACGCCCAAAGCGAAGCCGAGCAGCGGAGTCAATGGCGCGGGCACCCCCGAACCTTCCCACGTTTTTCTGCGCATGAGCCCGAAATTTTGCCGAAAACGGCGCCGCGGAGCGCGCGCTCGGCACGAAAACTGGCGAGAATGGTCGACGCTCGCGGCGCCCTGGATTAAATGACACCGCAATGGACGCAGAGCGCTTGCGCGAGCTCCTTGAATCCGTGAAGGGCGGCGGCGTGTCGATTGAGTCGGCGCTCGGCAGGCTGGCCACGCTGCCGTTTTCCGATCTCGGATACGCGCGCGTTGATCATCACCGGGCGCTGCGGCACGGTATTGCAGAGGTTGTGCTGGCCGAGGGCAAAGCCCCGGAGCACCTCGTGGGCATCGTGCAGCGCCTGCTCGACGCGGGGGACAACGTGTTGGTGACGCGGCTCATCGGCCGAAACGCCGAAGCGCTTCAACAAGCCATGCCTCAGCTGAGTTATTCGGAGTTGGGCCGCACGGCCAGCCTGGTCCAGCGAGCCATCCCACAGCGCGGGGGCGCGCCTGTCGCGCTCGTGACCGCGGGCACCAGTGACATCCCGGTTGCGGAAGAGGCTTACGAAACCCTGTGTATGTTCGGTATTCCGGTGCAGCGCTTCTTCGACGTCGGCGTGGCCGGTATTCACCGCTTGCTGGGTCACCTGGAAGCGCTCAGTGCCGCTCCCGCGGTGATTGTCGTCGCGGGAATGGAAGGCGCGTTGCCCAGCGTTGTGGGCGGCCTGATTGGCGCACCGATCATCGCCGTGCCGACGTCCGTGGGTTATGGCACGGCGCTGAGTGGTTTCACGGCGCTGTTCGGCATGCTGACCAGCTGCGCTTCGGGCATTACGGTCGTGAACATCGACAACGGCTTCGGCGCCGCCATGGCCGTCGGGCGCCTGCTGGCGACTCAGCACAAGGCGCAGCCGGCGGAATGAGCAAGCTGCGGCTATTCTCGCATGGGCACGGCCATGGGCACGAGCACGGCCATGGCCATGGGCATGAGCACGGCCATGGGCATGAGCACGGCCATGGGCATGAGCACGGCCATGGGCATGAGCACGGCCCAGACGTGGACCAACGGGCCGAGACACTGGAGGGTGATGCCGAGGCACATCGCGCACCGCTCGAGGCCGGCGCAGGACGCGGGAAAATCCTGTTTTTGGACGCTTTCAGCGGCGTTGCTGGCGACATGACCATCGCCTCGTTGGTGGATTTGGGCGTGCCGTTTTCCGTCGTGCGCGAAAGCGTGGCGACCCTTGCGTTGAGTGGCTTCGACCTTTCCCTGCGACGTGCCCATGGCGGAGCCATCGGTGGAACTAAGTTCGACGTGAATGTGGCGGGCGCGCAGCCTGACCGTCGCTACCGCGCGATTGACGAGCTGCTCGCTGCCGCGCGGTTGGACGCGCCGGTCAAAGCGTTGGCGCGCAAGATCTTCCTGCGTTTGGCCGAAGCCGAGGCCGAGGTGCACCGAAGCACCTTGGATGAAGTCGCATTTCACGAGGTCGGCGCGGTCGATGCGATTGTCGACATCGTGGGCGCTGCCGCGTGTTTCGAGTTTCTCGGCGCGGAGGTATTGGTATCCCCGCTGCCCATGGGTCGCGGTAGCGTTGCCTGCCAGCATGGCGTGCTGCCTTTGCCAGCACCGGCGACGGTTGCCTGTTTACGCGGCGTTCCGACCGTCGATGCGGGCATTGAGGCTGAGCTGGTCACGCCGACGGGTGCGGCCATTGTTGCCAGTGTTGCGCAGCGGTTTGTGGCCTGGCCCGCGTTCGCGCCCGAGCGTGTGGGCTGGGGCTTTGGCACCCGCGGTTTACCGGATCGCTTGAATGCGCTGCGTGCCGTGCTGGGAGCACCGTCCGCCATCGCTCCTTATGAACCCGCGGCAAGCGCCACTCACGTTGTATTGGAAGCGAACGTGGATGACATGAGTGGCGAACTCGCCGCACATGCGCTGCACACGTTGCTGCAGAGCGGCGCATTGGACGCCTGGGCGACGCCCATCGTGATGAAAAAGGGGCGCCCTGGGCTGACCATTTCCGTGATCGCAGTGGCCGCAGCTGCGCCGCGAATGACGGAGGTGCTGCTGCGCGAAACGCACTCCATTGGTGTGCGGCACACGCCGGTCACGCGCACCGAACGCCCGCGCCGGATCGTGGAAGTGACCACCGAGTTCGGGCTCGTTCCGCTGAAAATCAGCGAGGGCCCTTATGGGCCGGCGCGCGTGAAACCGGAGTTCGACGTGTGCGCGGCTGCAGCGCAGCGCGCTGGCGTTCCGGTTGTCACTGTAATCGCCGCGGCGCTCGCGGCATACGCAGCGCGCTAGACCGCCGCAGACACGATTCAGTCTGGGCGCTCGAGCTGAAAGCCGGCGGCTTCCCAACCGAGCACGCCGCCCTCCAAGAACGCGACTGGCACGCCTTGCTCGGTGAGCTTGGCGGCAAGATCTTTGGTCTGATCACCGGAGCGGCAATAAACGACGGGGGTGGCGGGGAGCATGTGCAGCTCGGCCAACCGCGTTTCGATTTCCGCGGCCGGCAAGTTCACCGCGCCGGGCAGATGTGCGCGCGCAAAAACTGCGGCCTCGCGCGTGTCGACGACCGACACGCGACCGGCTTTGAGCAGCTGCGCCAATTCCTCCGGCTTCAGCGCGCCTTCGGCGCGCGGGAGGAACGGGTCGAGCATGTCCCGCAGCTCGCGACGCTGCACGGCGCCTACCTTACCCCCGACGGGGCGGCCCTGGTGAAACACGACGAAGGTGGGCACGGACTGCACGCCCATTTGCCGGGCGATCATCGGCGAGCGATCGATGTCTATTGTGACGATTTTGGCTTTGCCCTTCAGCTCGCTCGCGAGCGCCGCCAGTTCGGGCGCCATGGTTTTGCATGGGCCGCACCACTCAGCGCCGAATTCGACCAGCACGGGCTCTTCACTGAGCAGCACTTCTTGTTCGAAATTCTTTTCCGTTACTGTGGGGAGGGGCATGAGAGTTCTCGGGAGCTGGAGGGAGGTTATGGCGCTCGTCCCGCGCCGGGTCAAGAGCGGCTATGTCACGCGCGGCGGCCGAAATAGCGCGTGCAATGACACCGTGAGCAGAGCGACCGAGCCTGCGGCGAGCGTTGCGCCCAGCGGGCTTCCGTGCGGCTCGGCGAGCTCCAGCCCCCAGGTGGGTAGCGCCGCATGCGGGCGCAAGCCGGCCTGCGTGAGCGCAGCGTCCAACGCGGTCAACCACGCGACGCTGAAGGAGGCGCTCACGAATAGGGGACCCAACGCCGCAGGCAAACGGAGTTTCAAGAATGCCAGAAGCGGGGTGCGGCCGAGTGAATGCGGAGCGGCTGCGTCCTCCGCCTCGAGGCGTACGATCTCGCAGCGCAAGAGCCAAGCTTGCTCCAGCCCGCGCAGCGCCCCGAGCGCGCACACGTAGCTCAGCGAGCGATCTGCCCAGGCCCAAAAGACCGCCGCTACGAACAGCGTGGGTAACGAGCTGAATAAGTCGCACACGAAGCGCAACGCGGCGTCGAATGCCCGTGGTCCACTCGCCGCGAGCGTGCCGAGTGGGATCGCGACCAAGAAAGCCACGGCCATGATCAACGCGCCGGCGACCACCGCAAACTGTAAGCCGCGCGCGTATCCGAGTAGCTGCGGCGATAACGGCGCCAGTAGGGCGGCCAACAAAATCAAAAGCACGACCGCGGATACAGCCAGTGCCAGTCGGCGCCGTGGCGAAAGGGCTTCAGTCATGGCTCGACCAGGGCAGACCCAAGCGTTGGCCGCGGGCGCAACAGGTCCGCGGCCTGCCGGAGCAGCAGTGTCGTTAACGCCAGCGCCAAGGACGTCGCCATCCACGCGTTCACGTCACCGGACGCCAAGGACAGCGCGGCGGCTCGACCCAAGCCTGGCAGTTCAAACGCGAGCTCGACCAGAACGATCGCGCTCAACACCAGCGGCGGGTACGTGGCGCCGAGCGGTGCCGAAACCGAGAAAGCCGCGGCAAGCGGGGAAACACGGCCTTCGGAGATGGTCGAACGAGCTAGGTGGCGTGACACCCAAGCGGCCGTGGCGACCGTCACCAGGCACAGCGCGCTGCCCAGTCCGGCGCTGCGGCCTGCGAACAAGCTCACGAAGCTGGCACAGGGAATGGCAGCCAGCGCAGTGCCGAGCACCGCCGACGCGTAGCGCAGCGCGATGCGGGATGTGCGCCTTTCGAAGCGCGTCCACAGTACACCGAGCGAAAACCCGCCGCCCAGCCCCACCAGCAATAACAAGGCGGTCGTGGCGAAGCAGCGCTCGATTACGGACAGCGCGCTCTCCCCAGTGCGGGTCCGACCGAGCCCCCCACGCAACACTGCAGCAAGCCATTTCCCATATTGCGTTTCGACGAAGGTAGCAGCGAGCCGACGCGGACCATCCAGCTCGGTGTATTCACTGCCGTGCAAGGCCCAGAAATCCTGCCACGTGTCCACGGTGCGCCGCGCTTCGGAGAGGCTCGGGTTTTCGGTGCTGCGCACCGGCAAGTCCGTGACATGCGAGAGCACGGACGTCAGGCGCTGCACGCGCGCTACGTCGTTTGCGTCTCTGACCTCCCCGAGTCCTTCAATCAGCGCGGGCAGGGCGAACGTGTCGACATGCACCAAGTCTTCGCGCCGAAGGGCGATCGCGCGCTCCGCCAGGCGCAACGTTAAGTGTCGGACGCTGGCTGCCCGGAAATCGATCGCGCGATCTTGCCAAAAGCGCGTCCAAAACAGCACCGCCTGCGCCCCGTCGGAGAGCTCTTCGCGACTCGCTACCTCCATCCGGAGTGCGATTGGCGTCAGGGCCAGCGCGACCCGTTCGCGACTATTGGGCTCGAGCGAATCCAACGCGGGCAAAACATAGGGTAGTGCGGCCCCACCCAAGCGCGCCAACTCTAGTTGCGCCGCAACGGCCACTGTTCCGCCACGCGCGACCCGTTGCATCGCGATGGCTGCGAGCTCACGCACGCCGCTTGGATGAGCGTTGAAGAACACCGGTAGATACCGGAACGGGTTTTGCTCGAGCGGCTCAGCACGAGCGCGCCGGGAGTAGCTCGCTGAAGCCCAAAATACGCCGACGGAAACGGCGATCAACGTGAGCGCGACCCCGAGGAACCTTCGGATCGCTGCCCGCACGCTCAAGGGATTCTTACCTACACGAGGCGGCTAACGAACGACCAGGTACCCGATCAGAGCAACGAACAACATTGCCCCGAGTACGAAGATGCCGACGAGAGAGGGCGGCAAGCCGCTGGTCGGAATCGAGACAGGCTCGTTATCCATCGTGAAGGTCGGCGGCGCGCCAGACACGCGCGCCCCCGCCGGAATGGAGGACGCGAGGCCGGCTAGTGGGCTCACCGCGCCGACCATGGTGTGACCGACGCGCAGCTTGCGCGATTCGCGAGATGCCTCTTCGCTGGCTGGGTCGTTGATCTCATAAGGGTGCTGGGTCACCGCGGGAGCGCGCACCGTGGTGTCTACGGGCAGTTCGGGCAGCGCATACTTCTGATAGGAGATCAGATTGTCCGGCGTGGGTAGCGGCAGGCTGGGCCCGTCGAATTCGGCAACGATCACCGTAATATTATCGTGGCCGCCGGCGCGGTTTGCACGGTCCGTCAGCTCTTTGCAGGCGTCGAGCGAATCCCGATGGGAGAGCAGGACCTCACGCATCTCATCGTTGCGAACCATGCCGGACAAGCCGTCCGAGCAGACGAGCAAGCGGTCGCCCTTGCACAGATCCACGTAGGTCAAATCAACCTGCACGGTTTCGGCCGTGCCGAGCGCCTGCAAGATGATGTTGTTGTGCTCGAAGGTCTCGGCTTCCTCTTCAGTGAGCTGCCCGGCCTCGATCAGTTGGTTGACCAAGGATTGATCGCGGCTGACTTGAGTAAACCGGTCGCCGCGTAGCACGTACGCGCGGCTGTCGCCGACTTGAGCCACGAACAGCCGACCATCCATCAACGCCGCAATGGTCGCCGTTGTGCCCATGCCGCGGCGCGTGCGGTCCGCTCTGGCCTCGTTGAAAATTCGGATGCCGGCTTCCTCCACCGCCTGCACCAACCGCCGAGCCAACTCATCGTGGTGCTGGGGGGGCTCGGCTTGGACTAGCTTCTCGTAAATGATGTCGACGGCTAGTTGGCTTGCGACTTCACCTGCGGCGGCGCCACCCATGCCATCACACACGCCCAGCAGCGTGCCGCGTTCCCCAACGGGCTGTTCGCGATCACCTTCCATCAAGCTGCGCGTCTTCCGGCTCAGATCGGCGACGAGGAAATTGTCCTCGTTGTGTTCCCGGATCTGTCCCACATCGGTACGCCCAAACACTCGTACCTTCACGCTCGCCCCCGTCGCGTTATCAGTCATCGCTCGTCCACCCGCCCGACGTCGAGCCGAAACAGATGTTGTCCTATGCGAACGTGATCCCCCGTTGCGAGCTCACGTTCGGATCGGATCGCCAAATAGGTCCCATTCGAGGAGCCTAGGTCTCGTAGGCTGAATGTCCCGGTGCTGGGGTCCCGCGTAATCGCAGCATGTCGCCGACTCATGAAGGGATCATTGGTGAAAACGATGTCTCCCTGCTCGCGACCCACGACCGCCTCATCGCGCGTCGGATAGTAAACGTCTCGCGTGACCCCTTCCACGGTGCGCTGGCAGAGGCGCATGTGACGAGGTGCGGACGGGGACCCGAAGATTTGGGTTCCACGTTCGACTGCTGGACTGAGCCCTTTTTCCGCGTCGCTCACTACCTCGAACCTTAACACCTCAAGCCCTACCAAAACCAAGTCCGCGTGTTGCAGTCGCTCTTGGGCCCGTAGCCTCACGTATACTCCGTTGACTGATTCCAGGTCCCGAACAAAAAACCGGCCGTTTCGCCGGGTTAGGCGGGCATGGCGAGGTGCGACATAGGGGTCGTTGGGCAGCACGATGCTGCCTTCCTCGCGGCCGATGTCCGTTTGATCGTCGAGGATCGGGTATTCACGGCCCGGCTTGCCGTCCTGCCCGATGACGACGAGGCGCGCTTCGGGCTTTGGTTCGGCGTAGGCGGCAGGAGCTGCGGGCCCAGGCTGGGCTGGGATCGGACCAGGAGCCGCCACGCGCGGTTCCTCCGGCCCTCCGACCAGACGCGCGCCGCAAAATTGGCAGAACGACATCTGCGCCGAGTTCGAGCCGCGGCAGCGCGGGCAGACGAGGACGCTCGGTGGCGGCGCGGGCACGGGCGGCAACGCTGAGGTCGCCCCGCCAACGGGCAAGGGTGCGGGAGCGCGTGCGGGGGGCGCCTGCGGCGCCGTCGCGGGTTGGGGTGGAGCGTCGAGCGAGCTGCCGCAGTTCGAACAGAAACGGCCGCTCGCCGGATTGTTCGTTCCGCAGTGCGCGCACGCCCGCTCGGCCGGGCGCTGTCCGAAGTCCAGGTTTGGCGCGGCGGGACGCATGCCTTGAGCTTCATTCAACCGCGGGTCACCGCCGGTTGCTGCGGGCATGGCAAAAGTGCCCGGAAAAGCGAAGAGAGCGGCCGGCGGTGCCGGGGCCGCGCTGGGGGCGGCGACTGGCGCGAGCCCACGCGGCGGTGTGGGCGCGGCGCCCGCGGCTTCGCCCGCTCCCGCGGCCGAATGCAGGCGATTCCCGCAGTCCTGACAAAATCTCAGTGACTTTGGGTTGTCTTTGCCGCAGCGACTACACCTCACCAACAATTGCCCAATCTCAGGTCCTCGTTTGCCAATACTTCAAACCGGGGCTGAAGTGAAAGTGAACAGCTGACCGTTATCTACCAGCGCGCCAAAGGGTCGCGCAATTCGAGGGTCAGCTCGATACCCACGATGTGGGCGAGGCCGAACCCAAGGTAACGGTCGGCCCGCTCTTGGCCGGTGCTGTCGGCCCAGGAGTGCAGCAGCAGGGCGCGGTAGGCCAACGCCGCGCCAATGACCGTGGACTGGGTAACCTGAAATTCCAGGCCCAATCCGGCGCTCAGGGTGGGGCCCACCGTGCTTACGTTCCACTCGTTGCCGTAGAAGGCAGCACCGAACCCCAAGGCCCCGTACGGAGTGAGGCGGTTTCCCGCATCCAGGTAGTAGCGCGCCTCGCCTCGCAGCTGCTGGAGAATGGCCAGGCGGAGCAGGTTCGACGAATCCACCCGCGTGAACTCATAGACGCCGCCCGCATACCAGGGCCCGCGCGACCGGTAACCCATACGGATGGCAAGCCCGCCGCCGCTCCCGAGGATGCAGGGCGTCTTTGCACGCGCCGGACAGACGTCACCGCCCGATGCCAATTTCTCCACGGCAAGACCGACCCCGTACTGGAAGTACTCCGTATTGTTGGGTGGCGGCCGCTGCGACTCTTGGGCCGAAGCACGATTCGCGAACCCAAATGGAATCAACGCCGCGGCTGCTGCAAACGCAAACAGCCCGGCTTTCCTGCGGTGCGCGCGGCTTCGGGTGAACGCAAACGCGATCGCTATCTGCGCCTCTTCGACCTTTGTCGTCGTCACAGGCTTGACTGTACCCGAATCCTTCGTCTAAAGCCGGGTCGAGTCCCCAGGAAGCTATCGGAATGGAAATTCACCTCGACAAACGCGCTGTCCGCCAGATTCGACTTTCTGCGCAAGAGGCCATCGAGGAGGATGACACTGAGTCACTCAGGGAAGACATCCTCGAGGCATTTACCGAAGATCAGGTCGAGGAAATCGAGCGTCGCCTAGACAATGGCGA
>JBDTYJ010000144.1:0-13420 GCA_040005755.1 Pseudomonadota bacterium
CATGCCGACTGAGATCTGTGATTCGAGTCAGCTTGCGAATGTCGCGGCCCAGCGTATCGCGGCAGAGTTGCGGCGCAGAATTGCGCTAGAAGGGCGAGTTTCGCTCGCGCTCGCAGGTGGCACCACGCCGCGCGCGGCCTATGAAGCTCTCGCCAAAATTCCGGCCATAAATTGGGCGCAGGTGTCCGTCTATTTTGGGGACGAGCGCGCCGTGCCTCCGGATCATCCGGACAGTAACTTCCTGATGGCGCAAGCGGCGCTATTTAGCCGCGTTGCGCTGCCGCCGGAGAATATTCATCGCATCCGCGGTGAAGAACCCGATCAAGACGCGGTCGCGCGCGCGTACGAAGCGCTCTTGCCGGAGCGCTTGTCAGTGATGATCTTGGGCATCGGTGAAGATGGCCACACTGCGTCGCTTTTCCCAGGTAGCCCTGCGCTCAAAGAACGCGCGCGCAAAGTAGTGCCTGTAATTGGTCCCAAACCCCCGCCCCAACGGCTGAGCGTTACCCCGCCGGTGATCGAGGCAGCCGAGCTTTGTCTCGTGCTGGCCAGCGGCGAAAGCAAGGCCGAAGCCGTCAAGCGGGCACTGTGCGAACCGCTGAACATCGACGTGACGCCTTCGGGCCTCGCGCGGAACGGCTTGTGGTTACTCGACCACGCAGCGGCCGCGCAATTGCGCGACTCGCCTGGAGGCGACCAGTCTCAAGAAGGCGCCTAACGATCGAAGCTAGGTGCCAAGCGCGCGACCGCCTCCGGCGTCGCTGCCCCGTCGAACAAGAGCTCGAGCTGGCGCAGCGGCACGCCGAGCCCTGCCAAGCGTCGTAAGCACCCATCTTGAATGCGCTGACGCGTCGCGCGCCGAACCGCGCTGTCCAACACTGCCTGCGCGGGCGTACCCGCGGGCAGTATGCCGAGGCGACCCAGCGCGGCGACTTCGTCGTCCGAGAACAGCGGCGGGAGCCAGGAATTTACGACCATTTCCGCGATCGGGAGGGTGAGCTCGCTGCGCAGCGCAGCGCACAGCTCGAGCGTTTCATTGGTCGGCATCTCTTCGGGCAAAGTCACGACCACGACGCCGCTGCGGGCCGGGTCGCGAAACATTTCCCAGGCACGCTCGGCGTCGCTGCGCAGCACGCCGGGCGGCGCAATGTCTACGATGACCTTCGGCACGCGCAGCATGTCGAGCCCATGGCCCGTGGCCGGCGCGTCGAAAAGCACCACATCGAAGCGCGGGCGGCCGCCCGCCTCTTCCTCGGTCGCGTGGTACCAAGCTTTGCCGAGCAAAGACCACTCCTTGAGCCCGGGCGTGCCGCTCAAAAAGCCGGTCACGTATTTGCTATCGAATATTGCGTCGACCAAGACGCGGTTTTTGAGCTTGAGCGCGCCGTATTCGCGCAGCGCGACCTCCGACACCAAACGCACGCCCCAGATGTTCGCGGCCAGGGCCGTGATCTGCGAGTCGAGCGCGGGCGCGCCGAGCAAGGTCGACAGCCGCTCTTTTGCACCGCACACGGTGACCAAAACGCGAAGCCCGCGCGCGGCGAGCGAGCGCGCCAGCGCCGCGGTCACGGTCGTTTTGCCCACGCCACCCTTACCGGTAATGAATAGAAAACGCCGGGGCGCGAAAGCGGGCATCGAGCGGGGCTGGAGTTTTGGCTCGCTCTCGCGCAGCCGTCAAATTCGGCACCTGGCGAGGCATGAATGCGCTGTGCTAAACGTTGGCCCCCCCGGAGGTTTCATGGGCTTGCGTGCTGCTTGGTTAGGGCTGGGTTTTGGGATCATCGCCTCATTCGTAGGCTGCAAAGGCAAAGCGCAAAACGCGGGGGCTGTCATGGCCGCTTCGAGCGCAAGCGCCACGGCCAGCGCCGCAGCACCGCCCACAGCGCCCGAGCCGGCGGCCACGGCACAGTTGCCAGAAGGCCCAGTGCTCGCCATCGAGGCGGGCAAGGGCGTCGGGCCAATTCGCTTGGGTGCCACCGCCCAAACCATCGAGCGTTTGATGGCCGCACCGTGTGAAGTGAGGACCCCGACCCTGTGCCGCTACATCGTACGCGCGGTCGAATTCGAATTGAACAACGGCGTCACCGAGCGCATCACTGTGCACCGTCACGAACGCGCTGCCGGGCCGGATGCGCATGGCGTGCCGCAGGTATACGGCTTCTTCAATGGCGGTATCCCGCCGGGAGTAGCGCTCGGCATGGTTCCCGGCGCGGTGCAAAAAATGTTAGGCCCACCACAAAGCGTACAGACCGTCACGGCTCAAAACGCCAACGGCACCGTTCAACGCGCCACTTATCCGGGCATGGTGCTGGAGTTCGACAAGTACAAGAACGGGAACGTGATGCTCGGGGCTGTGATTATTGCAAAAGATCAGAAATAGCATCGGCTCGAGCGCCAAGCCTAGAGCTGCCGCACTCGCCGACGCTCTTGGATCATGTGTTGCGTGATCGCGCGCTGGGCCTCAACGGGCTCGATCAGGGTCCAGACGTCGTGTTCCTTCGCGCCGCCGGCCGACTCCAGCAGAATGTCCGCTGCGCGTTCTGGGCTAATCGCGTCGAAGTGGCGACCGGGCAGTTCGACGACGGCCGTGCGCGCGCGCAAGCCTTCAAGGGTGCGCAGGATCTTGTCGAGCACAGCGCGGAATACTGGATCGTTGAAGTCGCTCTGCTTGCCGACTCCGAACAACAGGATTTTGTCGAAGGGCAACTTGGGCTTCCCTGGAATGAGCACCACCTCACCGACTTTGCCGGTCGCGAGCCCGCGCTGAATGAGCCGGGAGATGCGGCCCGCCAAGCGAAAATCCAGGAGCCCGGTCACGCCATGCGGCGGGCGCTCATCCGCGGCCAAGGTCGACACGATGACCTCGGTCCCGAGCAAGTCCAGCTTGCGTAGTTCCGGCGTCGTGAAGCGAAGGTCCAATGGCGCTCAGCTCGCGTCGCTCGCGGGAGTCGATCCTCCAGCGTCGGTGCGCCCGAGGTTTTCCGCGATGCGATCCAGAACACCGTTCACGAACGCACCGCTGTCTTCGGTACCGAAGCGCTTGGCGACCTCCACGGCTTCGTCCAAAATAACGGCGCGCGGGACATCTACACGTTCGAGCAGCTCCCACGCGCCCATCCTGAGCACGTTGCGGTCGACGCGCGTCATGCGCTCCAGCCGCCAATTTTGGCTGGCTTTTTTGATCTGATCGTCGGTCTTCACGAGATCCCGCAGCACTCCGCGGACGAGCGCATCCGCATACGCGCGGCCCTCGGCATCTTCGGCAGGAAGCTCAGCCCAAAAATCGGCGATGGCTCGCTCGACTTCGGTGCCGCCGGCTTCCACGGCGAACAGCATTTGCAGTGCGGCCTCTCGGGCCTGAGTTCGTGCGCCCATGCTAGACCCGGATCAGAAGCCGGCTTCCTCGAGCGCGTGACCGAGCGAAAGCAGTTCCACCGCCGCTAGTGCGGCGTCCACGCCCTTGTTGCCGGCTTTGGTACCCGCTCGTTCAATGGCTTGCTCGATGGTATCGGTAGTCAGCACGCCGAAGCTCACTGGAACCCCGGAACTCATCGAGACCTGAGCCACGCCCTTCGAGACCTCACTCGAGACGTAGTCGAAATGCGGGGTGGAACCGCGAATCACCGCGCCCAGCGCGATCACGGCGTCGATCTTCTTGCTGTTCGCCAGGCGAGCGCACGCAAAGGGGATCTCCCACGCACCCGGCACGCGCACGATGGTGACCTTGGACAAATCCGCGCCGTGCCGGCGCAGCGCATCCAATGCACCTTCCACCAGGCGTTCGACGATGAAGCTGTTGAAGCGAGCAGCCACGATGGCGAAGCGCGCCCCTTGGGGAACGACCAGCGTGCCTTCGACGGACTGGGGAACATTCGGTGCGTTGGGCATGGGATTCCTGAAAGAGGAGGCGTAGGCGTGGGCGGCTTGGCCTGAGCGAGGGCGGCACGAATGCTAGCATTCCCCCTCGGGGGCAAGCTTTGTCAGTGCGACGGGCGCATGGAAACCAGCGGCACGCTCTCGACTAGCTCTAGCCCGTACCCCTGAATTCCCGCAATTTTACGGGGATTGTTGGTGAGCAGGCGGATTTTACAGAGCCCGAGCTCACGCAGCACTTGAGCGCCCAAGCCGTACTCGCGCAGCGTACCGCCGTGCGGGCGGGCTGAAGGCGGAGCGCCGCTGCCGGGAGAACTCTTGGGTTCGATGCGCCGCAGCAGGCGCTCCAAATCCTCCCGGAGATCCCCCTGTGGGGGCAGGTACACGATCACGCCGCTGCCCTCTTGTTCGATCGCGTCGATCGCCTCATCCAGATGCTTGGCACCGTCGCCGCTGGTGGAAGTGAACACGTCCGCCAACGTGGAGCCCGCGTGCATGCGGCACAACGTAGCGCGCGTAGGATCCAACGGGCCTTTTACCAAGGCCAAGAACTGCCGCTTCTCAAGCACGGCCTCGAACACGATGGCTTGCCAAGACGTGCCCGTGCGGTCCAGCACGATGTCACCCACCGACAGGCGCGTGACCAAATGCTCAGTTTGTAGCCGATACGAAATCAGATCCGCGATGGTGAGGATGCGCAGGCCGTGGCGCTTTGCGAACTCTTCCAAATCCGGCATGCGTGCCATGGTGCCGTCGTCGTTGATGATCTCGCAAATCACGGCTGATTCGTTGAGGCCGGCCAGGCGCGACAAATCCACCGAGCCTTCGGTTTGCCCGGCGCGTACGAGCACGCCACCGCGTCGTGCTTGGAGGGGAAGCACGTGGCCCGGGACCACGATGTCGGAAGGCTTGGCGCGCGGGTTGCTCGCAACACGCACCGTGTGAGCGCGATCTTGCGCGCTGATGCCAGTGGTCACGCCCTCGCTCGCTTCGATGCTCACCGTGAAGGCCGTACCCAAGCGCGGCCCGCTGCGCCCGGGCGCGCTCATCATGGGTAACTCGAGACGCTCCACCTGCTCTTCCGCCAGCGTGAGGCAGATCAAACCGCGCCCGTGCATGGCCATGAAGTTGATGGCTTCGGGCGTGACGCGATCCGCAGCGAGGCACAAATCACCCTCGTTTTCTCGGTCTTCATCGTCGACCAAGATCACCATTTTGCCCGCGCGAATGTCGTCCAACGCGGCCCGCACCCGCTCCAAATGCTCGGGCGCAATGTCGAGCCCTCGAACCGACTGCACCATGGTGTCGCTTTTCATGACTTACCAGCACCCGTCTCGTAATCGAACCCAGCGCGGCGCAGCGCATCTTTCAACCCAGCCTCGGGCGCGCCGGCGTTACTCACTTCCAGAAAGCGCACCGCGTAGCGCGCCAAGGTGTCCACTTCCAAATTGACCGGCGCGCCCGGCGCAAGCGCGCCCAACGTGGTGACAGCCAAAGTGTGCGGAATCACCATCACCTCCAGCACTTCTTCCGAGGTGGCGTTCACCGTTAGTGACACGCCGTCCACCGTGATCGAGCCCTTAACGGCGATGAAGCGCGCGAGCTCGCGCGGGTACGCAATCGAGAGGCGCTGCGCTTCACCGGCGGGGGTAATGCGCAGCAGCTGGGCCACGGCATCGACGTGACCGCTCACCAGGTGGCCGCCCAGGCGATCCCCCACCTTGAGCGCGCGCTCGAGATTCACCGCGCCGCCAATGGCGAGCGTGCCGAGCGTGGTCTTGTGCGCGGTTTCGAGCGAGACATCCGCGTCGAAGCCGCGGCCGTCCGAGCTCACGACCGTAAGGCAAGCGCCGCTCACCGAAATTGACTCCCCGAGCACCAGCGGCCCCAGCGCCGACTCAACCGTCAGCCGGTACCCGGGGCCACGGCGCGAGCGGCGCGCGAGGGCTCCCTTTAACTCGACGAGGCCGGTGAACATGCTGGGGGCGTCACATAGCACGAGAAAAGCGCGTGCACGGAGCGTTCCGGGGCCTTTGGCTTGCGCCGCTGTGCCCGGTCGGGGAAAACAGGTGTCGTGCCGAGCGAGCTTCCGAACGAAAACCGCCGAACCCTCCGGCGCGCGGTGTTCTGGCGTTCCGTTAGCGCGCTGTTCGTGCTCACCGTCGCAGCCTTCGCATGCGGCCCGAGTGTTCAGTCGATTTACGAAGGCAACGTGCGCTTCGAGCATTGCTATCGCCTGGATTTGGAAGTCGACACAGCGCCCACGCACCGCGAAGCGTGCTGGAAAGAATGGCTCGGAATGTACACCTATGGGCAACCCCGTGATCGCATCGAGTACGCACGCCGCCGCGTGCGTGCCTTCGCGAGCGGGGACGTTGATTGTCCGAAGCTCGACATTGGTGACCTGAAGCGCGCGGAAGCACGGCAATTCTACTTGGTGGTTCCCTCGCCAACGAGCGTCCACGCTTCGCCGCCGCCCGTCGCGACGCGTTGGGAAGGGGATGCCGGCACGGCCCCGCCGGCGGCGGTGACCACCGGCCAATTGGCGCCGGAGGACCAATGCAGCGCCGCTTGCCATGAAACTTACGCGGCCTGCAGCGCGCCCTGTGACCCTGACGCGGGCAAGGTTTCTGCGCCGTGCAAGGCTTGCGGTCCGGACTACAAGGCCTGCATGAAGCGTTGTTTCCGTTGAGAGAGCTGAAGCGCCGACGAAAGAACTCGAGCGCACGTCCGAAAAGTACACCGCGATAAGAATCCTGGCTCTTCTCCTGGCTCTTCCTGGATGCCAGGGTTGTGACCAAGGCGTGGCGTACACAATACAGAACTGCGATTAAGTTGACGTATTGCTCACCCCTCCGGTAACCACACAGGCAGCACGATGACGCGGCACCCAGCACTCAGCGCGCTTTCCCCCGCCCTCGCCACCCCACTGCCGCGGGTGCTGCGCCCGCAACGCGCGGTGCCCTCGGACGCAGTGCGGCCCACACGGGCCGAGGTGAACTTGGCGAACTTGCGCCACAACTTGCGCTTCGTCCAACGCGCGGCGGGCGGCGCTGCTGTGTGGGCCGTGTTGAAAGCTGACGGCTACGGTCATGGCGCCAAAGCGGTCGCGCGCACGCTCGAGCGCGCGGGCGCCAACGGCATCTGCGTAGCCCTGCTGGAAGAGGGCATTGAGCTGCGCGAAGCGGGCATCCAGGTGCCGATCCTGATCACGGGTGGCTATTACGGCCGTGCCTGGGGGGAGCTCCTTCGCCATGATCTCACGCCTGTCGTGCATGATCCCAGCCAGCTCGAAGCCATCGCTGATGAAGTGAAGTTTTCCGGCGCAGAGCCGCTGAACATCCACGTCAAAATCGATACCGGCATGGCGCGCCTCGGCATCGCTCCGAAGGACGTTGCGGCCATGGCCAAAGCCTTGCACCGCTTCCCGGAAGTGAAGCTGCAAGGCCTGATGACGCATTTTGCCTGTGCGGATTCCTCGGATCCCGAATCGGTCGACCACCAGTTGGATCTGTTCGAAGCCGCCATCATTGTCATGAAAACCGAGGGCATTGTCCCCGCGCTTCGTCACGCGGCCAACAGCGCCGCGCTGCTCAAGAGCCCGCGCTCGTGTTTGGATGTCGTGCGACCCGGGTTGGCGCTGTTCGGAGTGCAACCGAGCCCCGGCGTATGTCCGGAATTGCGCCCTGTGATGCGCGTGCGCAGTGAAATTGTCGCGCTGCGCGAGCTGCCCAGCGGCTCACCCGTGGGCTATGGCGCCACCTTCGTAACCGAGCGCACGACTCGCATCGCGACCGTGCCGGTCGGCTACGCCGATGGCTTCAGCCGCTCGCTGTCGAACCGCGGTTCGCTACTGGTGCGCGGCAAGCGAGCCCCGGTCGTGGGCGCCGTGAGCATGGACATGACCATGTTGGATGTGACCGAAATCGCCGACGTGCGCGTGGGCGACGAGTGCGTGGTGCTCGGCTCTCAAAAGGGCCCGCTCGGTCAAGACGAGATCAGCGCGGAGGAATTGGCCGGTCAGCTCGGCACCATTCCGTGGGAGGTGCTGACAGACATCTCGCGCCGCGTGCCGCGCTTCTATCGCGAGCCGTAGGTTTAGATTTTTTCCCGCGCCCGCGCCCGCGGCACGCCCGCCGAAGGCCACGCCGACCTCACCCGTCACGCGTGGCCATCAACCAAACACTAAGATCTGAGCAACGCGTTCAGGCGCGCGGCGCAAATGAAGTCATTCTCGGTCAAGCCGCCCGCGTCATGCGTGCTGAAGCTGACTTTGCACTTGTTGTAGCTGACGGCCAAATCCGGGTGATGATCTTCCTGATTTGCGATGTACGCGAGCGCGTTCACGAACGCGATGGTCTCGTAAAAGTTCTTGAATGAATATTCCTTGCTGATCTGCGCGCGCGCGCCATCAAGCTGGTAGCCAGGCACTTCGACCAGCAACTTTTCGATCTGACCTGGGTCGAGCTTGGTTGCCTTGTGCACGCTGCGCTTATTGATGAGTGACATGGAGCCTCCTCAGCTAGGTTGCGACTGAGCAACGGCTTCAGTTTCCAGCAACAAGCGCCGTTCGTCGAGGGCCTCAGCGACCGGTTGCAAGCGGACGTCCGATTTAATGAGCGCGATCAGTGAGCGCATCGCTGCCAAGTATTGTTCGCGCTCAATTTCGCCTCGTACGAGCTGTACGCGCAAGAACACGCCTGCCGTTTGTGCCACATCACACAAGCAATAGTTGCGCACCTCCTGGATGCGCCCTGCATGCACCATCGGACCGACGTCTTTGCCGTCGATGCCTACTTTGCCGGGCATGCCGCACAGCTTGGCCACGATGTCGAGCTTCGACGGCTTGGCGGCGCCGAAGTCCGCCACGTAGTCCATCAAATCCAAATGCCCCTCCGGTGAGAAGCGGTAGCGCACATCGCGCGAGCGATAGTAGTGACGAAACGGGATGCCGTAGCGCAAGCAGCGTGTCGCGATCACCGGCATGTCGAAGCCGCGACCGTTGAACGTAACCAGCGTCGGGCGCCGCTCTTCGAGCATCCGCGCGAAGTCCTCCAGGATGCCGGCCTCGTCCTTCAGCTCGCTGATGACGTTGATGCGCTTGGCCTCGTACGCCGCGTCGAACAACAACGCGCCCAGCACCACCACCTTGTGGTGCGGAGGCGACGGCAGGCGCTCGGCGTCGGTCGCTTGAATCGGCAGCTCTGGGTCCAAAACAGTCTCGATATCCAGAACCAGGAACGAGGTGGTCACGTGGGGAGTATCGGTCAGGCCCGGCGCGTTACCCAAGCGCGCCCAAAAGGCACGCACGCAAACCGCGTGAATTCCCCCATTCGGCCCCCCTCGCAGCTGCAGCCGGCCAAATGGCCAAGCAATTTTCTAGGCTTTTCAAATACTTCCCGCCGCTTGACGGATCGCCCCGCCCATGATGACCTGACTAGGTCGCGAAGCGACTCTGCCCCTTCGATGCGGGATGTCCGTGATCGAGCAGGGGGAGATTGGCCCGTGTGGGCCACCTCGAGGTGGAGTCACTCCACCCGCAAACAATCTTTTTCCCTTTTTCGCCCCTCACAGAAATCCCCGTGTCTTGCCCCCGCACGCAAGCTCGACTGTCGCACCGCCCAGCGTCCCTACCGGTTTCACCGGTTCGAGGAGACGCTCGGGTGCGATTCGCTTCGCGGTCCGGCACGCTTCCGCTCTTCGAGCCGAATCGTTTCCCGCATCCGCGCTGATCTTGTCTACCTAGCGTTCGCGCTCAAAAACTGGGGTTTTTGCGACGTGGCACCCGGAAGCCATGCCTCGAAATACTCTCGTCATCAATTGTGACATTCGTGAAACCCGCGTCGCCCTAATCGAAGAAGGCATCATTGCCGAGCTTCAGATCGAGCGAGCTGCCGCCCGAGGAACGGTGGGCAACATCGTGCTCGGCCGCGTCACGCGCGTGCTCCCGGGCATGCAAGCGGCGTTCATCGACGTGGGCATGGAGCGCGCCGCGTTCCTGCACGTCGAGGACCTGATTCGCCCGGACGACTTCGAAGCCTATTTATCGGGCTCCCGGCGCCATGAAGACGCCGAACGCTTCTCGAAGGGGGATGGCGGCAAGCGTCACGGCCAAGCCGGCGCCGCCGCGGGCGAGATCCACGACCACGGCCACGACGATGCGGACGAGGACGACGAGGACGACGAGGACGACGTCGAGAGCGAGGACGACGTAGTCGCCGGCAGCGAAGTCGAACCTACTCCGGCCGAGGACGACTCGGTCGAAGAGGAGGAAGAAGAAGAAGAAGAAGAAGAGGGCGAAGAGGACGAGCACGACGACGCCGAAGAAGGCGAAACCGTGGTCGAAGCCGCCCTTGATTCGGCGTGGGACGCGGAAGGTGAAGCGCCCGCAGTCACTCTGTCCGAAGCCGAACCGGGCGAACTGGTCGCGGGAGACGCTGATCTAGTTGAGGAGGGCGAAGAAGGTGAAGAAGGCGACCCGGCGGACGTCGTTGCGAACCCGGGGGGCGAAACCGCAGCTGACGATGCCACTCGTCGTCGTCGTCGTCGCCGTCGTCGCCGCGGCGGACGTGATGCCGCGACGCCCGTAGAAGGCGCGCCCGCCGCAGTAGCCGTCGCCGCGGTAGTGCCCGTCCCGCGCCCCAACGGTGCGCCCGCCGCGCGCCCCAATGGCAGCCCGCGCGAGCCACGTCCGGAGGCGCGCAGCGCACGTGATCGCAATGATCGCAGCGGAAAAGACCGCGCCGGCCGCGCCGGCCGCAGCGGCAATCGCGACCGCGCGCGCAGCACGAGCAGCAGCAGCAGCAGCAGCAGCACTAGCAACGCCAAGCCCACGAGCCGCGTGTCGCGCTCCGTGCCGATCACCGAGGTCGTCAAAGAGGGCGATGAAGTGATCGTGCAGATCTCGAAAGAACCGATCGGCACCAAGGGCGCGCGCGTGACGAGTCACGTGTCATTGCCTGGGCGTTACGTCGTGTACTTGCCCACGGTGGAACACGTCGGTGTTTCCAAGCGCATCGGTTCAGCGCGTGAGCGCGCGCGCCTGCGTGACGTGGTCGAACCAATGAAGCCGCAATCGGGCGGCATCATCGTGCGCACGGTCGCGGAAGGCTTGACCAAGAAGTCACTCAAAGCCGACATCGGCTACCTGGTGAAGCTTTGGGAAGACGTCTCGAAGAAGAAAGCCGGGGCGAAGGCGCCCGCGGTGCTGTGTACCGAGCTGGATTTGGTGCTCAAGACGGCGCGCGACCTGTTCACCGATGACATCGAGAGCATCGTCATCGACGACAAAGAGCAGTACCTGCGCTTGGTCCGCTTCGTCGAAATGTTCATGCCGACGCGCGTGAAGGACATTCAATACTACAGCGGCGATGAGCCGATCTTCGACGCGTATGGCATCGAGGATGAAATTGCGCGCGCGCTGAGCCGCAAAGTGCCGTTGCCGAGCGGCGGCTACCTGATCATCGACCAAGCGGAAGCGCTGACCGCCATTGACGTGAACACCGGCCGTTACGTGGGCAAAGGCAGCCGGGATCTGGAAGAAACCGCGTTCAAGACCAACCTGGAAGCCATCGAGGAGATTGCCTACCAGCTCAGGTTCCGCAACATCGGCGGCCTCGTGATCTTGGATTTGATCGACATGGACGTGTCGCACAATCGCGAGAAGGTCTGGCGTTCATTGGAAACGCTCTTGGCCAAGGACAAAGCCAAGACCACGATCAACCGCATCAGCGAGCTTGGCTTGCTCGAAATGACGCGCAAGCGCACGCGCGAGAGCCTGAACCGCACGATGCACGAAATGTGCTTCTACTGTGACGGCACCGGGCAGATTCAGTCGCGCACCACGATTGCCTACGAGATCTTGCGCCAAATTCGCCGGGAGAAGGCCACGCTGTCCGGTTACTCCGTAATGGTGAACGCGCACCCCGCGGTGGTGGATTTGATGCAGGGCGAAGAGAAGGCCGCCGTAGTCGAAGCCGAAAAACGCTACATGCGCCGCATCGAATTCAACCCGCGCCGCGAGTACCACATCGAACAATTCGATTTGCAGGGCAAGTAGCTTGGGAGGCGCCCGCGCCCAAAGGGGCTAACTTCACTCACCACGGTTCTCACGAAAACGGAGGCCACGATGAACGACGCCCGAAAAAACGAACGAGTGACGATCAACAAAGAGTTCGACTCCTTCGCCCAGTTCATCGAGGAATACGTGACCAACATTTCGCGCTCGGGCGCGTTCGTGAAGACGAGCACGCCCTTGCCCGTGGGCACGGAGGTGGATTTGCGCTTCACCGTGGTCATGGACGGCATCGAGACCATCGAAGGTATCGGGGAGGTCGTCCGCGTAGAGACCGATCCGGCCGGCATGGGCGTCGTCTTCAAAGAGCTGAGCGGCTACTCAGCCCAGCTGATTGAAAAGCTGCTCACGTCGAACGAGGGATAAGCTCTCGCACCCAACGTTTTGGGGGCGGGGCCCCAAAACCCGAGGGTGGGGCCCCGCTGGATTCACTCCAGCGGGCGCGGGAGCGGAGCTCCCGACGACAGAGGAGCTGCTGACCACGAAAGAAGGCTGACTTCGAGGTGCGTGGCGGAGGTTTGGGGCGCCCCCAATCCAGCAGCGCACCCCAGAACAAGCGCGCAGTATCCGCCAAACCTTGCGCGACCGCGGGTTTCGTCTTAAAAGCCCGGGCCTCATGTACATCCCGACCAAGACCCCCCGTAAGCTCAACCGCAAGCGTTCGATCCGCCTCCGCGCGAAGACGGCCGCCAAGAACCGCGGTCGTCGCAACGGCCTGAAGAAGTAATTCTGCCGAGCGAGAGCTCGCGCGCTTCAGAATTCGTCGTCAGCCGACCGCGAGTTTCCGATCACCCGTGAAGCGGTGTCGTAGTCGAAGCCAGCGCGAGCCAGGGCCATGAGGTCTTTGCGACGGTATGCCTCGCGAGTCTCCGGCTTGCGATGCGGCCCGAGCCGGCGGCGGCGAGCGAACGCCTGCGCGGCCTCGAGCTCCGTTTGAGCGGACTCTGAACGCGGCAGCAGTTCTTGCACTAGTTCCGCGCCGATGCCGCGGGCGCGAAGCTTTTGTTCGATGACGCGTCGCGAGCCGCCACGGTCACGCTGACGTTCGGCGAAGTCCTTGGCGAAGCGCTCGTCATTCAGCAGGCCCGACGATTGATAGCGCTCCAGAATGGCTTCGATGTGCGCTGGCGCGAGCAGTGCCTCCGCAACGCCGGCGCGCGCGGCTTTGGCAACGCGGTCGCTCAGCACCTTGCGCAGCTTTGCCACCGAGCAATCGAACCGCTCGAGGTAACGTAGCGCGGCGCCCTCGAGTGCGACGCGCGTCACGTTTGGCGGGCGCTTCTCCTTCGGCTTACCGTCGGTCGGGCGCGGCTTCCGCGTGCCGAAGGCCATCGGACGAAAGGCGCAGCCGCTGGCTCAGCCGCCGCGCTTGAGCTCGTTCAAAACCAGTTTGCTGACGGCCTTGAGCGTATCGAACACGCCCACGCCGCTGCGCGCGTTGGCCTCGAAATCCGGCACGTTCATCGGGTTGAT
>JBDTYJ010000145.1:0-13281 GCA_040005755.1 Pseudomonadota bacterium
GCTCGGTCTGGTACCGGTTCCAGGTTTGGGCTAAGCTTGCGCGCGATGCAAAACATCTTGGTTACGGGCGCGAACCGCGGAATTGGGCTCGCGCTGGCGCGGCGCTTCTTGCAGCTGGGTGAGCGCGTGTTTGCTGGCATGCGCAGCCCCGAAGAGGCCCCTTTCGCGGATCTTCCGAGCGCACAGCGCGAGCGCCTCACGGTAGTGCCCCTGGACGTGAATTCGGAGGATTCGGTTGCGGCCGCGGCCCACGCGCTGAACGCCAAAGTGAGTCAGCTGGACGTGCTGGTGAACATGGCCGGCATCTCGCCGTTCCCCCACGATGCGCGGCTGGATAGCGTCGATCTCGCTCAAGTGATGGCGGCATTTCAGACGAACGTGATTGGGCCGCTGCGCACTGCCCGCGCCTTCGCGCCGCTATTGCGGGCCGCCGCGGCTCCGGCGCGCGCGGCTCGGCTGGTCAACGTCAGCTCCGGCGTGGCGTCGATGGCCGGCAAGGACAACGGCATGTTCTACGCTTATGGAGTATCGAAAACGGCGCTGAACATGTTGTCCGTGACTGAGAGCTTTGATCTCAAGGCTGACGGTGTGTGCGTGGTTGCGCTCGATCCAGGTTGGGTACGCACGGACCTCGGCGGTCCCAATGCCCACCTGTCACCGGAGGAATCAGCGGTTGCGTGTGCGGATCTGATCTTGGGCCTCACCCTGGCGCAGACCGGCAAATTCCTTCACTATTCGGGCAACGAAATTCCGTTCTGACTTGCCGCCGACTGCCGGCAGCGCACGACCGAATTGACGTTATTGCGCCGGCTCTAAGTGCGAGCGCGGGCGCTCTCGGGCGGAAGCCAATCCGCGCCCGTCTCGCAGTCGATGTGGCGCATGCGCACTCCCGTCGTGGAAAGATCGATGCAGCCGAGCGAAATGGGCAGCGCAAAGCGGCGCGGCCCGATGGAGCCAGGGTTGAACATCGCGATCCCGCGATCGCGGCCAATGAATGGCACGTGGGAGTGACCGCAGACCACTAGCCCTGCGCGCTCGGCGGTAGCGCGTCGTGCCACTTCGGCGCGTAGCTTGGGACCGTACACCGCGATGTGCGTGAGCAGGATGCGCAGCCGCATGATATTTGCGGCGACTAGCTCGAGCGTCAGCAGATCGGGGACGCTGCGGGCGTGCACGTCGATGTTGCCACGGACGGCGTATACGGGCGCGACTCGAGCCAAGCTGTCCAACACCGAAAGCTCGCCGATGTCCCCACCGTGCAAGATGGCATCCGGCGCGAGCTCACGCAGCCGTTGCTCGGTCAAAGCGTGCGGCTTCGAGTGCGTATCGGACACGACTGCGAACCGGTAGTGCCCGTCTGCATGCGCGTGCAGCGTGATCTTTTCGGCGAGAGGCGCGCGCGGCATGCGCGGCACAGTGTGACACCGTGCCGACCAGGCGCCTGCACAAATATTTCCGGAAAAATGCGCGAGTTACGAAGCGAGCTTGGGCTCGAGTGATGCTTTGGACGGCTCCTCATCCCTTTCCACGGTGGCGCTGCGCTCGGCGCGCTCGTGAGCGGTGTGCGATTTTTCGTCGATGTCGGGGGCGCGCAGTTTGTAGCCGGAACCGCGCAGTGTTTCGAGCGGTAGGGTTTCGCCCAGCTTGGCGCGCAGGCGCCGCACGTGAATGTCGACCGTGCGCGGGCCGCCTTCGTAGCGGTTGCCCCACACGCGCGCCAAGAGGTGCTCACGTGACAGCACCTTCCCGCGGCGCTCGAACATGTAGGAGAGGAGCGCGAACTCTTTTGCGGTGAGCGCAATCGGGCGGCCGTCCACACAGACTTCGTGGCTGCCCTTGTCGACCACGATGCCACCGACCTTGTGGCGCTCCTCCGTGGCGAACTCGCTGCGCCGCCATTCCAGCGCGCGGATGCGACCATACAGCTCTTCCGGAACGTAGGGGTGCAGGCAGAAGTCGTCGAAGCCGCTCGATGGCTCGATGCGCGCGATCTGCCCAACGGTGACGACGATCAGCGCGCCGACGTTGTCGAAATACGACTCCTTGCGAATGGCGCGCAGCGCCGCCACCGCAAGGTCCGGGCGATCCAACGCCTCGAACACCAATGCGCGCGGGCGGATTTCCTGCTCGTCGTCATCGTCGCCGATTAGCTCGACGGGATCGTCCCAGAGGTCGAGCGTGCGTACGGTGGCACCGAGCTGCTTCAGCGTCGACGAAGCGCCCTCCTCACGTTCGAGCATCGGGCCATGCCCGATCACAGCAACGAAGCTCTTCGCCCGTGAGGGCGCGACAGTGGAGTTCGTTGCGACCAATGGTCGAGCACCCAAGGACAAAGGCTGCATCATGACCCCTCAGAGAATGGCCCCCGAACTATTTCCTAGTTGTTTCCGTTTCGGTTCCGTTTTTCGCGTGAAGGGTCGAGTTCGGGGCCCTAGGGTGGTTGTTTAAAGCCGCAGAAGTATACGAAACCTGAACTGAAATGATTGAAAGGCCTGCGTGGCTCGGTCGGCCGAGGTGGCGTTAGCGAGTAGCGCTTTTTGAGGGCCGCGATGAACTCCCAACTCAACGCGAGAGCTCATCACGCGATCTGCGCGACGCGCGCGGCGCGCTTGGGACGCCTCGCTCACACGGAATCAAGGTTGGAACTCCAACCCATGCCGATCGGCTAGCGCGTTAAGCGACCGGCACGGGTTGGAACTCAAACGTTCATTTTCGTTTTTCGACCGGCTCCGGGTCGTGATCGGTCGACCGCCAACTGCACGCGCCACGGCGCGCTCGGCACAGTGAGAAATCAGCGCTGGGCGGCCCCAACGTCAGCGCCGTCCCTGAACGTGAACGACGCTGGCTCAGTTGCTGGAGATGGTCGCATTCTCTAGCAGCGCGGGGTATTTGTAACCGATTCCGACGTCCACATCCGTGCGCAACACACCTTCGAAGATGGCGATGTCGCCACGGGTGGGTCGGGCCTTGGAGGTAACCACGATGTCGGCGGGTTTTCCGTCGGGACCCAGGCTCGCATCGCGAATGTGAAAGAAGGCGTGATCTTGAACGTCAGTCACTTTCGTTACTTGACCGCGCACGCGCACAGGCCGCCCGGTGAGGGTAGCGCGCGTCGCGACCAGCTCAGCGACCAAGTACGCGTTCTTGCCTGGCGCTCGCTCGGCAGGCGGATTCGGGAGGGCCGCCTCGTTGCCGGCAGAGGTGCCCGCGAGCTGTGCTGGGTGTGAGGGCGCATCGAACGGCGCGGCCTCATTGGGGCTCGGATGACCGGGGGGCAGCGAGTCAGCGTTGGGAGCGCTCCCGAGGTCCGGGTGTCCGGGTGGGAGCGGCTCATTGTCGGCTACTGCCCGAAGCTCGGGAGCGTTCATCCTGCCCGCCGCCGTGCCCGTGGGCGTCGCCGATGGCGAGCCAAGAGTGCCGAAGTAGATCACCTTGAAGGTGCGCTTCAAGGTGGTGCTGGTGAAGTCTTGCATGCTCGTCGCGTCGGCGATTTGCACATGGCTATGAGGCGCGACGGTGGCGCTCGGCACCGCGGCCCAAACCTCCCCAGTGGCCGTTGCCAAACGAAGGTAGGTGTACTTGGCGACAGGCAGCGTCTCAAGCACCTCACCCTGCAAGGCCGCGGCGTTCCCTGCCAGCGCGTTGTCGGGCAGCTCCGGTGCCGGAGCGGTGGCCGCCGGCTCTGCGGTGACGGCCCGAGAATTGGAGCTGCGCGCACCCACCAACGCCAAAACCGCCGCCGCCGCAATCGCACCGCCGAGTGCAAAGCTCATTCGCATGTGCAGTTCTTAGCACTGAATGGGCGACCGGCGCGTGCAATAACGCCTTAAATTCGGCTAAAATCAGCGATGAGACGACACTTGGCGCGCCCGCTGCTGCGCGCGCCGAGTGCCGGGTCCGTTCAGTAGCGCGTCGGGTCGTTCAGGGGCGCGCCGGGAGCGTAACTGGCGCGAGCCCCGTGATGGCCTTCACGGAGTCGAAGATCAGCTGACGAACGTAGAGCGGGTTGTGCACGCCATCTGCCGAGCCGCGCGCCAAGATCAGGTAGTTATATACGGCGCCCGCCTCGTCACCCGTGAGGCCGGTCACGTTCGGCATCGTCAAATCCAAACTGAATTGCGTGTCCGCGAGGTCAGCTACCGTAAGCGGCGCATACGGCGTGGTCGCGCTGCGCGTGAGCCAGCCTTTGCTGTTGAGCGCGACACGCAGCTCCTGAATGCCCGCTCTCATGGCTGTCTTGCCGCCGCCAACGTCGAAGTTTTTGGCTTTCGTATGGCAGCCCGCGCTGGTGCAGGTGCTCACGACCGGCGCGAACGTGTGATTACCAATGCCCTGGTTGCTTTGAACATCCGGCATGTGGCAACGCACGCAGCCGTTCTCGAACGCTTGATGCGACGAGTTGCCGTAGGCTTGCCCAGCGTAGTGATAACCGCCGAGGCCTGTATAAATGTCGGCTTGCGGACCCTCGTGCGGTCCCCAGTGGGTACTGGTGAGCGTGTTGTTCGTCGGCGTGATGAAGTTCGTGACGTCCTTCCGCGACTTGTGACACCACATGCAGGCGTTGCCCACGGTGTACTTGCCAGCGAGTGTCCCGTCGGAAACGCCCGGCGCAGAGCTCTTTTCGAGCAGAGCTTGATCGTCCGGGCCCGAGGGCACGCGCAGCGGGAACGAGTTCGGCGTGTACGTTTTGCCAGTCACGTGCGGGTCAATGGCGGCCGAGCTGTCGTGACACGTCACGCAGCTCACCTCGGCCACCGTGGATTGGCCGGCGTAGGTGGATTCGGTAACCTTGGTGCCTGCCAGGTAGCTGAGTTGGCCGTGCGCGGCGTTCGGGGCGGCAGCGCCGGTAAACGTGACGTTGCCCGCAACGCGCTGCTCAATCGCGTCGAGCGCATGACAATTGCCGCACGCTTGCGGACCCGTCCAAGTCGCCACTTCATCACCGCCCAGGTTGGCGATGAACGTGGCGTAGTGCGTGCTGCCCTTCCATTGCTCGACGATGCCGTTGAAGCCGTGACATGGGCCGAGGCAGCTCGTCTCGAGAACGGCACTGCCGCCTCCGGCGCCCGGTGCTCCGGCGGCGCCCGGCCCTCCGGTTGCTCCAGCTGCTCCAGCTGCTCCAGCTGCTCCGATGCCGTCTGTCGCGGGCTCACCTGGTGGGCCCGCGGGCCCCTCAGGGCCTGTTTCCCCGGTCGCGCCAGGAGCGCCATCCGGGCCTTGCGCGCCAGCGGGCCCGACCGAGCCGTCCTTCCCGTCGTCGCCGGCACAGGCACCGAGCCAAATGGCAGGCACTAACGCACTCAAGATGAGCAAATAGTAATTCGAGGTCTTCATGCATCCGCCTTATTTGTTTTAGTTCCCCGATAGGCTGAGTGCCGCCAGCTCAGGCGGCCTCGAACAGAGTCGGAATTAGGATTTTGTGGTCGATGACGATGCGATTGAACCCTTGTGTTTCGTGGAATCGACGAGCGCTTGAGCGCCCGAGCTCAATACGGGGTTTTCAGTGGCAGGGCCTGGCCGCTGCACGGCGTCCAAAATGACGGCAAGCAGGTAGCAGGCGAAGGCTGCGCCGCCAATCACATGCCCCGCGCTCATGGCGAGGATCACCGGGATGGGGCGCGGTTGCAGGACCGACCAGCACACCAGGCCCAGAGCCAGCAACGCGAGCACGCACGCCACGCGCACGAGCTCGGGCACCGAGCGGCGCAAGACGCGATCGGCGAGCGTCATGGCTTCTTCTCCTCGGCTTTCACTAACTTGGAGAAAGGATGTGCGAAGCCGTGGCAGCCGGCGCTCGCGCAGCTCACCTTGTCGTTCGCAAGCTCGCTCTGGAGTGAGCGGTGGTCAGGTACGCCGAGCCAACTGCTGTCTGTTGCCGTGTGGCACTGACGGCAATTCAGATTTTCGTAAGGCTTGCGCAGGTGGATGGTTTTTAGCGCATTTTCCAGGGTCATTTGGCGGTAGCCGCCAAGGTAGTATTCATACACATGGCGCATGCCGCCGGCCTTGGTGAGCGGATAGCCGTACATGCCGTAGGTGGCGTGGCACACGTAGCAACTGCGATCGCCGAAGAAGGGATTGCGTGAGTGCCGCGCGGCCAAGGACTGCGCGTGCGGGTCGCTCGCGTTCTTGTAATGCGCGTCCATCACGTGGCAGGAGCCACAGAACTCACGGTGCGTGGTGGCTTCCATGCCCGCCACCGTGGAAGTTGCGGCGGCCAGCGCTGGGAACACGCCCAGCCCCAGCAAGAGCGCGAGCTTGGCTCGTAAATCCAACGGGGGCCGCAAGACCAAATGGCGCACGAGAATAGCCGCGGCCGCGAGTGAAGCGCCGAGCACCACGAAGCCGAGCCAGCCTTGCTCCACGCTCGCATTCTGCGTTTGCCGCGACTGCGATAGCAAGCAACTTAGTATTGAAGACCGCGGCGGCCCAACGCTGGTGTTGCGAGAACGCCTCACTTCAATTGCCGCGCTCCGCGGCGCGCAAAATTAGCGCCTCCATCAAGCCAGGACGCAAATTCTGCGTCGGTCCTTTATTGCGATTTAAGACGTTGAATTGTCGATATGCTGTCGCGGCGGATGAGCCACGCATTTCGTATTTCGCTGCTGACGCTACTGGCGTTGGCTCTAGCGATAGTTGCGGCGTGCTCCAATTCCGCGCAGCCGCCCGGCCTCAGCGTGCAGCCCGCCTGGCAGCGCGCGCGGCTCTCGCACGGGCATCAAGTCCACGTTGTGCGCGAGCACGTGGCTTGCTCGAAATGTCACGATCTCAAGGGGGATTCGGTCGGCACTCCTGCGCCGGCTCGCTGTGCCGACTGTCACAAGAAGGAGAGCACGATCGTTCACGCGCAGACCAAGGCCGCGCAGCGCTTCGGCAATGGCGTCAAAGCGGACTGCACCACGTGCCATGCCTTTTCAGGCGAAGCACCCAGCCGGGTGACGGACGCGGGCGCCCCGGCGTGGGCGCAGGCAGCCCTGGACAGCGGTGTTGAAGACGCCGCGCAGGAATCAGACGCGGCCATTCCTTTCGCAGCGGACGGCGGTATCCCGCATGGCGACTTCGGCGCGCAGGATTGTGTGCGCTGCCATGCGGCAAAACAAGGCAACACGCCGGCTATCGTGGTGCACGCTTCGAGCCGCTGCGTGAGCTGTCACCGCCCGCATGACGACGAAAATCCCAAGCCAGGCGAGTGCTCCGGCTGCCATCAAACGATTTCTACCGCGCACGCTGCGCTGGGCAAATCAACGGTGCAAGTTTGCACGACTTGCCACGAGCATCAGCACGGGCGAGCCAGCGAGGCGATTGCCACGTGCGCCAAGTGCCACGCGAGCCATGAGCCTCTAATCCCGGTAACGGCGCTGTTCGCGACCGGGCATACCCAGTGTACCAATTGCCACAAGCCGCACGAGTTCCAAAAGAGCGCCGCGCTCGCGTGCCGCTCCTGCCACGCGCAAGTACACGTGCTCGGGGAGTCTCTAGTTCTTGCACACGACCAGTGCACCAGCTGCCACTCGCCGCATGACGTGCGCGGCACAGCGGAAAAAGCCTGCCAAGGCTGCCACTCCAACGTTCACCCCGATCACCCGAAGCTGGGCGGGGTGCACGCTTGTACCGGTTGTCATGATCCGCACCCGGCGGCCGGGCATCTGCTAGACGCCGCAACGAAGTGCAGCAGTTGCCATCAGGCGGCCCACTCGGACAAGGATTTTCATCGCGGCCTCGCCTGCACGCAGTGCCATGCGCCGCACGCTTTCGCATTGAAGCAAATGGGGCAAACGTTGTGCAGCAACTGCCATGCACAAGAGCTGGCCCGCGCAGCGCTGCGCAGCGGGCACCAAAAATGCAGCAATTGTCACGGCGGCTTGCCGCATCACCCGGAAGGAATGCTGGCCGCGTGCGGTAGTTGCCACGCGCAGCAGCTGAGTCAGGTGAGAGCCGGTCACGCCAAGTGCACGCAATGCCACGAGCCACACAGCGGCGCGCAACGCGCCGCCTGCCAAACTTGCCATCAAAAAGAGGCCAACAGCGCGCCCAGCGGCCACGCCCAATGCACCACGTGTCATGAGCCGCACACGGGTTCGGCGGCGGCCGCACCGGCATGTGCTAGCTGCCACGTGGCTGAAGGGCGCTCGAAGCACGGCGGCGTGCCGGGCGGCTGCAGCAACTGCCATCAAGCGCACCAAGGCGCGGTCGGTCCGTCCGCCGTCCCGGCGTGCGCCACGTGCCATCAACCTTCCAGCCTGCTCGGCCTGCACCAACTGGCCAAACATCAAGAGTGCAAACGTTGTCACACCGGGCATGGGGATCAACCGAGCCTCGCGCGCGAGGCGTGCTTAACGTGTCATACCGATCGCAAAACGCACTTTCCGGACGCACCGCGCTGTGCGAACTGTCACTTGTTCGATACGCGAAAGTAGCTGGAAGCCGCGCGCGACGCCGAAGGCTAAGCCGCGCTGTGACGTGGCGCGTGACCACCAATAAAAAATGGCCAGACTCTTAATACTACTTGATCACTTCATCGCGAGCTCGCGATGCCGAGGGGCGTGGCTGCCTCGAGCGTCATGTGCGGAGTGATCCGCCCGCTGCCGCCGAGCTCAGCGAAGTGGATGCAGGTGTCGCGCAAGCGCCGCCCGACCGCCAAGTAGAAACGTGAATTCCAGGTTTGAGCTCCAACCTCGATTTTCGTTTTTTGGGGGACACCCTCGCTGAAGGTAGCGCGAACGCCCGAACGCTAGAACGGGCTGGAAGCGGCTGAATTGGCGGAGGCGTGCGGGCAACGACGCGCGTTGTGAGCGCGCTACGGGACCGTGAATGTGACCACGCCGTCAACGTGCAGTTCCGGGTGACTGAAGGTCAGATTGCCGGGCGCCATGTCCTCGTGGCAGGTGCTGCAGTCATTTTGATACGGGTGCGGGGCGGGCGGCGGCAAACTGTGGCAACTACCGCAGGTCGCCTGCGTGCCGTCGACTTGCGTCCACACCGGGCTCACGTTGCTGCCACCGGAGCGATGCGTGCCCGGGAATTTGCCGCCGTGGCACGACACCTGAACGCAGCTGCCGTTTTGGTACGCTGGCGTGCCTAAAAACGCGCTGGCGACGCTGGAAAAGGTGACTTCTGCCGGCAAGGGCGTGTCGATGTGGCCCGGATCGAGTGGCCGCCTGGGTACTACGTGGCAGTCCGAGCACTGGACGGCGCGCGCGCGGTCGCCTGTGTTGAGGTGTGCTTGGTGTGCTCCCACCGCTGCGGAGTCGGTGGACGTTTCATTGTTCACACCGTTGGGTGGCGCGGAATTGCTGGACCCATGGCACGAGGTGCAGCTCGAGCTGAACGAGACGTCCACCACGCCGTCGACGTGACGCGTGCGATCGACGATGGTGTGGTCGTCGGGGCCCACGACCGCGCCGTGACAGTGAGAGCAGTTACTGAGCTGCGGATGCGGCGCGGGCGGTGGGGCGCCGTGACATGACGTGCAGGTCAAGTCCTGGTTAGCTGTCCAGACCGGGGATTCGCGCGTGGCACCCGATCCCGGGCCGTGACACCAGCTGCCCGCGCAGGTGAGCGCCGCGCGATCCCAGCTGGGCGTGCGATGGTCGGTCGCCGCTACCCCGCTCAGCACCACCCGAGCCGGCATGCCCTGAATGTGATCCGACTCATTGTCGCTAGTGGGCACCACGTGGCACTCGCTGCACGCAAGTGGGCGGCTAAATTGCCCGCCGCTCAGGTGGGCGCGGTGGGCGCCCACGCCAACGGCCGAGAATTGCTGGTTGCCGAGCGTGTCCAGTGGCGGCGCGGGATTGTCGTCACTGCCGTGGCAGGACGTGCAGGCGCCCGGCTCTGCTTCGACCTGACCATTCACGTGTAACGTGGGGTCGACGAAGTGACCGTCGGCGGCGATGACTTGCGCGTGACACGCGGCGCAACGCTGCGATTGCGGGTGCGGCAGCGGCGGCGGCAAACCATGACAGCTGCCGCATGCGGCTTGGCTGGAGCGCGGTTCTGTCCAGACGGCGCCCGCGTGATCACCATGGCAATAGCTGCCGTTGCAAGTGCGCGCCACCGGATCGTAGCTCGGGCTGTGGTGGAGGGAAGTGGCGAGAGCACCGAAGGCGAGGGGCGCCGGCCGAGCGCTGTCGGCGTGGCCCGGTGAGTCGGTGCGTTCGGGCACCACGTGGCATTCGCTGCACGCAATTTGGCCGTGGGTGTTGCTCGCGTCCAAGTGAATCGAGTGCGCGCCCACCCCCGGATACGCGGACGTTGAAGCGCCCGATAGGTCGCGCGGCGGCGCCGAGCGGCGCAAGTAGTCACCGGCTCGACTCGGGTCGCCGTGACAGACCGCGCAGCGCGTTTGACTCGAATCGAGCGCCGGGTCTTCGCGGCGCTCGAGGCAGCTCGGGCCGAGCGCAAACGAGACGACCGCCACGAGCACGGTCGCCGCGTAGCCGAGCGCAGAGCGGCCGCGCTGGTTCGGCTGAGTCGGCTTGCGCTCATTCATGGCAATACCGACACATGCCTTCCTGCGGACTGCGCGCGCTGCGCCAGCCGCCGGGATGCGGATTGCCACCATAACCGCCGACCTTGTGACAACGAATGCAGTTGGTGGCCGGCCCTTGGTCGTGGCAGCTCGCGCACAGCAAGATGTCGCGGCGCGCTTCGCGCCCATGGCCGCTGCTCGCGCTGGGGTTGTTCGATACCCAACCGGGCGGGTGCGGGTTGCGCCCGGAGGCGGTCATCGCGCTCACCCCGCGTTGCAGGTGACACGAGTCGCAAGTTTCCGGGGTGTGACAGCGCGCGCAGCGCGCGGGCTCGGCTTGCGCTTCGATGGCATGCCGCACCATGAAATCACCCCCGTGCACCAGTGTGCGGTCAACCTGTTCGGGCTGGCGACGCTCGACCGTGAGATCTTGCGTGGTGTCGTGGCAGTCATTGCACTGCTTTTGGGTATGGCAAGATTGGCACAGCTTGCGATCTTCGACCGCGAATTGACCGTGATGGCGCGCGAATTCTGCGTCGTGCTTGAGGAAGGTGCGCGGCGGCGTGCGCGCTAAGTCAGCCGCGGTGTGACACGGGGCGCACGTGCCGAGCTTCCATTGTTGCTCGTGCTCGTGGCAAGAAAAACAGCGCGCCATGGGCGGCAATGGCGGGCTCCCTGCTTTCACCACGCCCGCGTGGCACGTCACGCATTGGCCGCCGATTTCTGTCATGCCCAAGTGCCGCGCGTGGTTGAAACCAATGGCATCCTGCACCGGCCGCGGTTGCTCCAGCACCTGTGCCACGCGCGAAAGATCCGCGCGATGACAGGAGGCGCACAGTGCTGCTTTGGGCAGCGCAGCGCCGTTTTGCGCGACCGCGTGGCAGCTGCTGCAGCTGAGGCAGGCCGGTTGACCCGGCTTGCCGCACGCAAGCCCGGCAAGGTGCACGAGATGAGGAAAAGTAGCGGGCCTGTGCTCGGCACACGCTGCCAAAATGGCCGCCGCCAGCAGCGCAAATAAGAGCGCTAGCGAGAGCCACGGCGACTGCCCGGCACGCTTCATGGGTAACGCCTCGGGACCGAACGCTCGAAAGCGTAGCTGACGCGCAGCTCGGTCTGCGCATCGAGGTTTGCGTACGGCGAGTGTGCGAGCGATACGCCCCAGAGCAGGCTGAGCTCAGGGGTCGGGTCGAAAGAAAGCGTACCGGCGTACACGGTAGAAGCGCGATAGCCGCGGATGGCCTTGTCGTACAGGTAAGCGTACGCCTCAACGGTACCGTGAAAATGCGTATTGAAACGCTGCCCGAGCGAGCTGCGCAGGGAGTGGTAGCCGTTGTCGGGGGCAAGCAAGCGCGCATATGCCACGCGCAGCAGGGTGCGCCGCGCGGGATCCGCAAACCAGCGGCTCGCGAGCTCAGCGCGGGCGCCCGGGCGCTCGCCTTGATATACTTCGATGAACCCCGAGCCGTCGAAGCTGAGCGCGTCGCTTGCGCGGTAAGTCGCGTAGCTGCCCACTTCGTCGTAGCCCGCGCTGCCGAACACGGACAACACCGATTGATTGGACAGAAACAGCGCGGGCTCTGTGTGCAAATATTCGAACGACCAATCGACTGCTTTGGCGGGGCTCGTGTCGAGCCAAGCGCGCGCGTCCGCAAAGCGGGCGCGATCCACATCCAGCACGGCGTTCGTGCCCAGGGTAGCGAACGAAGCGAGCGGTGTGCGGCCGTCCAGACCCAAGCTGCGCCGCCCGAGGCCACCGCGCTCATGCTGTTCGTGAAACGAGACGCCTAGGCGCTGCTCGGCCGAGCCCCAACCGAACCGGCCCCCGGCGAGCCAAGAGTCGCTGCGTTGCCCGGGCTGGAGCGCAGCCCACTCACGGCGCAAGGAATCGGGCGCGGCGCCCAAGTGCTGATAACGGAGCTGCTCGTTCCAACGGGGCAGCACTGTCCAACCCCCGTAGGCATTGACTTCGATGCCCGAACCGAGCGCCGCCTCTAGCTCCAGCCCGTCGAAGCGCGAGAAGCGCGCCGCGCCGCCGGCAATTTGCTGCCGCCCCAAGCGCAACGAAAACGGCCCTTGGCGATACTGCGCGTTCGCAACTTGCACGTCGCCATCGAACAACTGTTCGGCGTTGCGCGCGTCGAACCAGGCTCGCCCCCACACTGCAAGCTCGAGATCCAGGCTGTCCTTACGCCACGGTGTGTCGAGATCTCGCGCCCGCAAGGAGGCATACTCGTACAACGGCGCCGCGCTGTCGGTTGACACGATGGACCCGTTCGCGCCCGGGAGCAGCGCGCGACGAAAGAGCTCGACGTAGGTGTCGCTGCGGGCGGAAAGCTGGTAACGGTCGCGCGTGTCAGCCGTGCCCGCGTTGGCATCCGCGCGCACCGCTGCCGCGTGCGTTGCGAGCAGCAACAGCACGGGCAGGCCCGGGCCGAAAACACGTGTCACCGAAACACGATATCACTCCTCGGTCCTCGGCATCGTGCGCGTTTGAGTAACTCCAGCGCTGCAATCCCGTCGCGGCCGTCGACCCGATACGGATTTTGTGTGCGCCTCGTTGGCGCAAAATGTGCGCCTCGAAATGCACGGCAAGCGATCAACACTCGGCCCTGTACGCCCGCCAAACGAGATCACCATCGCCGTGGCGTGGATGGCGTTTGCGTCAGCGAGCAAGATCGCGCCGACGCCGCGAAGCAGCGCCTGAAAGTCGCGTAACCGACATTGGCGGCAACGGGCCGGACGCGGGGCCCGAATATAAAAGCTAAGGAAGTCATAAATTACGCCGTTTGCCCCCACTGACCTCCGGAGCC
>JBDTYJ010000146.1:0-13271 GCA_040005755.1 Pseudomonadota bacterium
GCGCATGCGGCGGATCCTGGCCGAGCGGCTGGCTTCGACCTGAATTCCCGCTCCGTTTTGTGCTAACTCGCAGCCACCTAAGCATGCCCGGCAAAGTGCACACCATCGTCTGCTTGTCCTCCCAAGACTGGGGCGACCGCATGTGGACGAACAAGCAGCACATCATGAGCCGCTTAGCCAAGCGCCACCGCGTGATCCATATGGATTTCCGGGTCTCGTCGCCGGCCCTGTTTGCCGCGCGCGCGCTGCGTCACGATCCTTCGCTCGCGTTCAGGCCTAAGCGCTTGTGGAGCGCGGGCATCATTCCCCTTCAAGGCGCGGGCAACCTGTCGATCGGCAGCTCATGGGGGCCGCCAGGGCTAGGGCTACTGCCGCATACGAGCCCGCTCCGGGACCACTTCCAGTACGAGCAGAAGGTCAACATCGTTCAGCAGTACCTGGAGCGTGAAGGCGTTCAGGACGCAATCATCTGGGTGTATCACCCCGGCTTCGGCGAGGCCGCGTTGCGCCTAAAGCGCAAACTCCTCGTTTACGACTGCGTCGACGAATACACGGCGTTTCCCGCTTACAAGAACGTCAAAGAGTGGATGCAGGCACGGGAAGAGAAGCTGTGCCGAAATGCGGACCTCGTGTTCACCACTGCCCCCGCGCTGTATGAGCGCAAGCGCACCTTCAATCCCCAAGGCACTCACTACGTGCACAACGTGGGGGATGCGGATCACTTCAAGCAAGCGCAAATGCCCAGCACGAAGGTGCCGGCAGATCTCCAAGCGCTACCCAAACCGGTGATCCTGTTCGTCGGCGCGGTCAGCAATTACAAGCTGAACATCGACTGGATGTTGGAGCTAGCTCGCACGCGCCCGAACCATCAATTGGCCCTAATTGGCCCGATTGGCGTGTCGGATCCAAGCACCAACGTGTCCGCGCTCAAGGCGTTGCCCAACGTGCACGTGCTAGGCACGCGGGACTACGCGGAGCTACCCGCGTACCTGAAGGGTTGTGACGTGGCCGTGATTCCGTACCGCGCCAACGAGTACACGGAGTCCGTTTTTCCGATCAAATTTTTCGAGTACATGGCCACGGGCAAGCCCGTAGTTGTGTCGCGCTTGCCGGCGCTCGAGGAGTTCCTGGGCTCCGTGCGCGTGGCGGATGACGCGCCGTCGTTCGTGGCACAATGTGACGATGCAATCGCCGGTGGCGACGCCGGTGCAGCCGAACGCATTGCGCTGGCCGAGGCAAACTCTTGGGACTCGCGTGTTTCGAAATTGATGCACCTTATCGAGGCAAAGTTAGGATGACGGTTCAACCCCTGGCCATTTGGATGGATCCGGTCGAGTTCTCGCAGTTGCGAGCGATCATCGAGACCCTTGCACCACGCGTTTGCCTGGAGTGGGGAAGTGGCGGCAGCACGCAGACCTTGCTGGCGTCGTTCCCGTTCATTGAGCAGTACGTCAGTGTCGAGCACAATCGCGCGTGGCATGATCGCGTCAAGGCATCGGTCAGTGACCCGCGTTTACGTCTATTCCAAGTGGACGCGGATCAGCCCCTGGGGCTGGAAAAGCCTACGCGAAAACAGATCGAAGCGTGGGACGAGCGCGCCGAGGCGGAGCCTGCATTGATGGCTTCCTACGTGGGCTTGCCTCGCACGCTGGGGCTGACCTTCGACTTCGTCTTGGTCGACGGACGTGCGCGTAACTTCTGCGCAATCGAAGGTTATGAGTTACTGCGTTCAGGTGGCATCTTGGTGGTGCACGACGCTCAGCGTGATGAGTACGCCAATGTGCTGCGCTCGTTTCCGCGTCCCGTCTTTCTAACCCCCTGGCACCAGGGACAGATCTACTTCGTTAGGAAGCCGTAGTCGCATTGGCTCGGGTCGCGACCACCCACTCCGAACAGGCGAGCATCCTCGTCCTAGGGAAGATCCTCGCCACGCTCTCGGAAGCGATCGTGCCGATCGCGATCGTGCGGCTACTCGGCAAGGCAGACGTCGGCATCCTGTCGGGCCTGCTCTTGATCTATTCTACGATCGCACTGGTGCTCACCGCCGGCTTTCCGGAGACCCTGACCTTCTACTTGCCGACCCGCCCGCCCGTGGAGCGCAAGGCCATCGCTCGTAAAGTGGCGTTGTCCATGTTTTTGCTGGGCGCGCTCGGAGGTCTGGTGTTGCTGGGGCTGAGCCTCGCCGCGCGGTTTTTGCCCACGTTAGCCGGCGGCGTTGCCAAGGCTGATTCCGCTTCTGCGATCGAATCACTGAAGTACCTGGCGCTGTTTGCGTTGTACCCGCTCGCGGACTTGCCGGGTCGCATGTTGCCCAATTTATTGATCGTCGAGCAGCGCGCAAAGGCCGCGGCCGGCGTGGGCATCGTGAAAGCAATCGGCAGCGCTGCGGCTGCGTTGATCCCGGTCGCCCTCGGTGCGCCCCTGTGGTGCGTGGTGCTGAGCATCGCTAGCTTCGGCTTCGCGTTCGGATGCGTGTTGTTGTATTACATACATGCGCTGTACCCTGGTGTGCCCAAGGCACAATCACCGATCGGTATGCGCACGCTGCTGCGTTTTGGGCTGCCGCTCGGGCTGACAGACATCGTCTCGATGCTGAACAATCAGCTCGACCGCTACCTGATCGTATTCTTCTTTCCGGTCGCGGCCTTGGCCGAGTATCAGGCGGGCGCTTGGCAAATTCCGGTGGTCACGACCATTCCGTATACTATTGGTGCCGTCTACGCGCCGCGCTTCGTGGAGTTGTTCAGCCAAGGCAAGAGTCGCGAGGCGATCGGCATTTGGCGGCAATCTGCGTTGAAAACGGCGCTCATCATCGTCCCCGTGACCATGGTCTTCGTGGTTGCCGCCGAGGAGGCGATGGAGCTCCTGTTTACGGCGAGTTACCTGCGCGCGGCCCCGGTTTTTCGCTGGTACTGTGTGCTCACTTTGGGGCGCACGGCTGCCTTCGGTTCCGTGATCGTGGCTGCCGGCGCGCCGCGTTACGTGTTCCAGGCGGCTTTGTTTTCACTGTTCAGTAATGCGCTGTTGTGCTGGGCGCTGGTCAAGTTAGTTGGCTTCAACGGCCCCGCCATGGGCACCGCGCTCGCGTTCGTACCCACCGTGATCTTTTATTGTTATTGCATCGCGCTGGCGACCAAGCTCTCGTTCAAGGAGATCTTCCCGTTGTTCGGCTACCTGCGTGTGGTGCTGATCGGCGTCATCGCCTCGCTTCCCGGCTGGTGGTTCAAGTACGCGGTAAGTTGGCCCGCGGCGGCCCGGTTGCCGATGGAGGCCGCGCTCGTGCTTGGGACATTCGCATTGCTGGGAACCCTGGTCGGTGAAATCCGCCGCTCGGATTGGGCATTTCTCGGCGGGTGGCTACGCTTGCGCATGTTGCGCGGCAGTTGAATCAGGGTGGTATGGCAAAGTTTCCGCGCATCATTAGTTTGGTCCCGCAGCGCTTTGAGGATGGCGGGTTTTCGGGCGTTCCGCGTTTCGATTGGGAGTTGCGGCGTGCGCTGCCTGAGCTGAATAGCGTCAACACCAAGCTCAAGTCGCGCGCCTGGCTGCGGTGGCTCGCATTGCGCGAGCCGGATGCGATCGTGATCACCGGCAACGAAACGTCGCTGATGGTGCCGGATACCCTGCGCACCATCGTGCTCCATCACGGCTGCGCGCAAACGCACTTCGATCGCGATCCAGCTTGGCGCGGAAATATGGAAACCGGCTTCTGTCGCGCGCAACGCGCCATGTACAAGAAGCCGAACCGCTGGTTCCTTTCGGCCGCGCGTTGGACGGCCGAACAGTTCTCACTGCACCACGGTGTGCCGCTGGCGCCCGTGCTCCCTAGCTGGGTAGAAACTCTGCCACGTTTGACCACGAACCACGCGCGCCCGCTCGTGCTGGGTGATTTTCGCACCTTCAACAAAGGCCGTGCGGTTGTCGAGCAGTTGAGCCTAGCTCGCCCGAACCTACAGTTTCGAGATCTGCGCTGCACTTACCACGAGCGCAAGGACGTGTACGGTATCGCAGATGCCTTCTTGTCGCTGAGCTTGTCCGAGGGCGGAAGCTTCGCGGTTTCCGACGCAGAAGCCACGCGCTTGCCGCTGGTCATGACCGACGTGGGCAATTACTTCGAGTACTCGAACAGCCACGTGATTCCATGGCAGGAGCGGAATGACGTGGCAGTGGTGAGTGCGGCGCTGGACAGCGTGCTCGCGGCTCCGCGCGGGCCGAGCTTTTTCGAGGAATACACGTTCGAGAAGTGGCGCCGGGCCTGGCGCAGCCAAGTCGAAGCCGTTGCGGACGTGAAGCAGCGCGAGCCTTTGCTAGCGTAGTGACCGGGCCGCGTCGTAGCGCGCGCGGGGAGGTTGAGCTATTGCAGGCCAATGGGCTTGGCTGATCTCTTGCTCCCCTCGAAAGGTCGTCTTTCTGCAGACGACATCGCACTTCTGGCGCGCATCAGCGCGCTGTTGCCGCGGAATTGGCGGGTCGGGCACGTGCATCCGTCTCGCGCTGAGCAGCGCGCTCTCCCTCACTTCGAGGCCATCAGCACGCGGAAATGGAATTTGCAGCGCCGCATCGGACCACGCTACGAGGCGCTGCTGGCGGGGCGTATGCCGGGCTTCGCGCATGAGGCAGACGCGCCGTTCCAAAGCGCGCTGGCCTCGTCTCGGTTGCTGCTCGTGCTCGGCGCCGGACCAGACAGCGCGCGACTCTTGGCTGAAACGCGCGTACCAGGGGGCAGCCTGCGTGTTTATCGGGGTGATTTCACTGATCCATTGTTGCGTGTCGACGACTATCCAACCGGCGTTCGCCCAATTCTGGACGATCTGAGCTCGATTCACGAGGTGCTCACGCTCATCGATGCGGCGGGGCTGCCGTTTCACTTGGGCATCGTGCCGAGCATTCTGGAAGATCGCATGCTGCCGTTCTTGCGCGGCTTAGCGCAGCTCGTGGTGTCGCAGCACGGGGTCGAACATGGCTATGCCAAGCACTCCAAGCTGCTGCTGGATGCCGGGGATCCGTTCAACCAGAAGGGTACCGTGGGCGGCTTCGATGAGTTCGCGGGTCTTCCTTACGCGGAAGTTCTCGGCAAGCTGCAAGGCGGGCGTCAAAGTCTCAGCGCGCGCTTGGGGCAAACGCCGCGCAGCTACATTCCGCCCTGCAACGAGAGCAACCACAACACGGGTCGAGCGCTCGAGGTTTGCGGCTTTGACTACATCCTGAGCGAGAAGCCAGTGCGCGGTTGCGAATTGCCGTGTATCGGCTCTGATTTCTATGATCGCTCTTCGGCGTACGATCCAAAATCGACACCGAACGTGGCTTCGTTGCACGCCACCTGGGAGGCGGACCTACGCCGCGCGGGCGACGTCAATTCACTGCCGAAGTTCCTTGCTGGCCTCGTGAATCAACGTAGCCGTCGCCGTGAAGAGGCGTCGCGCGTTGCCGACTCGATCGCAAGCACACTTGCTCGCGCTTAGCCCGAAAAGCGTCCCAACACCAAAGCCCGCCGCTTGGGCGCCCGCGCCGCAATCTTGACCGCGCCGCTGACGCGCGCCACTTCACCTGCTGCGAGGGCTTTCGTGCGCGCGTGGATGAGCGCCAATGGTTGGCCGCGTGTCACGCGCTCGCCGCGCTGCGCGAGCAGCTCGATTCCCGCGTACGGATCGACCGCTTGGTCGGCGCGAGTGCGACCTGCGCCAAGGGCGACGGCGCACAGCCCGAGCGCATACGGATCGCACTCGGCGACGTAGCCTGTGTGAGGCGCCAAGACCTCCACCTTGGCCTTGGATTTCGTTAGCCGTTCGGGGTGTTCGACGGCGCGCACGTCACCACCGTGCGCTTTGACCATGCTGAGGAAGTGCTCCAGCGCCGAACCATCAGCGAGCGCTTGTTCGAGCCGCACGCGGGCGGCGGGCAGCGTGCGGCAAGCCTTGCCCAAGACGAGCATTTCGGCACCTAAGGTGAGGGTCAGCTCGCGCGTGTCGGCTGGCCCGCCATTGTTCAGAATCTCGATGGCCTCGCGGGTTTCAAGCCCGTTGCCAATGGTGCGCCCGATGGGCGTGGCCATGTCGGTGAGCAGCGCGACCACGCGCTTACCAGAACGAGTCCCGACGCGCACTAGCGCCTGTGCCAGCGCGCGGGCCGACTTCAGATCTTTCATGAACGCACCGCGGCCTACTTTTACGTCCAAGACCAAGCCATCGATGCCTTCTGCGAGCTTCTTGGATAAGATGCTGGCGACGATCAACGGAATGCACTCCACGGTCGCGGTGACGTCGCGCAGTGCATAAATGCGGCGGTCGGCCGGCGCAAGCTCTGCGCTCTGCCCGATCATCGAAGTGCCCACCTCACGCACGATGCGTTCGAACTGCTTCGGTGGCAGCTGCACGCGGTAGCCCGGAATGGCCTCCAGCTTGTCGAGCGTGCCGCCGGTGTGGCCGAGCCCGCGACCGGAAATCATTGGCACCGCGACGCCGCACGCGGCCACCAAAGGGGCCAAACAAATACTGATCTTGTCGCCCACGCCGCCCGTCGAGTGCTTGTCCACTTTGACGGCTTTTACCGAGGGTAGGCGGAGGACTTTGCCCGAATGCAGCATGGCTTCCGTCAGGGCGACGGTCTCGCTGTCATCGAGGCCGCGCAGGAAGGCGGCCATCAGCCACGCAGCCATTTGGTAATCAGCGACCGAGCCTGCCACGAACGCTGCGATGAAGGCCTGAATCTGGGCAGGCGAATGGGTTTCACCGTCGCGCTTGCTGCGCAGCATGTCGACCGGGTTGATTGAGCCTTTCATCGTCAACACGAGCGTACTACTTTGCAGGGGAAGTGGAACGAGCGCGCGGCAGGCCCAAGGGAAAGTTTACGCAGCACCGGCGGCTGGACCGCCTGCGCGAGATTCTCGAAAAGCATCCGCGCGGCATCTCTCTTTATGATTTGGCGGACGCCCTGTCCGTCACCGTGCGCTCGATGCGCCGTTATCTGAAGGAGATCGAGCGCGAGTACGATCTGGAGAGCGTACCGGCGCGCGGCGGCGGCCCATTATTGTGGAAGGTGCGCTCGGGGGAAATGCCGCGCAAAGTAGAGCTGCGCCGTACTCAGGCGTACGCGCTGCTCGCCGCGCGTCGGCTGTTTGAGCCGATGCGTGGCTCCGCGTTATTCGAAGAAATCGACCTTGCCGTCGGCAAGCTGCTCGCGTTTGCGCAGCGCCCAGGTCGTGGTCCCAATGCTGGCCTTGCGGACGCGCGTCTGGAAGATCGCTTCCTGTACCTGCCGCACGCACCCAAGAACTACGGCGAAAAGACCGAAGAGCTCGACGACTTGTTTCAAGCCGTATCCGACTTGAGACCGCTGACGTTGTCCTATAAGAGCGCACAAAAGCTCGAAGAAGAGCGGCTCACGATCCATCCGTATGCACTCGTGATGCATCGCGACTCGATTTACTGCGTTGCGTTTCACGTCGGCAAATCAGAAATCCGCACTTTCCTCCTGGACCGCATGCGCGACACGGAGTGCGCAACCACGGAGCGCTTCGAGCTACCGGCAGATTTTCAGATCGATCAGTACTTTCAGGGCGAATTTGGGATCTGGAAAGATGCCAAGCCGCACAAGGTGGTGATCGACTTCGACGCTAAGGCGGCCGAGTACGTGCGCATGCGCAAGGTGCACTCGTCGCAAAAGCTACAGAGCATTGCCGGCAATGGCGTGCGGCTCACGATGACCGTCGGCAACTTGAACCAAGTGGTCTCCTGGGTGCTGGAATGGGGCGCGCGGGCCAAGGTGGTTGAGCCCGAGGAACTTGCCGATCGGGTCCGGGAGGAGCTGGAAGGTGCGCTGGCACTGTACGGCGGTGCTCCGAAGCGCCCTCGGAAGCCAACCAAGAAGTAACCAGGCCCCTGGTCTGGGCGCCAATCAGCCGGGGCAATTTCGCAACAAAATGCGGGTCGGCCGGCTCAACTGGACCAAAATCGTTGCGTCAGGCCAACCATTTCGCGATTGAGCTAGGCAGGCGGCGATTCCGTAGTATACGAAATGCCTCTCGGGACGATCTCCGTTTCGGTGAATTAGACGCTGCGTCGTATGGTGAATTGAATGGCTGAAGGCAAAATCAAGAAGTTGACTGACAAGGGTTTCGGTTTCATCGAGACCGCGAGTGGGGAAGACCTGTTCTTCCACATGTCCGCAGTCGAAGGTGTCCGTTTTGAAGACCTTCAGCAGGGGCAGGCAGTGTCGTTCACCAAGGGCCAAGGCCCCAAGGGTCCGCGCGCTGAGAACGTCAAGCTCGGCTGATCGTCGAAAGCGGCTCATCGAGAGCCGTCCGAAGAAAACGGGAACTTCCTAACGGACGTTCCCGTTTTTTTTTGCTCAGCGTCCAAAGCCTTCCAGGTCGGAAGTATTCTTCGCCGTCGTGACGCTAGGCTCCGCAGCGCCATTCTGGCCTAGCTCCAATGCATTCTGCTGGGCCGTTCGCGCCGCGCTCTGAGATCGCAGGCGCCTGTTCGGTCAGCTTTTCGTTGGCTTCGCCTCTCACTCGCAGATCGCGATCTGATCCCGCCAAGACTTTGAGCTCGACGAATTTCCGGGCACCCTGCGCATGGCGTCGACGGGAGAGGCTGCGCATGGCGTCGACGGGAGAGGCTGCGCATGGCGTCGACGGGAGAGGCTGCGCATGGCGCTGCAGCTTTGTCTACAACCCGCTCTGTTTCCTATATTGCCGGTAATTCCCCAGCACCTTGACCACGTAGTCTTGCGTTTCTTGGTACGGCGGGATGCCGCCGTAGCGCATCACGGCGTTCTCACCTGCGTTGTATGCAGCAATGGTGAGCTCGATGTCGCCGTTGAACAGGTTGGCGAGCACCCGCAGGTAGCGCACGCCGCCGAAGATGTTTTGGCGCGGGTCGAAGGAATCCGTAACCATCATGCGCTCGGCGGTTTCGGGAACGAGCTGCATCAGGCCGCGCGCGTTCGCAGGCGATACCGCACGCGGATCGAAATCACTTTCGACGCGGATCACCGCGCGCACCAATTCTTCCGGAATTTGGTAGAGGGTGGCCGCTTGGCGAATGTACTCGTCGTAGCGGCTGAAGCGCTCGGGCGAGTCGTCACTGGGCATGAACACGGGCGCCTTGTGATCCGAGGCTACCTTTCGCGAGCCGTGGCTCGGGGTATTCGTGAAGCTGATCACGCCGTCAGCGCCGACCTGCTTATAGATATCAGCGTGCCCGGTGCCAGCCAGGGTCGAAACGGCCAAGCCGCCCACGCCAGCCAACAGCAGCCGAGTCCTGCGTGACGCCGGGGGCAGGGGCGACAAATCTGGCGGCTTCTTCATGCGTGACAGAATGGTAGCGAGATCCGAGGGCGGGAGTCCAACAAACGCGCCTCAGGCGCCTCGCATTCCCACCCTGGGAGTTGCCTCACGGGCTTGCGCGCACCCGCGAGGGACCCACAAAACAGCGCAACCGCCCGGGTAAGCCCGGGGCAGGCGTGCTCTTGGCGACCGGCCCCTTCAGGCCCGCTGGGCTGCCCTCAGTCGTCGCCGGTGAGGTAGGTGTAGCTGCGCAACGAATCTTCGTAGTGCTGCATCAGCGTGCGCATTTGCTCGAAAGTGAGGCGGCCGGCGCTGACGGCGCGCTCCGCTTGGCGACGCACGGCGTCCACCATGTTCTCGGGCACGTATTCAACGTAGCGCAGGACGTCAGTGACGCTGTCGCCCTTGATGACGTGGCGGATGTTGTAGCCCTCTTCACCGAGCGCCACGTGTACCGCGTGCGTGTCACCAAACAGATTGTGCAGGTCCCCCAAGATTTCTTGGTAGGCGCCGTTCAGGAACATGCCCAGGTAGTAGGGCTCCTTCCCGTCGAAGCGATGCAAATCCAGCGAGCCTTTGACGTCTTCGACATCGATGAAGTGATCGATGATGCCGTCGCTGTCGCAGGTGAGATCGGCAAGTTTCGCTGGGACCGTGGGCTCTTGATCTAGCCGGTGAATCGGCATGATCGGGAACAGGTGATCGATGGCCCAGATGTCCGGAGCGGACTGAAACAGTGAGAAATTACAGTAATAAATGGCCGACATGTTCTGCTCGAGGTGCTGAAGCTCCTCAGGCACGAAGCGCAGGCGCCGCAGCGTGTGATGAATTTTCTCGCAGCAGTTCCAATACAAGCGCTCTACTTGAGCGCGCTCGCGTAGGCCCAAATAGCCGTACTTGAATAGGCTCTGCGCTTCTTCTTTGGCTTGGCTGGCGTCGTGGTAGCTCTCCTGCACGTTCTTGGGCTGAATGCCGCAGTACGTGTCGAAGAGCTCCTTCAGCAAGCGGTGCGATTCTTCCTTGGGCTCCACCGGCTCGCCGAAGCGCACTTCATTCGCGCCCACGACCTCGAATACGAGGATTGAGTGGTGAGCAGCCACCGCGCGCCCGCTCTCACTGACGATAGTGGGTACCGGGAGTTCCGCCTTGACGCATGCGGCTTGCACGTGCGCCACGACATCCGCCGCGTATTCCTCGAGCTGATAGTTCTTGGAAGCGTGGAAATCAGTCTTGGACCCGTCGTAGTCGACGGCTAGGCCGCCGCCGACGTCGATGTAGCCCATGCGCGCGCCCATCTTCGCCAGCTCGACGTAAATGTTGGACGCTTCCTGCATCGCATTCTTGATCGGAATGATGCTCGAGATCTGACTGCCGATGTGGAAGTGCAGCAGCTGCAAGCAATCCAGCATTTTCAGCTCGGTCAGGCGGTCCACTACCTCCACCATCTCCGAGGTGGTGAGGCCGAACTTGGCGCGATCACCCGCGGAATCCGCCCAGCGGCCCACGCCTTTGGTCGTGAGCTTGGCGCGCACGCCGAGCATCGGGCGGATGCCGAGCTTTTCCGAGGCCTTGAGCACGATGTCGAGCTCCTCCAAGCGCTCCAGCACGACGATCACGATCTTGTCGAACTTTTGCGCGACGAGCGCGGTCTCGATGTAGCTCGAATCCTTGTAGCCGTTGCAGATGATCAAACCGCCGACGTCTTGCATCGCGGCGAGGGTGATCAAAAGCTCCGGCTTGGAGCCCGCTTCGAGCCCGAAGTTCCATTGCCGGCCGCTGCTCACGACCTCTTCCACCAGGTGGCGCTGCTGGTTCACCTTCACGGGGAACACGCCGCGATACACGCCCGCGTATTCGTACTCGGCGATCGCTTTTTGGAACGCTTGATTGATGCGCTTGATGCGATCACCAACAATGTCCGGGAAGCGAATCAAGAGCGGCAGCTCCAGCCCGCGCGCTTTGAGATCTTGGGTCAGCTCGAACAGGTTGATCGCGCGACCGAGATCCGGATCCGGCGTGACCTCTACGTGGCCGCGTGAGTTAACCGCGAAGTACGGCGAGCCCCAACCTTGGATTTGATAGCGCTGCGTGCTGCGCTCGGTCGTCCATTCACCTTGGCCGTTTTCACCTTGGCCGTTCTCGACGCTGACGCGCCGGGTGGATTCCGCATCGGGAGGCTGGGGTGAAAAGCTGACGTGTTGTGCCATGTGTGTTTTGTTGCGCGGGAATATAGCCGGTAACTTCAGGCTGCGGGGCGCAAACTTCGCGAAGCCAGCGTTCACCTGCGCCGCCCCGGCTTACCCCGGACGCGCCGGCGCGCGGCGTGACAATCACGTGGCTAGGGCCAGAACACCTTGGGCAAAGCGCCACGGCGCCAGAGCGCCAGAAAATCCATGGAAAATGCGACCGTGATGTGAACCAGGAAGCCCGAGTAGATGCTGCGCGTGCGCATCGCCAGCGAGCCCAGCACGATGCCGGCGACAATCGCGCCATGCGCCTCGAGGTAAGGCTTCCCGTAATGAATCATGCAGTAGGGGACGGCCATGACGAAGATGGCGCCGGCGCCCATTGCCTTGCGCAGCGCGCCCAAGATCCAGCCGCGAAAGAACAACTCCAGCGACAAGAACTGCAGCCAGTAAATGCCTTCCCAGATGATGAAGTCGAACCAGCTGCGCGAGGCCAAGTGATAAAATGGGTAATAATTGCCGAAGTCTGGCTGTGAGGAAACGAGCAGCATGGCCGGCACCACGACGGCCAGGCACAGGCCGTAGATCCAGACGTGCTTGGTGAAGCCCTTTCCGCGCAGCCCCATGTCGAGCAGGCTGTCTTCCGGAAAAAGCAGCTTCCAAATGGGGAACGGGATCAAGACGTAGCCCGTGACGCGCGACAAGACCCACCAGCAATAGCTGTAATACTCGTCGTATTTCGCCAGGTTTAACCGTGGGTGCCCGTGCGCTTCGAGCTCTACCACCCAAGGTCGGAACCAGGTTTCGTAAAAGCCGCGCCCCCCGTAGTATTCCTGAACCGTCAGCACCAGGGCGACGATGATCAGGCACGCGGCGGGCCGCCGGTAGTCGAGGCCGCCGTGCACACGCGCCTCCTCCGCCTCCTTGTCGAGCTCACGCCAGGTATCGCGGAAGAAGAGCCAGATCAGCGGCGCGATCGCGGCGATGATGGGGATGGGGATGAGCGCCTTGATCGGCGGGTAACCCAGGAACGAATCGAACCACGATAACGGCGCGAGGTGCGCCGTCAAGAGGTGCACGGGGCCGACGAAGTGGCGAGGCATGTGTGGCTCAGACGCCTTGCGCGAGCTCGGCCGCACGGGCCAACCGCGTTAGAGTCTGCGATTTCCCGAGCACGGTCATCACGTCGAACAGGGGCGGGCTGGCGCTGCGGCCAGTGAGCGCCACGCGCGCCGGTTGCGCGACATCTTTCATCGTCAAGCCGGCGCTCTCCACCCAAGCCTTGAACCGAGCCTCCAGCGGCTCCGCCTCCCAAACGGCGGCCGCCTCGAACACGCCGCAGAGCGCTTGCAGGTGAGGCGCTACGGCCGGCGTCAGGAACTTTTGACGCGCCTTGTCGTCGAACTCCGGCGGCTCACGGAAGTAGAAATCCAAGTCGTGCGCGGCGTCCAGCAAGGTGCGCGCGCGTTCGCGGACGCCCGGGATGGCTCGACGCAACAGCGCGTCGTCCGGGTTCTGAATGCCGCGCAGCGCGAGGAACGGCTTGACCCATGCCGCGTACTCATCGAGCGAGGTGAGCGTGGGCTGCTTCAATTGCTCGAAGGCGACATCGGCGAATTTCTTCTCGTCGAATTTGCCGTCGCCCTTGTTCACGTGGTCCCAAGAAAATAGCTGGATCAGCTCTTCGCGCGAGAAGATCTCCTTGTCGCCCGACGACCAGCCGAAGCGCACCAAGTAGTTAAGCACGCCCATCGGCGTGAAGCCCTTGTCGCGGTACTCTTTGACGCTCACCGAGC
>JBDTYJ010000147.1:0-13259 GCA_040005755.1 Pseudomonadota bacterium
GCCTTCGTCGCAACTGTCGACAGTGCAATCGATCGCATCGTCACATTGGCCGTCGTCGGCGCAGGGGCCGCCCAGCGTCGGGTCCTCCCCCCCGCGCTCGCCCACGTCCAAGCCGCCTTGCGTCGCTGCGCCGGCCGCGCCCGCTGCGCCGGCTTCGCTGCCAGCGTCCGTCGAGAACGGACTCTTTACGGTGCTGCTCCCACATGCAACCACGCCGCAAAGCAGAGCCGCACACGCCAGGATGAGCAAACGCTCAATCCGCCGCGCGGCCGCTCTCGCGGCTGCCATTCCGGTTTGTCGAGCGTTACGAGTGGCCTTTGGGACGTGCACCACGCCGAACAATAGTACGCGGTAGCGGCCGCGTCCTGCTTCGTTCTATGATTGCGCTACGGTGTCGAAAGATCGCCTGACGCGGCATGAGCTGAGTTGGCTACTCGCCCAAGAGGCGCGCGGTGCGGCGCACGCCCTGCGCGAGGGCGTGACGCAATTGAAGCAGCCGGGCGTACCCAAGCCTCCGGGCCTGGAAGTGACCATCATTGCCGATGGTCCCGCGTCCATCGCGCCGTCCCCGCGATCGGGCATCCTGGGGGGTTCGGGCTCCCTTCCTCCGGTCGAAACCAACTTGGATGCGTTGGAAGACGCGATCAACATGCTCAGCGCCCTCAACTCCGGCAACCGGGGCAAGAAGGCACGGCGCGGGCGAATCGACTTGGCTGCGCTGCTGTATGAGGTGGCACCGAACGCGCGCATCGCCATAGAGCCCGGCGCTGGCACCGAGGTGTTCGGTGAAGAGTCGGACATGCGGCGCATGTTCCACATGCTGGTCAACCAAGACAGCAACGCCCAAGGCGGCCCGTCCGAGGTCGAGATTCGCCGTCAGGGCGAGTGGGTGAAAATCGCGGTGCAGCTCGGGCCCGACACCGTCGCCGCCGCTGATATCGAGCGACGCTGGTTGGCCCGCATGGCCACCCGTTACGGTGGCTGGACCGAACTCGAAGGTGGCACGCAGTCCATTTTCCTGCCTGCTGACGGCGCGAGTGATCAACGTGAGGTCGTCGAGCTGCGCAAAGAGCTCGTGCAAGCGCAGCAACTCGGAGAAATCTACGCGCGCGAGCTAGCCGCGGTCGTTACTGCGGGTGATTTGCGCAGTGAAATACCGCCGACCGCTCCCCCCGAAACGGGCGTGGATCGCTTGGAGCTACTGCAGAACACCGCTTCTGCGTTGCAGCGCGTGCTGCGCCACTGGCTCGATGGCCTGCGATCGGATACCGCTGAGCTCGTGCAGCAACTCGGCGAGCAGGCGCCGCTCGCGCAGAGCTTCTTGCGGCGCATGGCGGTCGGCGCGGAGCTGCTCGGTGATCTCGGCTTGCTCACCGAGTGTGACCTCACCGAGCCCGTGCGTCGGGTGGACGTGAGCGATATGTCCCGCGAAGCTGTCAGCTCGGTCGCCTCGCGCGCGGCGCGCCACGGCGTCAACGTAACGGTGCGCGTCCCAGAACGCGCTGCATTCGAAACGCGCACCTCGGAATTACGGGTGCTCTTGCGCGCGTTGCTGCATCACGGCATCGCCGCAACACCACGCGGCGGGGAAGTAGCGCTCTCCATCGTGCCCACGGAAATGGGCATGCTAATCAGCGTCGAAGATGGCGGCCCGATCGTACCCGAAGCATCGCGTACGGATGTGATTCAACACCGCACCGATCCCGCGAGCTTCGGACGGCCCGCGGGTGTTTCCCTGCTCGTGGCCGATGTCATCGGCGGTGTGCTAGGAAGCGGCGCCGGCATGCGCGAGGGCCAGGCCGGCCGCGCCGAGATCTGGATCGTGCTGCGAAATCGTCCCGATTGAGGGCCGGTTGGGCTATGGTCTGAGGAATGCGCATTCTCGTCGTGGAGGACCAAGATTCGATCCGCCGCATGATCGAAGCCTTGGTGCAGGCGCGCGGCCACCAGGTGACCGCAGTGTCCTCGGGCACCAAAGCCATCGACGTCGCGTTAACCGATCCGCCAGACTTGGTACTGCTGGACTTGAACTTGCCTGGTCAATACGACGGCTTCGAGGTTTGCCGTCGCCTCCGCGCCGACCAGGTGACCAGCAAGGTACCCGTGGTCATCATCAGCGCCCTGGATGATCAAGAATCGCGGGATCGGGCGACGGAAGCGGGCGCCTCCGCCTACTACACGAAGCCCTTCAGCCCGATCGCGTTGCTCAAAGAAATCGACCGCCTGAAGAACCTCACCCAAGCGCAGTGAGCCTGAGCGCGGCGGCTCACAACAGTTTGAGCAACGACCTGGCGCGATCTTCCGCGGCCGCCACGAGGCCCTTGGATTCGATCCCTGGGATGCGCAGCACTTCACACAGCTCGTCGATCAGCTTCTTCTCGCTGGCATCCTGCTCACCGTCCACGTAGCTGAGCAGCACCGCGTGCTGCAACAGCAGGCGACGTGCATCAGCGCTCAGATCGTGCAGCGGCACGTCGCTCAGCTTCTTTGGCTCACGCGCGAAGAGACGAATCTCGTGCGCCTCACTGGGCGTCGCCTCGAACGCTTGGAGCAGCGCCTCAATGACCTCTTTTTCCTCGCCAGCTAGGCGACCGTCCGCCCAGGCTACGCTGACGAGGCCTTTCAGAATCGCCAAGTTCTGAATGTGCATGAGCCACAAGGTTGTCAGATCTCGGAGCCATTTTCCACGCTCGTGTACTGGAAGCGAACGGGCGGGGCTTCGCAGACCACGGCTGGCCGAGTTGTCCAAGGTCCAGGCTCGCTTGGGCAGCGGGTCCGGGGGCCGACTCAGCGGATCAGCGTAGCAAACGGGGCCGGGGTCAGATCGAGCTCGGCCATCTCTTTGATTGCCCGGCGCAGGCCCGGCGTGCTGTCGCTCTCCGCCACCTGAAAGCTTTGCACTAACTCCCCGACGTCGCTCTTCCGCGAAGCAACAATCGCGGCGCCCGGCGGAAGCGGCTCAACCTCCGGAATGCGTTCCGTCGGCTCGGCCCGTTCCACGAAGGCGACGAGTGAGTCGGTGACGCCGTCACTTGCAGAGCAGACCACCTCGGTCCGCTCCTGGGGTGCCTCCACTGCCGGCTGAACCGCGAGCGGCGCCGCACTTGGCTCGCATTCGGCCTGCTCGTTCAGTTGCGTGCGTTGCTCTGCGGTCAGCACCGGCAGGTGCGTCAGCAAGCTTCCTAGTGCGGGCGTGAGCGCGTGGCACTCACCTACCATTGGCGCAAACTCGGTCAGGTCGGCGACTTCCACGGTCACCGGTCGCATGGACTTCCGCAGCACGACGGGCTCGGGGCGCGTGCAGGCCTCGGGGGGCTGCTCTGCGAACCCCGCTTCGACTTCGACTTCGACTTCGACTTCGACTTCGACTTCGGCTTCGGCCGAGCTCGGGTCGGCTTCGACAATGCGCAGAACCGGCGCGACCGGCGCGCCGCGGACGACCGTCTGCGCCTCGCCAGACTCTGCGTCCATTTCGCTCTCGTCAAACTCCACGTCTTCGTCGTACAGCAGTGCAGGTTCGACCGCCGCGACCGCACGCGCTTCCCGCACGAGCGTCATTGCGTCGTCGTGCGCCTCAGCCTGCTCGTCTGAGCCGCGGGAATGCTCGGGGGCCTCTTGGCACAACGCGGTGAGCATTGCGTCCCATTGAGGGAGCAGCGGCAAGTCGGGAGGGAGCGCCGTCGCGACGCGAATTTCCCGCGTTTCCGGCTCCACCTCCTGAACGAGAACGATCATCGGGCTCGCGGGCTCCGGCACGCTAACGGCCTGCGCCTGCGCCTGCGCCGACTCAGGCGTAGCTGAAGCTGAAGCTGAAGCTGCGGCTGTAGGCGCAGGTGAAGCTGCGGCCACAACCGTCGCGGGCGCGACCTCTACGCTCTGCTCGGGATCTTCGGCGGGCAACACGCCGCTTTCAAGCGCTCGCGTCGTTTCCCGGTGCAGGCGCGCCAAGGCACGCCGCGCCGCGGCACGATTCACAGGAATGAGCGCCGCTTCGAGCTCGCGCACCAAGGCTGCTAAGCCGACTGGCGAGGTGCGGCGACTCGCGCGAGTGAGCGCTGCGCTGCCGGAGCTTGCGACGAGCAGCAGGCCGTCGAGTGCTTTTCGCAACGCGAGCTCCGCGTCGACGTCGGAGCTCGCCCGGCCAGACAGCACGCGCAGACCGCCGTCTTCAGCGAGCTGAATTTCCGCGGGATGCACGAGGCGCGGAGCGCTCAGAACTTGATCGGCGACCGCTAGCACCAAGTAGCCGGCGCTCTCGCCAGCCAATGGTGCGCGATGCGCTCTTGCCGCTCGTGTGACCTCGGAGAGTGTAACGCTCATATTCAGCCTCCTCGAACCGGAACTCCGCGCTCGGCCAGATAGCGCTTGGCTTCGCCAACCGAAAAAAGACCATCGTGAAAGATCGACGCCGCGAGCGCAGCGTCCGCGCCGCCTTCAGCCAAGCCTTCGCGCAGGTGCTCCAGGTTGCCAACGCCACCGGAAGCGATGACCGGGATCTCCACCGCGTCGACGAGCGCGCGCAGCAGCTCCAGATCGTAACCGGCCTTGGTGCCGTCGCGGTCCATGCTCGTGAGCAGGATCTCGCCCGCACCGAGCTCCGCGCCGCGTCGGGCCCACTGCACCGGGTCCATCCCGGTGCCACGCCGGCCACCGTGGGTGAATACCTCGAAACCGCCTTCCGGACGCCGTTTCGCGTCGATGGCCAAGACCAGCACCTGCCGCCCCCAGGCCGCGGAAATAGCGGAAATCAACGAAGGATCAGCGACGGCCGCCGAATTGACGCTGACCTTATCGGCGCCGGCGTCCAGGAGTGACTTCACGTCGGCAGGCGAGCGCACCCCGCCGCCCACCGTGACGGGCGCAAACACCACCTCTGCCGTTCTCTCGACGACGTGCAATAGCGCGCCGCGAGCCTCAATCGAGGCGGTAATATCGAGGAAAGTGATCTCATCCGCGCCCTCGGCGTCGTAGCGACGAGCGCACTCAACCGGGTCCCCGGCGTCACGAAGACCGACGAAATTGACCCCTTTTACGACGCGACCGTCGCGGACGTCGAGGCAAGGAATGATGCGTTTGGCGAGCATGGGACTCGAATCTCCTCTCCCATACGGGATCGGGCTGCAATTGGACAAAGACCTTGCAGTCCCGGGGCTGGTGATGGCTCGTTTTCGAATGGCCACCCCGGTCTCTTGTGAGCCAGGGCGCGTCCGGGGGTATAGTGCGCACGATGAGGCTGTGCCCGTTTTGCGGCTCACAAAATTCCGCCGAGGCGCTCGGGTGCGCGCATTGCGGTCGGCCTTTTGCCGCATTGGACCGCACGGTGACGGGCCATGCGTCCCCTACCGCCCCCTCGGGCAAAGAAGCGCGTTTTCGCGGCACGATGATCGGCCTCGCGCCGCCGGGGGTGGCGCAGCCACTCGCCGCGCCCCCTGCCGCGGCCGACGCGTCTTTCCCTGCGCCTGCGCCGATCCCCCCCGCTGGCGCGCCGCCGGCAGCAGGCAACGTTCCTCACGGCGGCGGGTTACGCCAAACCATGATCGGCATCGCACCGCTCAACACGAGTGGTCAGGTCCATAGCTCCTCAGCCTCCGGTGCACCCCAGCAGCCGACCTCGAACAGTGGGTACCCGACTCCACCGCCTCCGCCAGCGATGCAGCCCGGGAGTGCGCCGCCGGCCATCGCCGCGCAGCCCCGGCCAGGCCTGGGCGGCACCCAGCCTTTGATCTCCGCTCAGAAAACCATGCTTGGCGTGGCGCGCCCAGGCATCGCACCGATCAACCCCCAGCAGCCGAAGGGGCCCACTCCGCCGCCCGACGCCGGTCAGCCTGCGCCGAATCCAGCGCCCGCTCCTGTGCCGCCAGCAATGCGCGCAGAGGGACCCGTGGCGGCTCCGCACAAACCGGGCATCCCGCCCTTGGCCGCGGTTGCGATGGTGGGTGCAGCCGGCTTGTTCGCTGCCGCCGCCGTAGTCTGGCTTTTTTACCACGGGCACGGCGCAATCGAAGCACATGCCGTTGCCGCCACAGACGGCACCGAGCAGCTGGAGCTCAACTGTGCCGCGTGTGAGGACGGCACAGTGCTGCGCCTGGATGCGGGCAACGCGGCCTTCCACGCGCACCATGCGACGCTACCGCTCGCGCGCCCGCTCAAGGTCGGCGCGAATCCGATGACGATCACGCTGATCAACCCCCACGGTAAGCAGAGCTTCGTAGATATCTCCGTGCCCATCGCGTATCGGGTGCGCGGTGACACGACTGCCTTGGAAGCGCCCACACCGGAGCTACGTGTGCTGGTCAGCGCGCTACCCGGTTCTACCGCGACCGTTGACGGCAAGCCCCTCACGTTGAACGCGGACGGTGAAGGCACGTACGCCATCGACGTGAGTGCCCAGCTGACCGGCTTGGACCCGACAGTGAAGCGCCTCGAGCGTAGCGTGCCGTACCTGGTCACGCCGCCCAACGCTTCCGCCGAGGGTGGTACCGTGAATCTTCAAACGGGCATTACGCCCCTCACTATCGACGCCCCAGGCGCCGCCGTAGTGCTCGAGAGCTCCAACTTCGTGCTCGCTGGGCGCACGGCAAAAGCCGGTTCACTGACGGTCGGGGATCGCCCAATCACCGTCGACCCGACGGGTCGGTTCGCGCAAATGATGAACGTGTCAGCGCCCGGTGAAACGACAATCGTGATTCGCGCCGGGAGCAAGGATGCGGCGCCGCGTTTGTTCCCTTTGCGCGTAAAGCGTGTCGATAGCTTCGCGCACGAGGCAGAGCGGGTACGGCAACGCGCGACCAGCAACTACGCTGCCATTTCCGACCAGGCCGAAGGCAAGCGCGGGTGGGCCGTTGCGCTCGACGGCTCGGTCGTCGACGCTCGCACGGACAACTACAATACCGTAGTGGTGATGGACGTCACGAGCGGCTGTAGCCACGCGCCGTGTCTGGCGCGCGTGGTTTACGGCGCGCCTTTCACGCTCGCGCGCGGCGACAAGTTCAGCGCCTACGGGGAAGTCAGCGGCATCGTAGACGGCCCACGTACCGGCATGAAAATCCCAGAAATACGCGCGAATTTCCTGGTTAAGGCGAGCAAGTGACACGCGCCGCGACGCGGCGCAGGGCAGCCTCGAGCGGCGCCCGGGTGCTCGCCGTCGTCGTAGCGTGCGCGCTGCTGGGCGCAGCCAATGCTCGGGCCGCGCGCAGCCCGAGCCAAGTGCAAAGCCTCGTCGTCGGCCGCAGCGCGGCGTGGGCGGCCTGCGAGGGCGTCGCAATAGAAAACAGCTCGCGTGGCCGCAGCGCTTTCCCGCGCGCGCCAGAGCTACGCTTTCGCACTCGCATCGCAGGCGGCATCGGGCAAGCCCCCGCCAGCGACGAGCTCGGCAATCTGATCATCGCTCACGGCGAACCACGGCTCTCCAAGCTCGACCCGCGTGGGCATAGCGTGTGGTCGGAGCGACTGCCTAGCGAAGCCAGCTGCACGCCAACGCTGCTCAGCAATGACTCCATCTTGGTCGTCACCCGGGCCGCCGATGTCCTGTCGTTTCGAAGCAACGGTAAGCTGCAGAGCAAACACGTCTTGCCGCTCACCGATCCGCGCCGTCGCACCCTGTGTCTGCCCACTGAAAGCGGCGGGGCGCTGATCGCGAGCGGCACGGATCTACTGGAGCTAAGCGCCGGCGGGGAGCTGCTGCGGCAGACCAAGGCACGTGGCAACGTGACAGCGATCGCCGAGAGCGCCGCTGGTCTGGTCGCAATTAGCGACAACGGCAGCGTGGAGGTGGCACGCACCACGGGTGATTTCGAGCTAGTCGGCAGCCTCGGCGGTACGGTACCCGAAGGCGGCGCGGTACAAGGTGCCAAGGTGCTCGCTGTCGTCGATGGACACAAGCTCGTCTCGCTCGAGCTGAGCACGGGCACACTGATCACGCTCGCGACTGAGCCGGCGCTCTCGCTCAGTGGGCCGCCCGCTCTGTTCGACAATCACGGCTCAGCGCTGATCGCCGACGGTGGACTCGTATCCGTGCGCGGCGCCGATGGCACAGAGACCCTACGCGTCTCGATCGCCGCGGCAAGCCTCGCCTTTGACGCCGCGGCGCGAGGCCTCCGCGCGGCAGTCCTGGTCAGCGACGGCGTTGGCGGCGTCGCGGCCGCACAGAGTGGCAGCGATGCGCTCGTGCTCAGTTCCGACGGCCGCGCGCATCGCATCGACAACAGCGCGTGTCTGGACCCATTCCGTCCCACTCCAACGCGAGACGGCATCGTCTTCGCCTGCCGCTCGGGGCAGCTATTCAGCGTCAGTGGTAAAGCGCCGTAAACGAGAGGCTCATTCCGCCCATCGAGGTCTCGTATTTGACCGTGTCCGTATCCTGACGTGTAACGGTACCGATGAAGCGCACGGCACCGCCCAGCGACCACTGCTGGCCTACCCAAAAGTCGTAGCCAGTCCAGGCTTCCAGACCGATGCCTCCGCCCTCGTAAGTCATCCCGCTGTCCTTGGGCTTGGCTAGGCCGCTAGCCACACCCAGAGCGCCACCAAAATGAAAACCGCGCTCAGGGTCCGGAAATACATCCGCGAAAAAGCCGAGTAGCCCGGTCGACCCGGACACAGCGCCGGAAATACTCTGATCGCTGGCTCGACGGCTCGAACTGTTCAAGCCAACTCCGGACAGCGCGGCCCCCAGCGCAAGCCCTGGCGTAGGAGTGCCGCCAAGCCACAAGTCGAACGCGACACCGCCGCCCGCGAAGCTGTAATCGCCCAGACTCTTGGAGTCCGATGAAACCAAAGCTCCGCTGTACGCGAGCCCGAGCCCCATGCGCAAATAGAAGCCATCGTGCAGGAATGAGCCCCGTGCCTGGCGCGGCGGGGCCGGCAGGTCACTCCCGGGCGCCCCGGGCGGCATAGCCCCGGGCGGCGCGGATACGGGCGGCCCGGCCACCGCGGGGGCCGAAGCCGCATCCGGCGGAGGCGGAGGCGGAGGCGGCAGCGGCAAAGTGGACTGTGCGGGGGGCGGAGCCGCCGACGGCAGAGGTGGCGTTGCGGGGCTGGCTGGCGCTGCCGTCTCCCCGGTAAACGGCGAGGGCACGCCCGCCGCGTGGGCGTTTCCCGGCGCAAGCACAAGCCCCAGAAGGCTAAAAACCAGCACCGCGGTACGCTTGCACTGGCTACACCGCGCGAGCGTGCCTATACTATCGGCGCGTCGCTCGCTGGCGAAACGCGCTCTATCACTCTTCAGCGCGCCGACGCGGAGGCAACTCATCCGATGATTTCAATCACAACGCTGGCCGCAGACAAGGTCAAAGAAATTTCGAAGTCCGAGGGCCTAGAAGGCCAAGGATTGCGCCTGCGCGTGGTCGGCGGGGGGTGCGCCGGCTTCCAGTACGACCTCTACTTCGAGGACAAGCCGACGGATTTGGACGAGCAGTTCGAGTCGCACGGGGTCAAGCTGTTCGTGGACCCGCTCAGCTATCAGTACCTCGACGGTACCGAAATCGATTACGTCGAGGGCGCGCACGGTTCTGGCTTCAAGTTCGGTAACCCGAACGTGTCCGGTACGTGCGGCTGCGGCTCGTCGTTCCAGGCTTGACCGAGTAGCAGCCAGCGCGCCCCGAATCCCCGGACCAGTGCCAGGCGGCGTTTACTTCGTCTGAGGTTCACGGCCGGTCACTTCGGAACGCGCATCCGACACAAGCGCCACATCACCATCCAGGTGGTGTGGTGTTGCGGTTTTGCGAGCGCCATCCGGACACACTGTTTGGCGCATTGGACAATCGCCTGCTCACGGGCGTGGGTCGTGCGCGTCCGTCCAACTGAGTTTGCCCAACGTACGAACGTTCGGTTTCACAAAACTTCGCGGAACCGCGCAGGAATCCGTCGCGTAGGTCAAGGTGCGAGCCACGCTACTCGATGAGCGTGGCCCGGCGCCCTCAAGAGTTCGTCTGTTCAACAACACTGAATTCAGACGAACGGAAATGGGAAGTCCATGGCCCGTCAAACTGATCCCTCCCTGACCTTCTACATGGCTGCGGTGCATTCGTACCCGCAGCTGTCGCGTGAAGACGAGCTCGCCCTGACGACCCGTTGGCTCGAGCAAAAGGACGAAGCCGCGCGCGAGCAGCTCGTGCGCGCGCATCTGCGTTATGTCGTGGCGATCGCCTTGAAATACCGCCGCTATGCCCTGCCCTTGGCCGAGCTCGTTGCCGAAGGCAATTTCGGCATCGTCCACGCCTTGCAGAAGTTCGACTCCAGCCGCGGCACGCGCTTCGTGACTTACGCGGCGTATTGGATCCGCGCGTATATCCTCAACCACATCATTCGATCCTGGAGTCTGGTCGGCGTCGGGGCGGGCGCACTCCGCTCGAAAATGTTCTTCAAGCTGCGCCGCGAGCGCGTCCGCATCACCAACTTGGTCGGCGAAGGTGAGCACGCCGATGAGCTCTTGGCGAAAGCGCTGGATGTGCCAAAGGACAAGGTCACGTCCATGGTGCGGCGGCTCGAGGCCCGGGATGTATCGCTGGATACCAAGGTCTACGATGATTCCGCGACGACGCTCGGCGACACGCTCACCGCGGTGGCACTCAATCAAGAAGAGGGCATGGTCGACCATGAAGTCGGCGGGTACGTTCGAGACGCCGTGCAAACAGCGCTCGTCGGCCTCGACAAACGCGAGCGTTACATCGTCGAAAATCGCTTGATGGCCGACAACGAAGACGAAATGTCGCTTGCCGAGATCGGCCGCCGCTTAGGCGTTTCCCGCGAGCGCGCGCGCCAACTGGAAGCGCGCGCCAAGAAGAAGCTCAAGACCAGGATCACCGAGCTGTCCCGGGGCAGCGGCTGGCTGGACGTGCACGACGCAGCCTGATGCGCGGGCGCGGAAGCTCCCCGGTGGAGCTCGCGCGGTTCACGTGCTCAGTCCTGATCTGGCACGCTCGGTGTGACGCGTGCGACCCCAAAAAAACACACCCGGCAGGTAACCCCGCCGGGTGTGGTCGCAGCTTCTCGTAAGCCGGGTTCTGTTGCTCGCGACGGTTACCCCTCGCGTGCCGGCGGTCATTCCTCTGGGACGCTCGTTACCGAACGCCTCGTGCGGCCTACCCAGGGACTCGGGCGGACAACCCTCAGACGTCCCTCTACATGGCCTTGCTCCGGATGGGGTTTGCCGAGCCACAACCGTTACCGGCTGCGCGGTGGGCTCTTACCCCACCTTTTCACCCTTACCCGAGGCGCCGAAGCGGCTCGGGCGGTCTAATTTTCTGTGGCACTTTCCTCGAGGTTTCCCTCACCGGGCGTTACCCGGCATCCTGCCCTGCGGAGCCCGGACTTTCCTCGCGGCCCTCGGTGAAGAGGAACCGCGCGATCGCCTGAGATGCTGTGGCAGGCGTAGCGTAGTCGCGAACATGCGACGGCGGTAGTTAAAGTACGCCAAAGCGCACCTACCCCGGCACGGGTTACTGCGCGGCGAACACGAACGGCACGTTCACCGTCGTGCTGTCGCCGGACGGTGGAAATTGCCAGCCGCGCACTCGGCTCGAGATGCACTGCGCCAGGCCACGATAACCTTTTGGATCCGCGCCAACGGCGGCGTTCGAAACGCTGCCGCTGGGCATCACGGTGATAGCAACGCTCACACGCGCCGTCGTTGGTGCGTCTCTATCTCGCGTATCGAGCGCAGGCTGCCAACAAGCTCGTTTCACGCTGCCTGTGTAGCGCGCAACGGTGCTTTGAATTTGGCTGCCGTCCAGCTGCCCGGTGCCTTGCACCGCACCCGACGGGCCCGAAATATCCGGACCCGTTTTGGGGCCGAGGGAGCTCAGCCCCTGCAGGCCCTTGAGCCCAGTGATGCCTTTATCAGGCTCGGCAGCGCCAGTGCTACCCGCGCTAGTCTTGGCCGTGCCTGACACGTGCTTGGCCGGGTTCTTGGGGTCGCTGGGGGCGTTGGCTTCATCCGACGCGGCGACTTTTTCGCCGGGCGCGGCTGCAACAACGCCGCTAGCGGCGCCGGGGACGGGGCGATCCACGTAGCGAATCACTTCTCGCGGGGTGCCTTGCCCCTTGTTGAACAGCACAAAGCCGATCGTCAGACCAAACAACAGCGCCATGCCGACCGCGATCCACGCGGCGGGCGAAGACCCGCTGCGCTTATAAACGCCCGCCGCTTCGAGATCATCCGTGACGACGGCGGCGCCGGTAGCACCCGCCGGTGCGGCGGCGAACGGATCGGGCGTCGTTACACCGGCGACCGCGAACGCGGCGTTGGACGTGGCGGCGACCACTTCGGCGGGGCCTAGCGTGGTAGCCACCGAAGGGGTGAACGGCGTGAGCGACGCGCGCGCACTCGACACGCCTTCATCGACGATGGCTAGCAGTTCGGGGAACGTCTTTAGGGGCCGCCAGTCCTCGAAGCCGTCGCGCCACACCAGGGACTCAGCGTTGATCGAACCCGATGCGGCTTTCGAGCGCAGCTCACTCAAGCGGATCGGACCGACGGGCACGCCGTTGATGCCAACGAACCATTCATCCGCTGGCATGCTGAGCGAATCCGGCGGCGGCTCTGCGTGGTCGCCGACAGCGCGTGAGAAGGCGCCGGCGAGCGCGCCAACATCAGCAATGCGGGTGGACTCGTCCTCTTCATCGTCGAAGGCCGCGAATGGGTTGGCCGGCGCAGGCGCAGGCGCAGGCGCAGGCGCTACAACGCGCGCGGGTTTCGCTGCGACGGCAGGAAGCGGCGCAGCGGTGCCGCCTTGAATCGTGCGCGTGTCGAACTTCAGGGGCAGCGCGCTCGTCGTCGCAGCGGGCGCGGACGCGGGCGCCAGCGGCGCAGGCTTTACGGGCGATGATTTGGGGGGCGGCGCCTTGGCGCCGGCCAGCGGCGCCTTCGCGATCGGATTGGCCGCGGTCGCGGGTCGCACGATGGAAGGTGAGGGGCGAGCAGGCGCCGGTTTTTTGATCCCACCCGGCAACGACGTACTCGAGGCGAACGGCACGCGCGCTGGCGGCGGCTCCTCCGGAAGCTCCGCCGCAACGGGCGTTGGTACGAGTGCGACCGGCGGCACGGCAGACGCATCACTCAGCGCCTCCGTCGCAGTGTTCGCAGGTGGCGGTTCACTGCCGGGCAACGCATCACCCAGACCGGTCACACTCGAGACCTGGATGACGTAGCCGCACTTGCGACACTTCATGCGAACCGAACGACCGGCGACCTTCTCGTCGGCGATCTGGTATTTCGCTTTACAGCTGGGGCAAAGGAACTTCATTCAGCTGCGCGCCGC
>JBDTYJ010000148.1:0-13246 GCA_040005755.1 Pseudomonadota bacterium
TAGCTCGAGAAATTGATCACCTTCGCGTAGCCGGGATAGAAGCGGCACGCGAAATGTCGATAGAGCATTTCGAAGCCGACCTCCGTGTTCCAAAAGTAGCCCGGGGACCAAATGGGGAGCGCGACATCGTGCTCGGCAACTAGCTCTCCGACGGCGTCCGCGTGTCCCACGTAACGGTGGGCCCAGGAGATTCCGCTTCCGAGCGTGAGATAGTTGTCGTGAAATAGCTCCAGCCGGAGCCGAGGCGCAAACCCCGCTTCTGCTCCCTCGTCCGGGTTGGTCCCGACACCGGCTTCGAGCACGAGCCAGTGCGCTGCTGCCACGTCCAGAGACACCCCGAACACGCCATAGGGAGTCCCGAAGCCCAAGTGTCCATACAGGATGACCGTGCCAGGCTCGGTGGCTTGATCGTGCACCGATGTGCCAGCCTGTGCCGATGCGGCCACAACTGGAGAATTGGATTCACAGGTGCCAGTGGGCCAGCAACCGTCGGTTTGCGCGCTCGCGACCGCGGGCAGCAGCGCGCTCGCGCTGAGAACGAGCGTAAATGTGGCGTGGCGAAGGAGAAGCACCATGTGCAAGCCAGTGAGAGCAAGACACGTGCCCCGAGTCAATTCATTGCAGCGTTCCTCAATGAGGACGCCAGACTCTGGAAAGCTCACTTCGCGAGCTCCTGATACCGCTTCGCCCGTTCGGCGTGGAATTATCCGGCTGCGCAAAATCTCGATGTTCAGTGGGTGTTCTTGGCGGCTTCGGGCTATAGCTGCACGCTATGTGGGACCGAGGCGCGATGATTCGAAAACGACTCACGGTTGCAACAGCCATTGTTGGAGCATTGTTGATGCTCGGCTGCGGCAAGACGCGGGACGTTAGCGACGTTGCGCCATCGGCCACGGGCGGCGATGGCGGCGATGGCGGTGATGGCGGCGATGGCGGCGCCACCGGTGGGTCGCGCAGCGACGGCGGCTCGGGGCAGGTGGGCCACGTTGGGGGAGCGCCTACTTGGGATCCCTTGCAGTGCCACGCAACACCGGTGCCCGAACCGTCTGATCCGGCTGCTGCCGAGCAGTGGAGCCTCGCACGAACGTACTGCGTTGCGCTCGGCACACAGGACTGTCTCCTCAAGAGCGGAGCGGTGTTAGACGTCGTGGGTTGTACGAGCGATGAGGCGCTCGAGGCGTGCGTGGCGCAGGTGCTGTGGGTTCACTACGCTAACGTGTCTTCCGAATGCGAAGACGTTTGGCGCAAGGACATCGCGTGCGGGGCGAATTCGACGTTCGGCACACCTTTTTGCGATGGCGTCGGCACATTCGGTCCTTACGGGTCGAGCGAGACGTGCGCGCAAGAAAACGCGGCGTACTCCGACTGCATCCAGAAGCACAGCCCGTATGTGGAAGTGTCTGGCAGCTACGCGACTTGTCTCTACCAGTCCGCCTCAGTGTCTGCGTTGGCGTGCAACATCACGTGCCAACTGGGCCAGGACTCGGCTGAGCTCGACTGCTCGGGATCCGAGGGGTTGCCCAAACAATGCGGGTGCAAGATCAACGGACACGTCGTGATAAGCTCAAAGCCCATCTTCGTCAGCGATTGCGCGGACGCAGCGGGGCAAGCGGCGGACGGCTTGTGCACAGGCACACTCGACTGCTGCTTCGAGTACCTCGAGCAGAACAGACAGGCGTGCCGCTGCGAGGTACCAGCTGAATACGGCTACGATAGCTGTGAGGCGATGACGACGGTCGCACAGGGCCGGCGCGTCGACATCTGCCCCGCGCTATTGCCAGATGACACCGGGGGCGGTTGTTGGCCGCCAGGTAGCTGCTCACCATAAGTCAAATCTGGCGCGTCGCGCCGAGCACCAGGCTGTGAGGTTCGGCGCGCACCCCAGTGCTGGGTTGCTCCTCGCGGGGTCAGTGCCTGCCCGTCATAGCCAGGTTCGGGCCGGATTAGCAGAGGCCTTCGCGTTTGCCCACGGACCATTTGGCGCTGCTTCGGGCCGGTGATGGGGGGAGGCGAGCGGGAGCCGCCCCCCGAGTTGGCTACGGCTTCATGACGCCTAGAGCGACCTTGAACTTGCCGTCTTTGATCGCGATCGGTGCTTTGCCGACCAAGGACGCGCTGAACGTGCCCACGGCGAACTCGCCGACCTTCGTGCCGACCTCGGTGAGGGTGATGGAGCAAGCGCCTTCGCCCTTCGAACCCGCGCTTGCGCCGCCCAGAGCGCCGTTGGTGGTTACGACGTAGGAGATGAACGTTGTCGCCGGATCCATTTCGGTGGACGGGCACGCAAACGTTCCGACCATCGCGGGCACGCGCAGCGTGACTTGAGCCCCGTTGAAGCCGGCGTCCGGCGTCGCCGCGGTAATTTGAATGAAGCTGAGGAAGGCCGCCTGCTTGATGACCGGGAAATCCTGCGCGGTGCCATCTGCCGTGAGGCTGAAGTAGCCGTCGCCAGTGCCTGTGCTGCCCGCGGTGCCTGTGCTGCCCGCGGTGGCGCTATTTCCTGCACTGCCCGTGCTTCCCGCGCCGCTGGCACCGCCGCTCACGCTGGGATCCCCCGCTGCGCCGCTGTCACCGCCGGTGCTCGAGTCCCCAGCAGTGTCCGCACCCGCGGCCACCCCGGCGCTCCCTGCGCTATTCGCGCTCTCACCGCCCGCGTTCATGCCCGCGCCGCCGGCAGGATTGCCATCCGAGTCGCTACCGCAAGCGGCTAGCCCGAGGCTGCCGCAAACAAACAGAAGAAGCGCTGCGGTCGGCAGCGCGCGTGGGTGACTCATAGTGGTGCTCCAAGCGACCAAGCGCCGAATTTGGCGCACTGGTGAAGCGCCTTGCTACCGAAGCCGCGTCAGCGCCGATATCGCATGATTGGGTTAACCCACGAGCGTACGGTAAGCCCATCCGCCTCGGGATCGAGCTGGATCTCGTGCACAAAGCCAAGCCTCTGCCGACTGGCGATCTGCTCGAAATCGAGGCCCGCCCACGCGCGGGAGCCGGTTTCGATTGTCGCTTTCTAGCCCTCGGGCTAGAGGGCTGCCCGTGGTCAGGCGGTTGGTTGATTGGGTGTGTCATGGGTGGAAAAATGGAGTGTCATTCAGCCTGGGGCTCGCATTCTTGGCGTTCGCGCTGCCCGCGCGCGCCGGCGCTCCTTCTGGAGGAGAGACACTCTCGCGCCGTCTGAAGAACGGCTTCGAGGTTGTGCTCAGTGAAGATCACGCGCAGCCGGTGTTCTCCGTCATCGTGCGCTATCGCGTCGGCAGCCGTGACGATCCCCAGAACTTGGCGGAGCTCGCGCACCTCGTTGAACACCTCTCGTTCCGAGATGCGCACCGCGGCGAGCAACGCGGTTTCGAACTCGCCGATCTGGCCGGCGTAGAATACAATGCGTTGACGGTCGCCGACGAAACCGAGTATGAATACAGCGGCCCGCTCGGCCCGCTCGGCGCGCTATCGCGGGTGTTGTGGCTCGAGCGTCAGCGCATGGCATTCACGCTCGCCTCTCTCACCCAAGCGGATGTGGCGCGTGAGCGTGGCGTAATCGACGCGGAGCGCTCGACCATGCGAGCGGACGTCCCCGGCGGGCTGGTGCGGGATTTTACCGCGGATGCGCTCTATCCACCAGGTCACCCATACGCGGTTCGTCCTGAGCGCGGCTGTGCGTTGCACTGTGAGCTCCAGCACGCCCAGTGGCTCATGCAGCGCGGGTACCGACCGGACAACGCGCGCTTGGTCGTGGTTGGCGATTTCGACGCGCACGCTTTGTTGAACACAATCGATCAGCTGTTCGGCGCGATCGAGAACCCGGGCGTTCACCTGCCCGCGTACACTGAAGTGCCAGTCAAGACTCGGCCGACGCGGATCACGGTAGCGGCGCCCGTCGCTCGTTCGATGCTTCATCTCTACTGGCGCATTCCTCAAACGGCCCGTTCGCAGCCAGCTGCGCTGCGAGTGCTCGAAACGAGCTTGACTCGGGAACTGAATCGAATGTTGAACGACAGACCTGGCCTTGCCGTAAACGCGGGCGCCGAAACGATGCAGCGTGAGCTCGATTGGTTGTGGTCGATCGGCGTCGAGCTCTTGCCGGGTATCGATCCGAAGTTCGTCGAACGGCGGATTTTAGCGGTCTTAGCGCGCTTTCGCGACGAGCCGCCGGCGAGCGAATCGCTCGAGACGGATCGCGACGTGACGCTGCTCTCGTTGCTGGAAAGGTGGGATTTGCCGGCCCGGCGCGCTTCGCTGCTCGCGGAAGACGGTGGCTTTGGCTTCGAGCTGGGCCAGCGACGCTCGGCGTTGTCGCGGGTTTCGGCGAAAGAGGTTCAGTCGCTGGCCCGGCAGTGTCTAACCCAGAGCCCATTGCTCACCGTGTACGTACGGCGCGCGCTCGACGCTTCGCCGCGTGGCGAGCTGTACCGAGAACCGGAATGAGCTGCGCGGAATGGCGTTGTCTAGCCTGCATTGGGCTGCTCGCCGCGGGTTGCGCTCCAGCGGCGCCGTACTATGTGGAGCAGCCGCTCGCGCGACTGACCGCAACGCCGAATGATGCTCCACCGGAGGCTCACGTGGACGCCGCACGGCTGCCGATCACGAGCGAGCAGACGCTGCACAATGGCATGAAGCTGTATGTGGTGGAACGCCCGGGCTCGGGCCTGTTCACGCTGTACTACACGACGCGACGCGCGCGGGACGACGTCGAGTTTTTGCCGGTGTTCGTCGCAGACGCACTCACTGCGGGAACTCAGAGCAGTGACGGTAGTGTGATCTACCCGGTCTTGCTTTGCGGACAACCGCCGAGCACTCACACGACTGCCGAGGGTACGACGATCGGCGTCACCTGCACCGCGCGGCACTTCGACGAAGTGCTGGAGCGAACGGCGGATTTGGTGCAGCGCCCCCTGTTCGAGCCCAAATGGCTAACGCAGGTACTCTCAGCCGAGCAGGAGTCTTTGGCACGCATTCGCAGTAGGTACTGGCAGTGGTCCGTGGTCAGCGAGCACTCCGGTTCACCGTTCGAAGTCGACCCTGAGCAAATAGCCAAGCAGCTGCGCGCCGTCGATCATGCTGCGCTCACGCGCGCGCACCGCGAGCTGTTCGGTCCGCGAGATAGCGCGCTCGTGGTCGTTGGTGACATCTCGGCCGCGCATGTATTGGCCGCAGCGGGAGCGCAGTTCGGTAGCTGGGGCGACTTTCTGCCCACGCCCGCGCCGCCAACCACTAGCGCTCAGACGGCGCCCAAAGCCGAGGCTCGCGCGGGCCGCCAGCTGCTCGTGTTCGAGCGGCAACGTGAGAAAACGAGTCTGTTTGTCGTTCAAAACGCGCCCTCTGCGGACTCACCGGACGCAGCACCATTCGAGCTTCTGTCGTTAATTCTCGGTGGCAATAGCAAATCCGGCTTGTTGGATTCGCTGCGCTACCGTCGCGCTCATGTCTACGCCGCCCAGGCTGAACTGGTGCCCGTACCGACCCGCGGCAGATTCCTGGTGCTCGAAACAACGGTCTCCGAGCGCACGTTGAGTGAAGACCTGAGCGTGATGCTGCACCGCCTAGCCGAGTTGCGCACGACGCCCTTGGACCAGGCAGAGATAGACGGGGCGAAGGCGCGCTTCAACGCGGGCCTCGCCACCAGCTTAGCGTTCAGCCGGGGGCTCGCCAGCTACCTGGCCCTGGCGGAAATTGGTCGGGTGCCGCGCTTGGACGAGGAGCGAACGCGCTTCGATCGAACCAGCGCCGCCGACATTCAGCGCGTGGCCCAACGCTATTTGGATCCCGATCGTGCGACGATCGTGATCGACGGAACAGTATCGAGCTTGATGCCTGACTTGCGTCGCTTCGGCGACGTATCGGAGCGCTGACATAAATGCCGCAGGATACTCGAAAAATAGCAATGCTCGGCCTATGCCTGTGGGCTGCCGGCTGCTCCTCAGTACACGAGGCGCAGCCCGAACCACTGATGAACGTGCCAATCGAGCCGCTGCAGGGCACGAGTTCGATCGTGTTCCATCGACCGTTGCCGCTCGGGTCGCGCTTACGCGTGCAGGGCGTGTTCAAGGAGTACCATCGCATCACGCCCAAGGCCAATGGCTTCGTGGTCGCCGAAAAGGTTGAGCACGTGCAGCTGGCGTACAACTTGACCAAGACCTTCCTCGAGCTCGATCTCGATGGTGATCCGACGCGTATGCGCTACGACGTGGCCGAGATTGCTTCCAACGACGCGCGCATACCGGACTTCAACGGGCTCGGCGCGCGACGCTCGTCGCTGCTGCACACGCCAGACATGGATCAGCTGGCTTGGTCCCGCGGGCAGCAATATGACATTGCGTTGCACGACGGAAAATTCGAATTCAAGCTTGGCGCGGGCAAATTCAGTCCGATCGAGCAAGAAGTGCTGACGGACACGTTTGGGCCGCCGTACGAGCTGTGGCTCGAGGAGGCGCTCGGGCACTTGTTCGCTCCCAAAGGCCCGAAACGCGTGGGCGAGCAATGGAGCATCGCTGACAAGTGGGCAGCCCGACTGCTCGAACGCTGCGCTGATATGGGAAAGGTTTCACACGTCACCGGGCAGGCGACCTTCGTCGGCACCGAGCGCGTCGGTGCGATAGCGGTGCAACGGGTGGAGGCGTGGATCAAAGGCGAAGGCAAGCTGCGGGAGGCGCTGACTTATCCCATCCGCGCCAACAACAACAACGTAGAGATCAAATACATCGGCCTATTCCCGGTCGATTTGAGCTTGCCGGCGGTGTCTCATCAGTGGTCAATCCACGGCAAGGGTCAAATCGTGGTCGAGGTCAATGATGCGCTCGGCGACATCGACTTCGAGACTATGCTCGAGCACGAAAGCCAAGTGCAAGAAGTCACGCGCTGAGGGCGCGCTACAGCAAGTGGGACGCAAAATCGGGTGCACTCCATCGGTCACGCCAAACGCGTACACCGGCTGATCTTTTGATGGTCGCTAGTCGCGCCGCACGTCGGCATAGCCTTCGGCGTCCGAATGCGGAACCCTGCTCGCCGCGGGTTGCGATGCAGGATCGCGAGCGCCCCCTAATTCCTGCGCATGTCCAGCAAGCTTGAACTCTGCGCCTATGAGGCCGCGACACCGGGCAGTCTTCGTTCGATGTGCAGCTCAACGCGCAGGTCTCGCCCGCGAGCTCGCCGCGGCGGCGGCTGGCGCGCGGATCCACACATCGGATCGCTACGTCCGCCGGGTTTGTACCGTGCTCGGGATGGCTCTCGCATAGGGGAGGGGTTGCTCCTTGCGGGGTGCGTCACTGCGCGGCCGGTCGTGCTCGCGCCTTTGGCGCTGCGCGCGCCGGGACCCTCAACGCCGGACGCGGCGCCTCGATGACGAGCCGCCGCGCGCGGCGGAGGGTCCGACGACCTCCACAGAAGAGCTCGCATACTTGCGCTAAACGAGCTTGCGCGGTAGCCGGAGACTCAAATCGGGTAGTGGCGATGGCCCGACTGAATGGTGATCCAGCGCTGCTGGGTGAATTGATCGATCGCGGCTTGGCCGCCGAAGCGCCCAAAACCGCTGGCTTTCACGCCGCCGAACGGCATCTGTGGCTCATCGTCCACTGTCGAACTGTTGATGTGACAGATACCGCTTTCGATACGCATCGCGAGCGCGTATGCGCGCTCGATGTTGCGGCTGAAGATCGCCGACGAGAGCCCATATTCGGTATCGTTCGCGAGGGCCACTGCTTCGTCATCGCTGGTGAAAGGAATCACGGCCACGACCGGACCGAACGACTCCTGGCTATACAGGAGCATGTCGCGAGTCACATCGTCGACCACGGTCGGCGGGAACAGCGCGCCTCGGCGAGAGCCGCCACAGTGCACCACGGCCCCTCGCTGACGAGCGTCATCGATCAGGCCTTGTACGCGTTCGGCGGCGGCAACCCGGATCATGGGCCCGATTTGGGTCGTCGGGTCGAACGGATCGCCCACCTTCAGCGCCTTGGCTTTGGCCACCAACTTGGCGACGAACTCCGCCCTGACCGAGGCCTGCACCAAGAGCTTCTCGGTCGACATGCAAATCTGGCCCTGATGCATGAACGCGCCGAAACTAGCGGCTGCTGCCGCTTCATCGAGATCGGCATCCTCGAGCACGATCTGCGGCGCCTTGCCGCCCAGTTCGAGCAGCACGGGTTTCAAGTAGTGGGCCGCCTTTTCTGCAATGCTCCGCCCCACCTGGGTCGAACCGGTGAAGTTGACGTGGCGCACGCGCGGATCGGCGATCAGCGCTTCCACGAGCGCCGGGCTTTCAGCACGTGAACTGGTAAGGACATTGATGGCGCCTTTGGGAAGCCCCGCCTCGTCCAGGATTTCGCCGATCAGTCGCTGAGTGAGCGGCGTCTCTTCGGACGCTTTGAGGATCATCGTATTGCCGCAGGCGAGCGGCATGGCAACGGCCCGCACGCCCAAAATGATGGGCGCGTTCCAGGGCGCGATTCCCAGCACGACGCCCAGCGGTTGGCGCACCGCGAGCGACAGGCTGCCCGGGTGATTGGAAGGAATCACGTCACCTTGGATGTGCGACACAGCAGCGGCTGCTTCGCGTAACATGCCAGCTCCGAAGAAGGCGTTGAACATCCCGTAGCCAAACGTGCCGCCCGTTTCGAGCGTGATCGTGCGAGCCACGTCGCTGGCCCGCGCCTCCAAAAGGTCGGCGGCTTTCCACAGACAGGCGCGGCGCTGTGCAAGCGGGGTCGTTGACCAAATCGGAAACGCAGCCTGAGCCGCAGCCAGCGCGGCCAATGCGTCCGCCGGCCCAGCGTCGGAAACGCGCGCCAGAAGATCCCCCGTGTAGCTTTCGTGCTTGTCGTAGGTGCGCTCACCGCTCGAAGCGGTATCCATCCCAGCGATTCTCAACAATGCGTTTTGCAAGGCCAATCTCCCTTTGCGTCGAACTCCTGCGAGCCGCTCCCACCGCAGGTACATCGGTTGACCTGCCCCGGAACGCTGCCACAGCCTCAGGCGCAGTGTCGAGCCCGCTCCGCGCAATCCGAGCCGAACGCGGAAATCCGCGGCCTCAATTGAAAACACGGCTGGCCGGGAGCGCCGATCTCCCACTCAATGACGCTCTCGACTTGAGCAGGCCGCCAGTCGACGAGACGCGCTTGGCTCGGGTACGGTGCGACAACTCCTCCGCACGGACCCTTTCGCCATGCACTCATCACACGACGCGGTCTATTCCAACCGGATAATGGCAACGTACCTGGCCTTCCTCGACCAGAGGCTGGGCTGTGACGGCACCGATGCACTCCTTGCGCGCGTTGGAACCGACCGCATCAAGTTGTCGGACATCAATGGCTTCATGACCCAGACCGACAACGACGCTCTCATGTACGAGATGATGAAGGTGACCGGCGAGCCCGATGTTGCGTACATTGCGGGGCGCGAATATCCAAAACACGTGGGGCGGATGCTGGGGTTCATCGCGGGCGTGACGTCGCCGCAGTTTCTGATGAAGAGCTTCGGCCAAATCGAAGAGAGACTCGCGCGGAAGACCATCAACCGCACCGAACAAATCGGTTACAATAAGTTCAAGGTCGACATCACCCTTCGCGACGGCTTCAAGGAGCGGGATTTCGTTTGCCGCAACCGGATCGGAATGTACGAGAGCATGCCGCTTTTTTTCGGCTTGCCCTACGCCCACGTCGAGCATGCAGAGTGCGCGTTTCGCGGCGACGATCACTGCGTCTATACGGTGCAGTTTCCCGACACCGGGTACGGCCTACTGCTGCGCTTGTTCCAGATTTCCGGAGTCGCCGCGCTGGTTCTGGCTCTCCTTGGCGCGTTGCGAGCTCCACACTGGCCCTGGCTCGCGGCCGCGCTGACTACGCTCAGCGCGGGGCTCATTTGCTACTCGGCGTACCGCGGCATCAGCGCTAAGAAGGCTCTAGAATGGTCGGTGCTCTCGAACGAGGCGCTCGTCAATCAGAACCGCTCCCTCGAGTCGATGAACATGCAGATCCACTCGCTGCAAGAGCTTACCCTCTTGCTCAACGGCAGCACGCGGGTGCAGGAGCTGTGTGAGCGGACCGTCAGCCAGTTAGTGAGTGCTTTCAAGTTTGGCTCGAGCCAGATCTGGCTCGTGAATCCGGCCCGGAACGAGCTCCGCTGCCGCGCTGCCGTCGGTTATGGCGTCGAGCGAACCGCGACCGTCGCGTCCGCGGCGTTCGACCTCGGGGACCCCCAGCGCACCGGCTACGGCCTCTTCGCACAGGCTTTGGTGGACCAGAAGACCTTGATCATCAACGAGCCCGAGAGCGCTCTCGGCTCATTGTCGCCTCACGCGCGCGAGCTGCTCGAATCGCACGAGCTCTCCTCATTGATCATCACGCCGCTCGTCCACGACGGCAAGTCGCTCGGGATCCTGGCTGCCGAGTACCACCAGGGCCAGAAATTCGAGCACAAGGATCGGGTGCTCTTCCAGTCACTCAGCAACTCCGTTGCCAATGCCTTGGTGACGGCCGAGCTCTTCGAGGAGATGCAGTCGAAGATCGACCAGCGCACGCGCGAGCTAGAGGTCGCGACGCAGAAGTTGCTGGCTGCTCAGGAGATGGCCATCCAGAGCGAGAAGCTCTCGTCGCTCGGGCGGATGGCCGCTGGAGTGGCGCACGAGATCAACAACCCGCTCAATTTCTTGATCAACATTCTGCCCGAGGTGCGCCGCGACGTTGAAGGCCTGGAAAAGCTGCGCGCCATTCTCGCGGAGCAGGCCTTGCCCCCCGCCGTGGTCGCCCGCTGGAAGGCGGTCGACGGCGAGTATGACCTGGCCGACCACCTCGAGGAGAAGGATTTCGTCTTCGACAAGATCAAGAAGGCGCTGGACAAGAGCACACATATTGCGAATTCGCTGAAGGTGTTCTCGCGGAGCTCGAGCAAGGAAAGCGTCGTCCCAGAGAACGTGGCACGCATGATTTTGGACGTCATCGATCTGCTACCGCAACAGGTGCGCGGTGATACCGTCATTCAGCTCGATATCGACCCCGACTTCGAGTTGAACGCCAATAAGAACGAGATGGAGCAGGCGTTTCTGGCGGTCATCAACAATGCCATCGACGCCATGAATCAAAAGGGAGCGGTGATAATCGTGGGCAAACGAACCGGCGACGTATTCGTCGTTCGCATCACCGATCACGGGCCCGGCATTCCCGAGGCAGCGCTCAAGAAGGTCTTCGATCCCTTCTACACCACCAAGCCGCCCGGCAAGGGCACCGGGCTCGGGCTTACCATCGCGAGCGAAATCGCGCGCAAATACGGCGGCGTGCTCGCGGTCGAGTCGGCCCCGGGCCAGGGCACGACCTTCTCGTTCACGTTCAAGCTCGGTTGATGGCCAACTGATTCGTCATGCGAAGTCGATGACGCCGTTGATCAGCGCGAGGTACTCCTCGCCCTTCGCCTCGAAGTCGACCGGCTTGTTGAAGAACTCGAAAAACCGATTCCTGCGCAGCGCGCGGTACATCAGATCACCGTCACTGTTGGGGTTACCCGTGATCAGGATGAACTTCATGAGCGGCTTGGTTTCGTGCACTGCGTCGCACAGCTCGTTGCCGCTCATGCCCGGCATCACTTCGTCGGTGATGACAAGCTTCACGTCTTCGCTGCGTTGCACGTAGAGCAGGGCGGCTTTCGGATCGCTGAAGACCTTGATCTTCAGTTTTTTGCCGAACTTGCGCTTGAAGACGAACAGGTTCTCCTCTTCATCGTCGACGTAGACGACCTCGGGCTCCTTGCTCGTCGTCTTGAAGGCCGATGCGACGGCAGTAACCAACTTCTCGACGGTGAGGTAGTAGTATTCCTCCGGAATGAGGTAGCCCTCAAGGTGGAAGTCCTTGCCGTTGAAGCGGAGCGAGAGCTCCTCAATGAGCTCCGAGAACGCGGTCAGATCGACCCCGAGCTCGTACAGCGTAGCCTCGGGTGGCGGCGGCGCCTCCGGGAGCGTCTTGGTCTTCTCACCCCGGGCCTCGAGTGCGGCGGTGATATCGCGGATGATGGCGTAGGCTTGTTGCGTATTCATGGGGTGGGCGCTCGCTGCGTGAGCGGTTCGGTGAGGAGGCTGTACGGCGGCACAACCCGGACGCCCAGCTTTTCGATGCACTCGGCTGACGCATCGGCCACCTTCCGCATGTCGGCGGGGGTCGTGTCGGAGTGGATGGAGAAACGGGCCAGGCTCGTATCGCGTGGCACGGCGGGGGCGGCGAAGACCGACACCAGGATCCCCCTGTCGCGCATCAAGCCGTAGAACTTGGCGGCCAGCGGATCTGCGTCGAAGTAGAGCGAGATGATCTGGCTTGCGCTCGTACCGGGGTCGATCCCGCGTTCGACGAGGTACTGACGCAACAAGGCGCCCATCTCGAGGCAGGTCTTGGCGCGTTGCGGCTCGCGCAGTGCAACCTGGAGAGCCGCGTAGCTGCCCGCAGACTGGGCGGGCGATGGACTCGAACTGAAGATCACCGAACGAGCTCGGTGCTTGAGAAACCAGACCACTTCTTCGCTGGCGGCGATGAACCCGCCGTTGCCGCCCAGGGCCTTGCTCATGCTCACGGTGCGGATAGGGATGCGCGTCTCCAGCCCCAGCTCGACGGCGAGACCGCCGCCGTCACGGCCGCACATGCCGAAGGAGTGCGCTTCGTCGAGCACCAGCATGCAATCGTGGGCCTCGCAGATCTCGACGTAGCGCTTCAAATCGGGAACGCTACCGTCAGTGCTGTAGTAGGCGTCGATGCAGACGATGCCCTTGCCGTACCGCTGGATGCGCCGCTCCATGTACTCGGGCGAATTGTGGCGCACCGGAATGATTTTCGCGCCCGAAAGCTTAGCCCCGTCCCACAGTGAAGCGTGCGCCTGGTAGTCCAGATAGACAGGGGTGTTGGGGCCCGCCACGGATTCGATCAGACCGACGTTGGCAGTCCAGCCCGCCGTCGTGAGCATGATGTCACCGACGTTCATGCAGCGCTTGAGCGCGTCGCGGAACTGCTGATGTTCACCCGTATCGCCCCCGTAGAGGATGGATGCCATGGGGCCGCCCCCCGAGCGCTCGTTGGCGGAGTTCTTGGCGGCGATCACCTCCGGATGGCTGCTCAACCGCAGGTAGTCGTTCTGGTGGAGGCTCAGGTAGTTGTGCGTGTCCGACGGTTGGTCAAAAGGAAAGGGCTCATAGGCCCGCCAGCGCACCAGGTACTCCTCCATCGTCTTCTCGAACCAGGCTGGTCCGTTGATGCTGGGCGGTTGTCGCGGCTGCTCGGTTTGG
>JBDTYJ010000149.1:0-13194 GCA_040005755.1 Pseudomonadota bacterium
GCGCGTCGGGAGGGCCGATGTGCGCAAGTGGATGGAGTCAAAGATGCGAACAAGTGTGCTGTGCGGGTTGGTACTGGTCCAGGCTTTGGGCGGCGCGCTGCTGGGCTGCGGCTCGGGCGAGGGCGGGGCGAACTCGGACGTGGGTTCGGTGAGTGAAGTGAATCTCGGGCTGACTGCGCTGCCGAGCGGCGTGCAGTGCCTTCAGGTCGCCATCACATCATCAGGCGGCGCCACGCTCGCGTCCCAGACGTTCACCGCCAGCGCGAATTGGACTGCTACCGTCGGGCTCGGCTCGTTCACGAAGGGCACCGTGTCCGTTGGCGCGAATGCGTACAACGTCGCCTGCACCGCGATCGCGGGCGCGACGCCCACGTGGACAGCTGATGCCGCAAGCGCGGAAGTGACGCCCGGCAGGCCGAACCCGGTCACGCTCAACTTCCGGCAGAACCTCGGCGTGAACGCGAGCGCAAACTTCGCGCCGACCGTCGTTGATCTTGCGCTGGGCGATTATTCCACGGGCCTCGTCTTCGCGGATGGCACCGTCAAGGTGGTCGGTTTCATTGCGCAGCCGACGGGTCTCAGTTCCGTTGCCGAATTGGCGGTCGGTTACTCACATGCGTGCGCACGCAAGAACGATGGCACCGTCTGGTGCTGGGGCAGCAACGACTTCGGTGAGCTCGGCAACGGCACGACTACCGCGAGCGCCACAACGCCCGTACGGGTCACGGGCATCACGGGTGCCACTCATATTGCCGCCGGCAACGGCAACACTTGCGCGATGGTCGCGCCGAACAACGATCTGATGTGCTGGGGTGGCGATTACCTCGGTTCGTTCATGGACGGCTTAAACGACTCGCGCCTCACTCCGCTCAGCGTCGCGGGCAATCAAGTCACCCAGATGGCTCTCGGAGGAGGCAATCTGTGCCTCATCAACAAGTACTCGTTAGGCGTAATTTGTGGTGGCGAGAACCGCAATGGGGAACTGGGCTCGGGGACCACCACTGCTTCGCCTTACGGGGCTGCGGCAGGCGTCTTGCCCGCGAAAGCGATCACCATCGGCCTCCAGCACGCGTGCGCGGTCGATCCCACGGGGAATGTGCGGTGCTGGGGTAACAATAGCGGCGGTCAACTCGGCTTGAACAATCAGACTGACTCGTCAGTGCCAGTCCAGGTCAGCTCATTGACTGGGGTCGAAGAAATCGGGGCTACTGGCGCTGGCACCTGCGCCCGCACCGCTGCCGGTTCCGTCTATTGCTGGGGTGGCAACCTCGACGGTGAGGTCGGCGATGGTACCAACACACGACGCCTGAGCCCGGTCCTGGTCTTGACAGGTTCCAAGAAGCTTCGCGCGGGCGCGAACCACGTCTGCTCACTCCAAGCGGATTCCTCGATCAAGTGCTGGGGCTTCAATGGCTATGGCGAACTACTCGACGGTACGTCCACAACCTCGGTCTTGCCGATTCCCGCGAAGCTGTAGCTAACGCAGGCCGTTGGCGATCTGAACCCCGCCGTTTGGATCGCCAACCTCCGCGAAATTCACGAATACGATATTGGGCGTGTGCCCGCGGTCGTCCTTGCAGCGGTTGAGCCGCGCCGCAACGACCTCGGGCGCGTGCGCGGCGATCAGCGCGGCGTCCGCGCTGGCTTCACCCGCGCTGTACTGGTTCAGGATCGCGAGCGGGCTCTTCGCGTTGCCGCTCGCGATCACGCAGTTCACGGCCTCGCTGGGCGCGGTTTCCCAAGCCCAATCCGAGAGCGGATGGAGCCAGCCGGGCGGCGCGCTTGGGCCGGCGCCCGCGCCCGCGTCCGCGTCACTTGGCACAGGCGCGACGAACACGACCAAGCGCTGGTTGTCGTCGATCATCTGTCGCAACGTGGGCCACGGTTTGCCCGGCATTTGCGTGTGCGCGAGCGGGACCAGCGCCTGATCCTCGAAGGCTTGCGCGAGCGCGGCCGACGCAACCGCCGAACGCAGCACGAGCGTGAGCACGTCCGTTGGGTTTTGGGTGAGGAAGGTGGAGATATCACGCAGCACGCTGCTGAGTGACGTACTAGCCACGCTGCAATCACCAGCACAGGCGGCAAGCGCGCCCTGGTCATCGTGTACTTGCAGCTCCAGCGCGCGCACGCCGCCGCTCAGCAGTTGCTCGCGCAGCGTTCGGCCTTGGGTTGGGCTGGGCCAAGTGTCGTCATTGGCCATTGACAGGTGGGTGCCGAGAAACGTGACGGCAGAGAAGGCCTTGCTGCACAGCCTGGGATCGCTATTGCAAGGCGGCCCCGAGCCAGGGCCTGGCCCGCCCTCGGGCATGCTCACCATCATAGGCTGAGCACCGTCACCGCCGGCGCCTGCTGCGTCAACTCCGCCCGCGCCGGCGTCCGCGGAGCCGATGAAGCCGGCCGCGTTGCCGCTCGGGCCACTCTTCCCGCTCTCACAGGCGGCCGGAAAAGCCGCCGCCAGCGCTAGCGCGCCCCACGCAATCAACCTTCGCTCGTGCAACACGCCGCGGACGGTAGCGCACGCCACGAGCGCCGGCAACGCGCGAGCTTCCGGGTAACGCGAACCCGTTGGGTAAGTAGTCAGCGAAAGGCACTGTTCCCCGCCGACCGGCGCACTAGTCGTCGATTCGCACCAAGCCAGAGCTCGTGCCGAAGTACACGTGAGTGTCGTCCACTGCGATTGAGCGCGGGTTGGCTTCGCCGGAAGCGAGCGTGAGACTTGTGGTCCCGCCAACCGCTTGCTTGACGACGGTGCCGCAAGTGCCGCATGTCCAATACACGGCGCCGTGGTGCGCCACCATCGCGGTGACCACGCCGGCGCCCGCCGCAAAGGTGCTGACCGCGCCGCCCGTCACGGCAATTTGATTGATGTCGTTGCCTTGTTGAAAGAACAGCGTCGAGCCGTCGATTGCCAGCGTAGCGCGCGCCACGCCGCTCACGAGTAGCGTCGCTGCGCCGCCGCTGAGTGGCGCTCGCCACACGCCCTCGTTGCCGTCGTGCGTGAAGTACACGTTCGCGGCGTCCAGCACGAGCGAGAAGGGGTAGTAGTTGTGGTATGTCGTGGGGTCCGTATCGGGGAGCAGTGAAACTTCACTTGAACCGGAGGCCGACAAGCGCGTGTCAAACAGCTTCGCCACCAGCGGGACCCCGTCCAGCACGTGCGTGACCATGTCGCTTGCCGTGCTGCCCGTCGCGTACACGACTAGCGCTTGGTTCGAAATGAGGTCTTCGCCGTGGTGCGACACCTGCGTCGGCGTGCCGCTGGGCAGTGGCACTTGCCACACCCCCGCGTCGCTGTCCCTTGCGCTGATGTCGGCCCAGAACATCGAGCTTCCGAAGCGCACGAGCGAGGTCATGGTTGCGTAGCTGGTGGCAACTGTGGAGGTCGCTCCGCCATTAATCGGCACTCGATTGAGCTGATTTGGCAGGGTGCTGGAGGTCGTGAAGTAAACATCGGTGTCACCGATGGCGATGCTTGAAGGCGCTACGCCACTGACCAGCGTGACGCGATTGCAGCCCGTAAGGCTGGCGAGCAATGCTAGCCCCGCGCACACAGCGAACGCTGAACGCCCAACGCGCGTATCCACGATCCCGAATTCGATCACCTCGACTCCCATCACGACCCCTTTCTCGCGCGGCCAGCGACGGCTCACGCGCTCCGATCACTAACTCACGCCCCACGCCGCGCCTATAGTCATTGCGGCGGCTTGACGGCGCCCTGGCCACACCGCCCCCATCATCATTGCTCCGCCGATTCTCGCATTCACGGGCAGAAATTCAGCGCAATCTTGCACGTTCGATATTCCCTACGTCGGGCCATCGTGCCGTGGCAGCGCGCTCTATGTTTCGTCAGACAAGCGCGGCGTGTCGGGGTTTTGGGTCTATGGAACGCTGACCCGCGCCAGAGTACGGCTCTCTCGCGACGGGGTGCTGCCCAGCGAACGCGATTTCGTGCGTCCAGCCGCCGCCAAGAGGTGTCAGCGCTTCACGTTACCCCTGGGGATTCCGACGGTCTTCGAGATCGACGGCAAGCCCGCGGTCGAGGTTCGATAAGCCGTCGATCAAGAGCAATCCGAAGGCGCGCTGTGAGGCCGTTCGTACCAACTCACCGCACGGTAGCCCACGTCGGTCGCTTGCGCGGAATCACGGAGCTGTGAGAGTTCCGCGACCGCGGCAGCTTCGTCCGTCAGGTCCGTGCGCCCTTCGCGCACCACGAGTCGCGGTCGACTCACGACGGCCCACAGACTGCTGCGGCTTGGCGCGGAGCATCCAGCACCTCGCGCACCTTTTTGGCCAAGGCGATAGGCGTGATCGGCTTGGGCAAATAGGCAATTCCCGCGTCCAGCACGCCGTGGTGGACGATCGTATTCTCGGTGTATCCAGACATGTAGAGCACCTTTACTTCAGGACGCAGCACTGAGACGCGATCCGCCAGCGTTCGACCGGTCATGCGAGGCATCACGACGTCCGTCAGTAAGAGATCGATTTGCGCTCGATACGCCTGACACAGCAGCAGGCCTTCCTCCCCATCTGCCGCTTCCAGCACGTTGTAGCCCTGCTTTTTCAAGATCGTGCGCACCGAGATGCGCACCGCTTCTTCATCTTCGACCAGCAGAATCGTTTCCGTACCATCGAGCGAGCGCGGCGGCTGCGAATGGGGTGCACGCGCGAGCTCAACGCGATTGGTGCGTGGGAAGTAGACCTTGAAGGTCGTGCCGTGACCGACTTCACTGTACACCCAAATGTGGCCGCCGCTCTGATGCACGATGCCGTGTACGGTCGCGAGCCCCAACCCGGTCCCTTTGCCCTTCTCCTTGGTGGTGAAGAACGGGTCAAAGATCCGTTTGGCGGTCGTCGCATCCATGCCCGTCCCCGTGTCGGTGACTGCTAGCATGACGTAGCTACCCGCGGTCATACCCTGATGTTGGTCCCCGTACGTCTCGTCCAAGTCGACGTTCGAGGTCTCGATCGTCACCGCACCAACGTCGCCAATTGCGTCGCGAGCGTTGACCACCAAATTCATCAAAATTTGTTCGATTTGGCCGGGGTCGGCGAAGATTCGACCCAGGTTCGCGCCCTCCAGCACCGAGAGCCGAATTTGCTCTCCGAGGACCCGCCCGAGCATCTCTCGTATGCCCGCGGTTGCCTGATTCAGGTCGAGCACCTGAGGCTCCAAGATCTGCTGGCGACTAAACGCGAGCAACTGTTTGGTGAGCCGCGCAGCCCGCTCTCCTGCCTTCTTCACATGCTCGAGGTCAGCGATCAAGGGATCCGCGGGCTTGATCTCGGAGATCATGAGCTCGGTATAGGTCAGGATGATGGACAGCAAGTTGTTGAAGTCATGGGCAATGCCGCCTGCAAGCTTGCCGATGGCCTCCATCTTCTGCCCTTGACGGAGCTGCTCTTCGATATGCCGCAGCGTTGCCTCGGCTTTTCGGCGCTCCGTTAGATCTCGCGCGATCTTCGAGAAGCCAATGATCTCGCCGACGGCATTGCGAATGGCCGAGACTCCAACAGCCACTTCGACCACAGAGCCGTCCCTGCGAATGCGGGAGGCGTCGTAGTGTTCCAAGACTTCACCACTCTGAATGCGCGCTAGGATATCGAGCTCGTCACGCTCGGCACCGGGCGGCGCCAGAATCGAGATTGGCTGCCCAATCACCTCCTGCGCGGACCACTGATACAAGGTTTCGGCCGCTTTATTCCAGCTCGTGATCACGCCGTTTAGATCGTTGCCGATGATGGCGTCGTGAGACGACTCCACGATGGCGGCCAGGCGATTGCGCGCTTCCTCCCCGCGACGGTAGTCAGTGGCATCCGTGACCAGCGCGAGCGACCCCTCGTACTGTCCATTTCGGTCGAAAAGCGGGTCCGCATGCAGAGTCACCCACAGGACCGAGCCGTCACGCCGTTCGAGTTTGAACTCCCCGCGTTCTGCTTCGCCCGCGGCCCTGCGCGCCACGCGCGCGCGGGCCTGAACGCCCGCAGCCTCATCCATGAATCGGAAGATCGGCTGCCCGATTGCGTCTCCCACGGTCCAGCCGAGCATCTGAGCCATGCGTGCGTTCATGAACGTCGTGATCCCGGACACGTCGTACATCCACACGCCCTCCGAGGTGTTCTCCACGATGCGGCGGTAGCGTGCCTCGCTAGCCCGTAGCGCCGCTTCAGCGGTCTGGCGCGAAGTGACGTCGATGGCGACTCCGTTCACGCCCGTGATCGCGCCGCTTGCATCGCGAGCGGGCATGACCGTGCAGTCGAAGGTCTTGCCAGCGCCAGCGAAAGTGCCATACACCTGCTCGCCAGCCAACGCTCGCTTGATTGCCACGTCGCGCCCGGTCAATTCCGCGCCGCGCCCCGCGATCGCCGAAACACCGACGAGCTCGCCGGGGCGCAGGCCGAGCCCCTCGACACCCTTCCCCTCGTGAAGCGTGTACACACCCTGAGCGTCGATCGCGAACAGGATGATCGGTGCGGTCGCGATCACGGTTCGTAGCCTCTGCTCGGCCTCGCGGAGGGCGGCCTCGGACGCCTTGCGCTCCGTTACGTCTTGAAAGACCGATAGATGAACTCCCGGGAGTACATTGGCGACCGCACTGTACTCGAGATCGCGCTGCACGCCGTCCGCGCGCGCGATGGAAACGTCGCCGCTCAACCGCCCCTCGCCCAATAGCGTCCGCCGAGTGCTGCCCGCGTCATGGCTGGGACCGGCGAATGCCGTGCTGTCCAGCCCAATCAGCGCTTCCTTGGCTAGTCCGAACACCGCGCAGGCCGCCGGATTTGCGTCGATAAATCGGCCCTGATCGTCGACGACCAGCATCGCGTCCATTGCGCCGTCGAAGACCGCGCGTAGCATTTGCTCGTTGGCTCTCAGCCGTTCCTGCGCCGCGTGGAGCAGCACCGGCGTGGAGTGCGTCTCGTTGAGCAGGGTGTCAATCTCGCCGCCAGTGAGCGCCCGCACCAATTGCTGCGACTCTTCCAGCTCTTGTTCGAGCTGCGCGATGCGCCGCTGCAACTCGGCCTCGGTCATGAGCCGGTCTCGCCCAGCCCCAGCCCCAGGCTCAGGAGCAGAGCGGCTCGATCTCGAAGGTTGCCGATCATGCGCAACTCCGGAAGCGGCGACAGCCTGAGCAACGTGGGTGTGACAATGACTCGGTCACGCTGGGCGCGTGCTGGGTTGGCCAGCACATCGATCACCTCCAAGGTCACCTCACCTTGGGGCAACTGGTCCATGACCGCTCGGACGTTATTTTGGGCAAGCACCGAGTTCGGGGAGGAGCCGGCCACGTACAGCCGCAGCGCGGTACGGCTTTCCTTCCCCCAGTTACGCTTGCCTACCGTCACAGCTATTCCGCGAGCCGTAGCATGAGTCGGTTAATCCTCGTGATCAGGGTTTGCGCGGATGCCTTCTCCACGAAGTCTTCCGCCCCGAGACTCAGGGAGATCCGCCGCGCGGACTCCGCATCGCGACCTGACCAGACCAACACAGGGATCTTCGCGGTGCGTGGGTCCGTCTTCAACGTGGCCAGGATGTCCCGGCCATCTTCACCTGGAAATGCGATATCCAGAACGATGAGGTCCGGCTGCTGCTCCGTGGCCAGCATCTGCGCCTCAGCAGCGTTCGCCGCCTCGATGACTTCGAAGCCGTGCGGTCGCGCGACGCGCCGTACCATCTCTCGAATCTCCGCGTCATCGTCTGCAATCAGGAGGCGCCGGCCCGGTTGCTGCATTTGGGTATAGGAAGGACTAGCACCCTTTGGCGCGACCACCGGCGCAGAATCCGAATTAGGAATCTCTCCATCGCACCATCGCAAAAATACTCAAATCCGTCCGATTGTGAATCTCCAAGCTCGCCCCGATGCCGTTTCACGGCGCAAAATCGCCACCTGACGGTTTCCGTCAGCTCCAGAATCGATGTTCGGCGGCTTCCGCCAGGACGATTTTTGCCAGCGACGTTCGCCCAACAACGGGAATGTCTCGCACGTTCCCCCCTGCCGAGGGCAGGCTACTTCGATGAAAGCAGATCGGCGACGGGGATTGGTTGGGGAGGGAACGCGGGCGCCAAGTGCTGGCCCGTCCGACAAGATCTCGACGGGCATCGTTGGTTTCGACGAGGTCACCGGTGGTGGGCTTCCTCGCGGGCGGATCACGGTCGTGCTCGGAGGCGCGGGCTGTGGGAAAACCATCTTCGCGCTCCAGGGACTTGTCGCCGGTGCAAGAGACAACGAACCCGGCCTGTTCGTGACCTTCGAGGAAGGGCCCGAGCAGATCATGAAGGACGCAGAGCACTTCGACTGGAAGCTGCGCGCGCTCAAGGACAAGGGAATCGCTTTCTTCGACGCTCAGTTGTCCCAGTCGATCATTCAGGGCGGAGAGTTCGACTTGATCGGATTGCTCGCGATCGTCGGTTCCAAGGCCAAACAGTTGAAGTCCGCCCGCGTCGTCTTCGACGGGCTGGACGTGCTGCTCGGCCATTTGGGTGATCCGTCGCTCATACGCCGCGAGATCCTGCGCCTTCGAGAGTGGGTGTACGCCACCGGCATGTCCTGCGTCATCACTGCGAAGGCCGACGCGCGAGATGGCCAACTGCTTTCGGACTACGCCTTTCTGCAGTTCATGGCCGATTGCGTGGTCGTGCTCCAGCATCGGGTGATCGCCGGCGCCGCAATTCGCCTGATCCGCGTTGCCAAATACCGCGGCGGCTCACATTCGGCAAACGAGCTCCCTTTCACGATCGCGAGCGCGGGCATCGAGGTGCCGACCGGCACTTCCGCGGAGCTCAGTCACTCGGTATCAGTGGAACGCGTGACATCTGGCGTCGCGCGCCTCGATGCCATGCTGGGCGGCGGGTATTATCGCGGAAGCGCCGTGCTGATCTCCGGCGCGCCCGGCACTTCGAAGACCAGTCTCGTGGCCGCGTTTGCAGAAGCCGCCTGCCTGCGCAAGGAGCCGACGATCTACGTCAGTTTCGATGAGGCTCCAGCGCAGATCGTTCGCAACGTGGCATCGATTGGGATCCAGCTCGCGCCACACGTGAAGTCAGGGATGCTCACGATGCTATCGCTACGGGCGCGCGCGGACAATCCGGAGGCGCACGTAGCTCGCATTCGTGCCCTGCTCGATCTCCGGCGCGCAAGAAATCTCATCGTCGATCCGCTTTCGGCTTTGGCGCAGACGCTCGACGAAGCGTTGGGCGACCGCGCAGCGGTGCAAGTGATGGATGTCGCAAAGAGCCGAGGCATCACCTCGGTGAACACTTCCCTGTTGGCGAACTCGGCGCCCTTGTCCGAGGAGACACCGCTCGGCATCTCGACCATCGCCGACACCTGGATGCATGTGTCCTACGTAGTACACGCCGGCGAACGAAACAGAGCGCTCACGATCGTGAAATCCCGGGGCACGAGCCACTCGAATCAGGTAAGGGAGCTGATTCTCTCCAGCACCGGCGTGACACTCGCCGACCCCTACATCTCTGGGGGAGAGGTACTGATGGGCACGCTGCGCTGGGAGCGGGAGAACCAAGACCGGCACACCCAGCAAGTCGCGGTCGCCGAGTCGCATTTGCGTCAAAAGCAAGCGGAGCTGGCGCTCGCCGAGACTCGAGTCCGTATCGTTGCCGCGGATACGGAGTTGGCCGTGCGCGAAGCGGATCTACATCGCATCTTGACCGCACGCTCGGTCGCCAAAGAGCTGGATCGGGTCGAAACGGTGGAGCGTACGAGCCGCCGAGGAGGCGAAGGTGAATTGACGAGTGTTCCGCCGAGCGCGCCCCCGCATAGGACGGCGCGGTGAGAACACCACCGCTATTAGGGATGATCGGGTGGACGTTGCCGAGCAACATTGTGCCTGCTCAAGTGTCCGTCGGGACCGAGCATCGGACTCGCTTCATCGCACGCGCCGATCACCTGTGGGAGAGCACTCGCGCCCGCCTGGTTACATTGCTCGAGCGCTTCGTGTCGTTGTTGCGCTTGGCTTAGGACCCGCAGATAAACGCCCGTCTTCACTTCGAGGAGGTGTTTCGCTTTCGATCCGCCCGATGACGTACCGTCTAGAGGTGCGAACGGCTAAGGAATGCTGAACACCTAGCTCAGCGACGATGGGCAGGACGGCTATCGCGAACGGCTCGCAGCGATTGTTGAGAGTGTTATTGATCGCGGATGCGGGCGGATCTCATGAGGATCCCTGAATTTCAGGGTCGCTCCAGAAAGCGCGCCCGCGCCAGGGTCGGGAATCACGAGGCGCAGCGAGGTGCGTTGCAGGGCTGGGAGCGCCCCAATCACGCGGGGTATGTATTGCGCGACGTGAACACGAACAAGGTCACCCGCCGGCGCGCCATGCCCGGGCAACGGGTGGCGACCAGTTCTCGCGTCCGTGGAAGAACGTCGTGTGTTCCACGGTATGGATCAGACCGGCCTCGATCAGGATGGACGGCGCGTCCGGTTGTTCCGTAGCGCCCGACGACGCAACAGAAGCCGTGCTCCAGCTTCCCCAGCTTGAAGCGATCCACCTGTGATCAACCGCCGAACGCCGACGTTGATCGCTTACTCGATGACGTCGTACACGAAGTCGCCCGACTTGTTGACGAGGTGCGCGTCGCTATCCGAGCCCGCACCCGAGTGGCACCCGACGCAGATCCCTTTGCCCGCACTGGTTTTTTCGGGGGTCAGGCCAATGCCGTCGGCAACGATGCCGCCGGCGTCGTGCGGCGCCATGCTGTCCAACGGAACGCGTTCGTACCAATACCAATTGGCACCGCCCTTGCTGGTGTCGGCGACCTTGACCGACACCGCGTAGCCGACGAGCGCCATTGAATCATCGTACAGCTCCTTCACCGCAGCCGAGCCCTTGGGGCGCTCATCGCCCACTGCGCCCGAGAAATTGGCGATCAAATCATTGGAACAGATGCGATTTTGGCCATGCGGCGAGACTTTCATCTGCGGGTGCGCTGCGGTTTCGCAGGTCCACGTTTTGTAGCTGCCCGCCTTGAGCCACGCTTCCACGTCGGTGCCGTTAGTGGTTGGTGGCGTCTGTGCGTCACCAGCGCTCGGGCTCGGCGTACTACTAGCGGCGTCACTGCCGCACGCGGTCAGCGCGCCAACACACAGAGAAAGCGCGAGAAAATAGCGAGATATATGCATATCCGTCTCCTAGGGATAGATCGACAGCGGTGAAGAGGGCCCGTGCTCTCTGGGCGCGGTATGTCCAAGCGCGCAAACGGTTACCGCCTCGAGCGCGATTTGAGGGTGCCGGCAGTACCGGCGGCACAGCTGCACGCCATCGAGGTCACGTCCCTCGATGAAGCCGGCGAGCTCTTGAAAGCCTCGGGCATGGGCACGAACGGAGCGGGAGCGCGCGACCAGGCACTGCGCATGGAGCCACAGCGGCCCCGCGAGGGTGGCGCGGCGCCTTAACAGGCAAGCAACGACGACTACGCGCCCTGCTTGAGGAATGCCGCCGCGCGCGCGCTTTCGAGCGGCGTCAAGACCTCTGCCAGCCAAACGAGCAGGGGTTCAACGTTGCGGAACGTTCGGCGTGCAGGGTTGCCCGCCTCTCGACACAGGCGCTCCACTTGCAAACCGAAGATCGCATTTTCTGGCGCGAGCAACACGGCGCTACGAACGAAGTGCCGATTGCCTTGGCGCAAGAGATCGAGCAGCGCCTCACCCGCGCTGGGCGGTAAGACCAAAGCCCGGCGCCAATCGGCGCAGATCACGCTCGGCCCGGCGACCTTGAACGCGAGCCGCATCTGCTCCAGAAAGCGCTGCACGTCCGCGGCATCGTTCACCCAGGTCAAGCGCGCTTCGACCAAACGGCCCACGGTACATTCAGCGCTGAATTGGGCCGGTCTGGTCTCGGTCATTTCACCTCTGCTCAGCCCTACGGCGGTCAAAGCTCGTTCCCCAAGCTGAACAAATTGCTAGTCCAGGCACATTGCTTCGCCCGCCGTTGAAAGCGGCACACTCCGGCATTCAGCTGTTTGCACCGCCGGCCATTGCGCGGTGTCGACCGGCAACTGAGCGCCCGGCGGCACGGGCGCTCAGTGCGTGAGGTCTTGCTGCTACTGCTTCAGCACCAAGATCGAGAGCCCCGCGTTGGTCAGGGTGCCCGAATTACCGCCGATGACGCCGTCCCGGTTGCCGCCGTTTCCTCTCGCTTGGACGCTGATGGTGTGCGTACCCACGCTGAGCGGCACCAGGGACGCCATGGAATAGTAGGCGGGCGTTTGATTGCTCTGCGCGGTTACGATGATACTCTTGAACCCGCCCGCGAACAGCGGGGCTCCGTCGACGAAAATCGCAACGGTGGCAATCAGCACGTCGTCGGCAGAAAAGGTGGGCAACCGCATGCCACCGTTGAGGGACAGGTAAATGAACGAGTCGGCGGGAACGTCGACGGTGGTATCGAGCCCGGGGACTGCTTGGAAGCCGGAGGAAGGCGTGACGGTCACTTCAGCCGTGCTGAACAGCACGCGACCCAGTTGACCGGTCGTCCCCTTCGGACCAGTTGCTCCCGTGGGGCCGGCTGAGCCCGGCGCACCTGAAGGCCCCGGCGGGCCGCTGGGACCCATAGGACCGACGAGCCCCACAGCACCAGCCGGACCGGCCGGCCCCATCGCGCCCGCCACGCCTGCCGGACCGCTCGGACCGATTGGCCCGATTGGCCCCATGGGCCCGGTCGGGCCCGGAACGAACACGAGCGTGGAGCAACCGCTGCCGGTCATCCCGAGGTTGATCGTGACGTCGCTCGTGAGCTGCGCCACGTTGACGGACGCGCTCGCGCAGGTCGAGCTGGCGGTAGCGACGAGTGCGTACGCGGCGTTACCGAGACTGGGGATCGAGTAGTGCCCGCTCGCGTCCGAGAATGCCGTGCGAGAATCCCCGCCGGAGAGCTTCACGGCGACGCCGGCCGCGGGCCCCGACGACGTACTGACCATGCCGGAGATGGTGCGCGTGCCGACAATGGCTTCGGTCGACTTGCGAAGCTCCGTGGGCGAGCCCGCCTCGGCGCAGCTCGTCAGGAGTGAGAGGCCTCCAAGGCCGAGCCACAGCGTGCGACGTCCAACCAACGACGAAACGATCATGGTCATCATGCGCGAGGAGTCGCCCGGTCACCGTTGGAACGCAAGGGGGAAGGGGATAGGGGAACCAGTGCGCCAGGCAAAGCCTGGGTGAGGAGAAAGCGATGTAGACGAGCAGC
>JBDTYJ010000150.1:0-13086 GCA_040005755.1 Pseudomonadota bacterium
GGTCCTTCCACGTGCCGGCCACGCCTGGCACGTAGGCCTGACCGCCGAGCTTGCCATCCGTGCCGACCTCACGCGCAACGCGCGTCACCTCCGCGGAAAAGCTGCGCAGCTGGTCGACCATCGTATTGATGGTGTTTTTGAGCTGCAGCACCTCACCACGCACGTCCACCGTGATCTTCTGGGATAGATCGCCGTTTGCGACGGCCGTGGTCACCAAGGCGATGTTACGAACCTGATCGGTCAGGTTGTTCGCCATGTAGTTCACGCTGTCGGTCAAGTCCTTCCAGGTGCCGGCAACGCCCGGCACGGCCGCCTGCACGCCCAACTTGCCCTCGCCGCCGACCTCGCGTGCGACGCGCGTTACTTCGCCGGAAAAGCTTCGAAGCTGGTCCACCATCGTATTGATGGTGTTCTTCAACTCGAGGATCTCGCCTTCCACGTCGACGGTGATCTTCTTCGACAAGTCACCGTTGGCGACCGCGGTCGTGACGAGCGCAATGTTGCGCACCTGGCCCGTCAGGTTGGAGGCCATGTAGTTCACATTATCCGTCAAATCCTTCCAGGTACCGGCAACACCAGGCACGTTGGCTTGACCGCCTAGGTTACCTTCCGTGCCTACTTCCTTGGCGACGCGTGTCACTTCTGCGGCGAAGCTTCGGAGCTGTTCCACCATGGTGTTGATGGTGTTCTTCAACTCGAGCAGCTCTCCTTTGACGTCGACCGTAATTTTCTTGGACAAATCGCCATTGGCGACCGCGGTCGTGACGAGCGCAATGTTGCGCACCTGGCCGGTGAGGTTGCCGGCCATGTAGTTCACATTGTCCGTCAGATCCTTCCACGTGCCGGCGACCGCGGGGACGTGAGCTTGCCCGCCGAGTTTGCCTTCCGTACCGACCTCACGCGCGACGCGCGTCACCTCGGCAGCGAAGGTGCCGAGGCTGTCGACCATTTGATTGATCACGTTCTTGATCTGCAAGATCTCGCCCTGCGTATCGACCGTGATCTTCTGCGTCAGATCGCCGTTGGCGATCGCGGTAGCCACCTTCGACACGTCACGCAATTGCACGGTGAGATTACCGGCCATCGCATTCACGCTATCGGTCAAACCCTTCCAGGTGCCGCTCACACCCTTCACCTCGGCTTGCACGCCGAGCTTACCCTCGGTGCCTACCTCGCGTGCGACGCGCGTCACTTCACCAGCGAAGGCGTTGAGCTGATCCACCATCGTATTGACGGTGTTTTTTAGCTCTAGGATCTCACCTTTGGTTTCGACTACGAGCTTCTTCGACAAGTCGCCGTTGGCGACTGCGGTCACGACGCCTGCAATGCCGCGCACCTGCGTGGTCAGGTTCGTGGCCATGCCGTTCACGCTGTCGGTCAAGTCCTTCCACGTGCCGGCTACGCCAGGCACGTGGGCCTGACCGCCGAGCTTGCCTTCGGTACCCACTTCACGCGCCACGCGAGTCACTTCGTTGGCGAAGGCGTTCAGCTGGTCGACCATGGTGTTCACGGTCGCGCCGATGCGCAGGAACTCGCCGCGCACTGGCTTGCCCTCGATCTCGAGCGCCATCTTCTGGGACAAGTCACCGGATGCGACCGCCGTAATCACGCGGGCGACCTCGGTGGAAGGGCGGACCAGATCACCGATCAGCGCATTGAAGGAGTCGCCCGTCACCGCCCACCCACCGCCCCGATCATGAGTCTCCACGCGCGCGGTCATGTCGCCGTCGCGACCGACGACTCGGGCAACGCGCGCGAACTCACGCGCCGACGAGTCGAGCTGATCGGCCAACGCGTTGAAGGCGCGAGCGACCTCCTGCGGCAGGCCATCCTGCCCGTTGAGGCGCTTGGCGAAATCCCCCCGCGTGAGCGCGGCCAGCGCCTCGATCAGCCGTTGGCTTTTCGGAACCGCAGTTTCTCTTTTGCCGCCAGTGCTGGGCTTGTTCGTGACTTTTTCGGTGCGGGTCGCGGTGCGTTTACGGGGAGCATCGAACGGTGAAGTCTCTGACAAGTGCGGCCTCCGGTGGCGCGGCAGCATGCAAAGCGCGAGCCGGCGCGAGGCTGCGCGAAAGTGCCCCAGAAATTGGGATTTTGCAGTCGAGTGCGTCCGAGCAGCGCTGTCACACCGAGGCAAAACGCCGCGCGCGGCGACCGGGCCGCGCATCAGAGACGGCGGGGCTATTTGTCGTGCTTGGCTGCCGAGGGCGCCGGCGGTCGCGGGCCTTTCTTGGCTTCCTCGGCGGCGCGCGCGAGCTCCTCGCCCTCGGGCCCTTCAACGGCGCGCCGTGCTGCCTCCGCTGCCGCCTCCACGTCCCCGCTCTCCGAAGCCTCGGCCAAGTGCCGATTGTAATTGCGAGTTGCGCTGTAGCTGCCTTCGCCTTCGAGGGCGGACTTCTTGGATTCGTCGTTGTTCATGGGCGTGCCTCTCCTTGTTGTCCGACGCGTTGGGAGAGCACATTGCGTGCCGAGCGCCTTGGTACGGGGCATGCCTTTCAGCGAGCGACGTCTACAAAGGAGGCAAGCCATGACGGACACTGCAGAAACTGAAAAAGCATTGAGCAACCTCTCGGCGTTGTGCCGCGGGGAACTGGCTGCGGTCGAAACTTATAACACCGCCCTCTCCTCGGCCTCGCTCGGCCACTTTCGCTCGCAGCTCATTCAATGTCAGCGTTCGCACCAGAACCGGGTGCACTTGTTAGGGTGGCGCATTCACCTGCTGGGCGGCACCCCGCCCGAATCCTCTGGCGCGTGGGGCGTGTTCGCCAAGGCCGTTGAGGGCGCGGCGACCGTGATCGGGGAAAAAGCGGCGATCTCCGCGCTCGAAGAGGGCGAGGATCACGGCCTGAACGAATACCGCTCACGAATCGCCGAGCTCGACGCGGACACCCGCGACTTCATTCATGCCCGCGTGCTTCCTGCTCAGACCGAGACTCACGCCATTGCGCGTGCGCTGAAGCTAAGTGCATCCCACGCGAACGCCTGAGGACCGCTAAGTAGACGAAAAACGCCGAAGTATGCTCCGCAGCTGCGGGGCGTACCTCGGCGTTTTGGCAGCGTCCGGGCGGCGGGCGAACTCACTCCGCGGCTTGCACCTGCGGGCTATCCGTCGCGTCATGCATCGCCGCAGTCAGCAGACGCTGCGTGATGCGTCCCGCCAAGATCCCGAGAGCCGACAGCGCCGCACTGCGCGCCGCTTCCGCCAGGAATGAGCGCTCTCGAGCGATGCGAGGGTGCAGGCCGCGGCCCGACCCGGCGCGCCCCGCGTACACGGCGGCACCCACGAGGGCGATCCCAACGGCGCCGAGCCCCAGCAAAACAGGCGTCTTGTGAATTACAGTTTCGGTCTTCCGGATCATCTGATCACCCATTTTCTTTATCTGGCGAATGTCGAGAATCAGCTTGGCGCGCGCTTCATCTGCACGGCGCATGTCCGCCGCGGCCGCGATATCGATCATTTGACGGTCTCCATGACTCGTTTGGCGTCCGAGGCGAGCCGCGCGGTCGACTTGGGTAGCTTTCTTTGTTTGAGCACACGCACACCAATGGCGAAGAATGCCGCGGCCACCGCGGCGAGCAAAAGGACGACGCCCACCGAGGCAATGCCAACGCCCAGCGCCAGCACGGCCAGCACACCCAGGGTGGTCAGCGCGGCCTGCGCGAAGAGCACTCCCGTTACGAGCCAAATCAATGAGCTGACGGTGCCCGTCACTTCTTGAATCAGCTCACGCTTGACGAGCGACAACTCCGCTTGCACCAACGTTTTTGCTTGATGGAGCGCGTCTGCGACGAGATCACCTAAATTGGGCGCTGGCAGATCGGCTTTGTGCGGAGTCGATTCGAGCATCGACAGTCGCTAGTGCACCCGTCGTGCCAGTGCGATTTTGGACAGCCGCGTCAAAGCCGCGGTTCAAAGTGGCCGCTACATTTCGAGTGATTTGGCCGCTTCGTGGCGCGCCGCCTCAGACCGGGGCGAGATGTCTCGCGAGCCGCCTGATCAGGCGGCTTTCAGCACCCGCCCGCGTTGGCACTGCGCTTGCTGGGACGGTTCGGTGCGACGCGCCCGAAACGCGGGCGCACTCTCACGCAACCCAAAGGAAGGACGGCGCCATGGACTTCAGCAAGACGGCTCAGGAATTGGGCTCCGCGATCGGTGTTACCGACCTGATTGAAGCAGCCTCTGAACTCAAGCTCGAAGACGTGCTTGGCGTGCTCGGCTTGGAGCGGAGGCCGAGCGCCGTAGGGCGCGTGTTGCCTGCGCTGGGCCTGGTAGCCGTGAGTGCGGCCGTTGGCGCGGGCATCGCGCTGTTGCTCGCCCCGACTTCGGGCACGCGCTTGCGGGCGAAACTATCGGATGGCATCGACGACGCCAAACACCGCTTGAGTGATCGCATTAGCCACCTCGAAAGCGCTACCAGCACCAAACCCTCGCGGCACGCCGTTTCCTAAACGCGAACTGCCGGATTTCACCAGCGAAGGACCCGAGACCATGCTTGAGCAACTCCCCACTAACACCGTCGACATACTCGCCTTGCATGACCGGGCCGGAACGCGCGAACGTCACGCGCGGATCGCTAGCGTCGCCGCGGGCATCATCCTCGGTGGCGCGGCTGCCGTCAGCGGGCGTTCGCTAACCCGTACGCTGCTCGGCGCCGCCGGCGCGTTGCTGATCACTCAAGGCGCGAGCGGAATCAGTGTGCGCAAGATGCCCGCGCTCGTGGCGAATTTGTTCAAATCCAGGAAGGACCTTGAGCGGCGCTTCAACGACGGTGAGCATGACATCGTGGACGCGGCGTCGTTTGATTCCTTTCCTGCCAGTGATCCGCCAAGCTTCTCCCCTGGGGTCGGCTGAAGCCGTTCGCGTGTAGATCGAATGGCGAGCAATGAGGCCGGAAAGGGCGCCCAGGCGCTAGTCGTACTGGCCGCCGCCGCTATTCTGGCCGGCGCCATCAAGTTGTCGGCAGCGTTTATCGCGCCAGTGCTGTTGGCTGCCTGCGTCGCGATCGCGGTGCAGCCCATCTTCCGCTGGGTGCATAGCTCGCGGATCCCGGACGTTGGCGCCGTTGTCATTTCGCTCTTGGTAGTCATCGGGCTACTGAGCGGGGTGGGCGCCCTGTTGATGATTGCCCTCGCGAACATCAGCGGCTCCGCGGCCCAATACGCGAGCTCCCTCCACCAGGTTCAAATGCAAGCCACCGCCTGGCTGGAGGCGCATCAGCAGCATGCGCTAGCACAATCGCTATATGGGTCGCATCTCGACGCGTTGATCCAACAGGCCGCAACTTACGTCGTGATGGGGGTGCCGACCGTTCTCTCGACACTCCTAACGGTGTTGTTGCTGATCGTCTTCATGTTGCTGGAAGTAACCACGGTACCCAAGCGCGTGCGCGCGGCACTCGGCTGGTCGCCGAGCACCTTCAGTGACTTTTCGCGGACAATGTCCGAAATTCAGCGCTATTTGAGTGTGAAAACGGCGACGAGCGCTGCCACCGGCGTGTGCAGCGGGCTGTGGTGCGCCGCGCTCGGCGTGCCGAATCCCGCACTTTGGGGCTTGGTGACCTTCGCGCTGCACTATATTCCCACCGTGGGCAGCCTGGTAGCCGCCATGCCGCCGATATTCATCGCGTTGACTGCGTTTGGGTTTGGGCGAGCTTGCGCCGTGGCAGGCGGTTTGGCGATGATCAGCACGGTGATCGGCAATCTGATCGAGCCGAATGCGCTCGGGCGATCGCTCAGCGTTTCCCCGCTGGTCGTCTTGGTGTCGATGTTCGCCTGGGGCTGGTTACTCGGGCCGATTGGCGCCCTGCTTTCGGTGCCGCTCACGTTGATCGCGAAAATCGTGCTCTGGAATACCAGCGACTTGCACTGGGTTGCGGTGCTGTTGGGTCCTACGCCTGCCGTTACGACACGTAACTCCGACGCGGCAGAACCAGCGCCGCGCGACTCCTTGTTACCGCAGGCGCGTGGGGAAGCCTGCATCAGCTCCTCTCCCTCCAGAGGCAATGTGTCACGGGTAAAAGCCCGCTGAACCGAGCCAACGAGCGCAGATTTGCGGGAATTCTGGGCAAGCGCTGTCACCGCCCTATTGGCACGGAGTGTGCTCAATGCAGCCCGAAGCCCATCATGCCAAGACGAGCGCGCCTCACGGTCCTAGAATTCGGAGCCTCTGCCACGGCGTGGGCGTCCTGCCGCGGCCTGGGCACGGACGATTGGGTAGTGGTCGCGCAGCAGCAGGATGAGCCCGCGCCCGCGTTCAGCGAGCGCGTTCGACAGCGCGCGCAACGCCTGCGCAAGGAAGACGCGCAAATCGAGTCCGTGGACGTATACACCGCCTCCCGCGCGGACGAGCAGGACGCTTGGGCGCGTCGTGTGGTGATAGAGGCGCTCAGCGCGCAGGTGGCGCAAGGCGGCCGTCTCACCCTCTGGTCCGCCAGCGAAGACTCGGCCACCGACGCAGAATTGGCTGACATTCTGGCGCAATTCGCGCCGGTGCTTGCCGACCGCCAAGTCGCCATGAACCACCAGAACTGCGGCGCTGAACCGCGCTCCGGTGTTCGACACGTCGCGCCCACGCGCCCGGCCGCCGATGACGACTTTGCCTTCGACGACTTTGCCTGAATATCCCCCGGTAATACACAGCCTGGGGATTACTGGGCACCAACTGGAGTGGCCATCTCGAGTTGATAGGTGTCAGAGGTGTGGCAGTGTCGGACTCTCAAATCGGTATCAGGCCCGGTTGGAAGCATAGACGGCCTTCAGAATGCGCGCCGCGTCAGTCGGCGGAATGAGAATCCGCAGCTCTTTGTCGGTCGAAGGCAGCGCCCAGCTTGGCCCTTAGGGCAGAAGCACGGGCGGGGAGCTGCAGGACTTCCGCCTTGCTGGGGAGATGGATTTTCCTGTCTCGCACGCCCACGCTGAGCACTGCGAAACAACCGCCGAGCACGGCAATGCTCAACAGGACTCCCAGCCAGCGCCGCCGCGGGCGTACCGAGCGCAATGCCCCGGACTGCACCGCTGGGCGCGCCGGCTTTTCTTGCGCCAGCCCGACCGGCAGTTGCCCAGTGCTGACGAACGACTGGAGCGCCTTGGATAGCTCGGCGACCGACGAAAACCGCCGCTCTCGATTCCGCTCCAAGCAGCGGCGCACGATGAACTCCAAGGCTTGTGGGACGTCGTCCCGAAAGTCCGAAATCGGCGGGACCGAGTCGCTGAGTACGGCCGCGCAAACCTGCGCCGGGGTCGGGCCATTGAAGGGCAGTGCGCCGGTGAGCAGCTCATACATCACGATGCCCAGCGACCACACGTCTGTCCGTGGGTCCACTTCCGAGGGGGTCGTGATTTGTTCAGGCGACATGTATTGCGGCGACCCGACGCTTTCCGTTGGGTTCGTCATGCTTCGCATGCCGGTCGTGATCTGCTTGGAGACGCCGAAATCCACGATTTTTAGCAAGGCAGAGCCATCCGGCTCAGTCGCGCAAAACAAATTCTCCGGCTTCAAATCGCGATGAATGATGCCTTTTTCGTGGGCCTCTACCAGGCCGACGCAAACCTGAAGCATCGCTGAGCAGAGCGTTTCGGGCGACAAAGGGCCAGTTTCGCGCAGCGTTGTGTAGAGGTCTCGGCCCGATAGCAGCTCCATCACGATGTACGGCTCGCCGCTTTCTAGCGCGCCGCAATCGAACACCTGCGCCACGTGACTGTGAAGCTGGGCTGCCAACCGCGCTTCCCGCAGCAGGCGCTCGCAAAGCAAGGGATCGGCGGCCAGACTCCGGCGCATCAGTTTCACCGCGACTTCGCGCGTGAGCACGGTATCGGTGCAGGCGTAAAGGATGCCCATACCGCCTTCACCAATCTTGCGCAGTACGCGATAGCGGCCGGCTATCGCGGAACCGGGTGGCAAAACCTCGTCGCCGAAAGCGTCCCGGTGCGGCGCCACGCCCGAGACGGGCTCGGTTTCCAAAAACGGAATCTCGAGCCCCGAAACGTGCGAGGCCGCAGCCATTACGATAGGGCCCCGCTGCTAGGGTGCTCAGAGTCCGTTCCAGCGCCATCGGAGGCGTAGCGCTCCAACTTACGGTGCAGGGTGCGACGGTCAAGGCCAAGCGCGTGCGCGGCGCGCGACTTATTCCCCTCCAATAGCTTCACGACGCGCACGATGTAGCGACGCTCGAGCTCGTCAAGCGGGACGATTTCACCCGGCTCATCGGCAGGCAACATCAACTTACCGGTCCGCTGCGCGCGGAGACGCGGCGGCAGGTCATCGATGCCGAGATGACTGAAGCGCGCGAGAGCAACCGCGTGCTCCATGCAGTTTTCCAGCTCACGCACGTTGCCTGGCCAGTCGTAGGCGAGCAACCGCTCAGCCACGGCGGGCGGCAGGAACATTTCCCCTTTGTGACTTCGCTCTGCAGAGCGGCGCAAGAAGAAGCTGGCCAATTTCAACACGTCACCGGTGCGTTCACGCAGCGGCGGCACGTCGATCTGCACGACGTTGATGCGGTTCAAGAGGTCCTCGCGGAAACGGCGGGCACTCACCTCCTCCTGTAGATCGCGGTGGCTGGCAGCAACAACACGCGTTTGAAACGGCACCTCTTCATTGGAACCTACTGGACGCACGGTGCGCTCTTCGAGTGCGCGCAGCAGCTTCGACTGCATCTCGAGCGGCATGTCACCGATCTCGTCCAAGAATAGCGTGCCGCCGGACGCACGCACGAACAAGCCGTCCTTAGCCGACTTGGCGTCGGTGAACGCGGATTTGGCGTGACCGAACAACTCGCTTTCTAATAGCCCGGCTGGTAGAGCCGCGCAGTTGATCGCAACGAACGGCCCATCTGGATGCGGGCCGGCGGCATGCAGAGCTTGCGCAACGCGCTCTTTGCCAGTGCCCGTTTCTCCCTGAATGAGTACCGAGGCATCGCTCGCCGCTACGCGCCGAATCGTGTCGTAAACGCGACGCATGGCGATGCTATCGCCGATCAGTTGCTTATCGGCAGAGGGTTCTTTGTCCGCGCGCAGCTTCTTGACCTCGTGCTGCAACCGCTGATGCTGCGCCGCGCGAGCCACGCACAGGCCAAGCAGCTTTTCGTCGACGGGCTTGGCGAGAAAATCATACGCTCCGGCACGGAGGGCGTTGACCGCAAATTCCATGTTGGCGTGCCCGGTGACAGCAATAATCGGCGCTTCGCAGCCCTGGCGAATCAAACGATCGCAAAGCTCGAACCCATCCATCGGGGACATGCTAAGGTCGGTCACGATCACCGAGAACCGCTCACGGCCAGCATGCTCAAGCGCTTCTTCTGCCGAGGTCGTCGCAGTGACGGTCCAGCCGAGGCGAACGAGCATCGCTCGCAGTAGCTCACAATGGTCTTGATCGTCATCGACCAGCAGAATCGAATTTCTCATTGTTAACCCTGTCGTTCTTTTCGGGTGCCAAACGCCGAGCAAGCACGAGGCAGGCTGGCTGCAAGCGTCGTGCCGGCATATGAGCCTCAATCTGCCCGCTTTTTCCGCGCCGCCGAACTCGAATGACCGCGCCCAAGCTGCAAAATGTCACAGAGCGAGCGGTCCCGAGGCGTACTGCCGCGGAATGCCGCCTCATTTGGGGTGTCGCCAAGGAAACCCTCGCCCGTTCGGCTTCCTCTGCCGCGCTGTGCGCCGGTCGCGCTCCCAAACCGCGGACGCGTTTCGGACCATTCCAGGAGGCGCGCCCGCCTGTGGCTGATTGTCACATGGCCCGCAAACGTGTCACGCTCGTCTCGTGATTTCGGCTAAAAACGCGCAGCTCGAACTGCGCACACTCCGCCAAAAAGCGTGCGCTTGCCCAGTGTGGCGGGTCGGCACGTCACTTGCTTAAGGCCAGCGCACGGCGCCGAGCCGTCTCAACTTCGCCGCTGTCACGTGAGTGAAGCTCCTCAGCCCTTTCTACCCGAGTAGGTCACATGAGTAACGGTCGCAAAATCCTAGTCGTAGACGATGACGAAGCCACCTGTGACTTGCTTCAGATGATGCTGAAGCGTCAGGACTATGAGGCCGTCACCGAGACCTCTGCGCGTAATGCGTTGAACCGCATCGCAAACGAAGACTTCACCGCCGTCCTTACCGATCTCGACATGGCTGAGTTAGGCGGAATCGAGCTCTGCCAGCGAATTGCCGGCGTGCGCGCCGATATTCCCGTGATCGTCGTGACCGGTATGGGCAGCCTCGAAAACGCCATCGCAGCAATGCGCGCGGGTGCCTTCGACTTCGTTACCAAGCCTGTCGACCCGTCGCTGCTCTCCATCAGCGTAAACCGCGCAGCACAACATCGCGAGCTGCGTGAAGAGGTGCGGCGTTTGAAGGAGAGCGCGTCGAGCATCAAGGTCGACGGCGTCATCGGCAACAGCCCGGCCATGGAGCGAGTGTTCGATCTGGTCGCGCGCGTGGCCGAGGGCGACGCCTCGGTGTTGATCTCCGGCGAAACGGGCACCGGCAAGGAGGTGGTAGCCAAAGCCATTCACCAAGCCAGCGGCCGCAAGGGTTCGTTCGTTGCGGTGAACTGTGCCGCCATGCCGCCGCATCTCCTCGAGAGCGAGCTATTTGGCCACGCCCGCGGCGCATTCACGGACGCCAAGTCCCAGCGCACCGGCCTCTTCGCCCTAGCGGATGGCGGCACGCTATTTCTGGACGAGATTGGCGAGATGCCGCTCGAAATGCAGCCGAAGTTGCTGCGGGCGTTGCAGGAACGGACGATTCGCCCGGTCGGCGCCAATACGGAGGTGCCTTTCGACGCGCGCGTGATCACCGCGACTAACCGCGATCTCGAAAGTGAAGTGTACGAGAAGCGCTTCCGCGAGGATTTGTACTACCGGATTAACGTGGTGAAGATCGCGCTTCCTCCGCTCCGCGAACGCGGGATGGATGTAGTGCACCTCGCAGCTCACTTCTTGGAGAACTTCGCGGCCAAGGGCAACAAGGGAGCGCTCACGCTATCCGAGGGCGCTGCAGAAAAGCTCTTGGCCTATAACTGGCCAGGCAACGTACGCCAACTCGAAAATTGCATGGAGCGTGCGGTGGCGCTGGCACGGTTCAACCAAATATCGGTCGATGACTTGCCGGAAAACGTCCGTGGTTACACCGCCGACCGCTTCGTGGTTGCCGTCGATGAAATGGCGGAGGTCGTCAGCATGGACGAGCTCGAGCGCCGCTACATTCACCGAGTTTTGGCCCTTGTAGAGGGCAACAAGTCACGCGCGGCACAGCTCCTTGGGTTCGACCGCCGAACGATGTATCGGAAGCTTGAGCGTTATCAGTCACGCCAACAGCCTTCACGCGAACACGAGGCTCCGAAGCGTGCACCCGAAGCCTGATCCCCGCTTCCTGTCGGTCACGGCACACGATTTGCGGGGAGCGGTCGGTGTGCTGGACGGCGCGCTGAAGGAGCTATCTCGGGAGCTACCGAAAGACAGTCCGGACGCGACGAAGCTCTGCCAAATGATGGGGCGCAGCACTCAGCGCCTGCTGCTCCTCGGTGATCGCTTGTCGGCCTTGGCGAAACTGATGGACGGTACGGACCTTGAGCTCAACGACCCTTCCGAGCTGAGCGCCTTAATCAAAGAGTCAGCCACGCGTGCCTTTTCAGCGCACGCGCGGCGCAACTTGCAGCTCCGGCTTGAGGGCGGGCCCGTGTCGCTCGCTGTTCATGTGCAAAGCTTTGGCGCCGCTATCTGCGAGCTCACGGCGTTATTTTGCAGCTTTTCCCAGCAGGAACTCGTGATCAGCTGTTCCTCCGACGAGCAGACGGTGCGTATCGAGTTCGCAAGCGACAACAGCGGTGAGAGCGTGCGCCGTGCGCTACGCGAACGCTCGGCGACCACGCAGGCAAACGCCGGCATCGCGTTCGCCGAAAGCGTCGTGCACCGCCATCGCGGCACCCTGGCACTGCCAGAGGTCGAGAACGAGCGCAGCAAAACCGCAGTCGTGCTCGTACTGCCGCGCTGAGTCAGAACTAGTTGGAACGGGCGCCGGCCCCTACCGGCGCGGCGCGCCCGCCGGCACCACCGTTGCCGGCAGAGCCGCCGGCGTCGGTCCCACCGAGCGCATTGTCCGCGCTGGCAACGCGGGCCTGCGCGAGGTGGAAGCCAGCGCGAGACCCAACCCTTGCGCCGAGCGCGGGCGAGCGCGCGAGCCGGAAGTCCTCCTCAGGCTCTCCGTCTTCTTTCGCTGGCGGGCGCGCAACGGGCCCAATCGGAGTGGCGCTCGCATCCGAGACGTCTGGAACGGTGGTGGAAGCGTCACCGCCACCGACAGGTTCCACGACGCGATCGGTGGTTCGCGTGCACGAAGCAACCGCGAGCAAGCCCGCGCAAGCGCACATTCCGGTCGCGGTGAGGAGTCGGGGCAGGGAGCGTTCCATGCGCTCGGTTGAGCAATCGCCGTGCCAGACTAACGCGCTGATTCGTCGCTGTGAGCCTCCGGGCATGACCGTTGCAGCAAGTCCAGCCCATGCACACCGCCGATGAGAGGGCACGGACGCAGGATATGGCGCCGGAAGACGCCAAACTTCGCGGGCGCATTCACCAAGCGCTGACGGCTCACGGACACTTGGATGCGACCAAGGTCGGCGTCGTTGTTCGCGACGGGGAAGTCCTGCTGTGGGGTTCGGTCGCGACCGCCAATGAGCGTAGCCTGGCGGGCGAGATCACGGCGGCCGTCGTGGACCGCACGGCGATCATCAATCACATTCAGGTATTTCCCGGCAGCCAGGGCTAGTTTGCAGAATGCGTCGCCGCCCCGACCCGGTCGATACCGGGTTTTGTTCGGCGGTAATGGTCGAAGTAAGCGCGCACTGGAGGCGGCATAGTGCCGCCTTCCGCAGCGCAGCGGCCTCTTAGTGTGGCGAACTCTGTTCCTTGCCCCGGGTGCGGTGAGTACTCGTGCGCATCCACGCAATACCGACGACGTACGACACAGTGACGGCGCAAAGCAGCACGATCACCGAGGCGACAATCGAGTGAAAGACGATGCTCAGAATGAACGCGGCGACGAAACCCATCGCGAGCAACGCGCCTTTTAATTGACGTGACATCCCCTTCACCCGAGCAACGCTCGTGC
>JBDTYJ010000151.1:0-12922 GCA_040005755.1 Pseudomonadota bacterium
CTCCTCTCCGGTGCGCGCGAAGCGCCGCACGCCACGCCCCAGCGTGCGCAAAACGAACCCAGCCGCCCGCTCCTCTCCGGTGCGCGCGAAGCGCCGCACGCCACGCCCCAGCGTGCGCAAAACGCACCCAGCCGCATGCCCGGAACCAAAACGACGACAAAGTCTTGGAAGACCAGATCACGATCCGCGAATGAGAGGCGGAGCCAACAAAAGCTGACCGAACAGGCGCATGCGATCTCAAAGCGCAGCGCGATCGGCCCAGCGCCACACCCCGCCCCTACGCCAGAAATGCCCCTAAATGCCCCACACGCGTCAAGTCTTTAGCAAGGCACACCAGACGAGTTGCCCCATCCCTAACCCCCGGCTAGAAACGCCGCACTCGAGCCTCTGGCGCACGAGCCCACCTCAGTGAACGCAAAAATTTCCCGCTACGTGTTCTGGCCACTGTGGTTCGTCGTCGTGCCGCTCGTGCTGTGCATGCTCGTCGTCTGGCTGGTCAAGCCGGCTCAAGACTTCACCCCCGTCACGCTGTTCGAGCGTTTCCAGTGGGAGGTTCGCGATCAACAGGTGCCGGCGTACATCCTGTTTTTTACGATCTTCGAGATGCTGCTGTATAGCTACCGTCACGCCTTACCGTTCGTCGGTGGGCCGGGCGGCAGCGGTCGCAGCGACATTCCCAAAGCGATGCGGGAAGAATTCGAGCACGCAGGGCAGTTGCTCGAGGAGGCCGAACGCATCCTGCGTAAGAATCGCGCGCGCGTCGAGCGCGAGCTGCCTTTGACAACGCGGGAAGAGCTGCGCGAAGCGCTCGAAGAGCTGCGCGACGCTATGGCTGCCTCACCCTTCGAGGCCGGCCCCTTCACCGCCAGCTACGAACGAGCGAGCCGGCTCGTGGCACGCCGCCTCGGCCCCTGGCAAAAGGGAGAGTTCCGTGAGTATGTCGAAAGCATCCTGGTGGCGGTCAGCGTCGCCTTGCTGCTGCGTACATTCGTGGTCGAAGCATTCAAGATCCCGAGCGGATCCATGCTGCCGACGCTGCAAATCCAGGACCATATCTTCGTGAATAAGCTGGCCTACGGCCCGGCGATTCCATACACGAGCGTTCGCTTGTTCAACAGCCTGCCGCCCGCGCGCGGCGACATCATGGTGTTCGAATACCCGGACCCAAACCCGAACAACGAGCGTCAAGACTTCATCAAACGCGTGATCGCCTTGGAAGGGGACACGCTGGAAGTAGAGAACGGTCATCCGTCCATCAACGGATGGCGCGTGCCGAACTGCCGCATCGGGTGGTACGACTACCACGAGGGTATGGACAGCGGCTTGAAGCGCAGCGAGCTGTATATGGAGTTCCTGGGCAGCTACGCGTACATCACGCAGTTCGAAGATGACCGCAGCAGTGAAGCCCGGCAGGGCCCGTACAAAGTTGCTCCCGGGGAAACCTGGGTGATGGGCGACAACCGCAACAACAGTATGGACTCGCGTGCTTGGAACGCCGGCCGCGGTGGTGGTGTCCCGGACGCCAACATCAAGGGGCGGGCGATGTTCGTGTGGCTGAGCTTCGGCTCGGATGGCGGCGTCACTTGGGACCGCCTGGCGACCAACGTGCTCGGTAAGCCGCGGCTGCCGAAAGGCGCACCGCCAGAGCTACTGCAAGGGATCGAAAAGTGCCTGCGCGAACGGCCGGCACCGGGTCTGACGCTGCCACCACCGCCGCAGCACGAGCATTGATGGGACTCGTTGCTACGGCGACCGAGTTGAGGAGGAGCAAATGAAACGAGCGATCGACAAATGGACGATGTGCGCCAGTGTTGCGCTCGTCTTGGCCGCGCTCTTGGCGTGCAAAAAGAGGACCGACGCGCCGGCCCCGGAAGCGTCCGGAGCGGCACCAGTGAGCATCGTGGCTTCCGCATTGGCTAGCGCGACCGCGGCAGCGCAGGCCGCGAGCGCGGCCGCTCCAGCGGCGCCCGTTGCTACCGCCTCAGCCTCAGCCTCAACGCCGATACCGATCGTTGTACCGACGGCGAACAAAAAGCCTTCGCGGCTTCCTCCGCCTCACCATTGAGGGCCCAGCTCGCCGCGCGCGGCTTGCTGCGCTCCGCGCTGAATAGCCCTGCCAATAGGATGGCGAAAGAGTGCAGGGAACGTTCGCTCATGCTGGTCGTGTTACGCCCGGCGCAAACCTTCCCTTCCTAGTTTGCTTCAGGGCGGTCAGTGGGCGCTCCGCGTCAGCGGGTTGGCTGGGGCTTTTCTAGGACAATGCCCAGCTTTTTGCGCAACTCGCGCGCCCAATGCGCTCGCACCAAGGTAGAAATGGTGCAGACGAGCCACGCCAGATCCACCAGTAGCGCTACGCGGGCGAACGCCATCGGGCTCAGCGGGTGGTGGGCGGCGTAGCGGATGTAAAAAAAGTGGAACACCACGCGCGCGAAGCTCGCGTACGCACCTGGCGCGTAGGCGGACGCCGTCTGCCGTTGCCAACGCAGAAAATCCTCCGGGTCAACGCCGGGGTGCTGCGCCGCGTTGCGGCTCTGGGTGTCGAGCTTTCGCAGGGTAAACATCACGCCCAGAATGACCGCGATGATGTCGTATTGATCCACGCCCGGGACCTACCTCGATCCAGCGGCCTCGTCGACCTCGAATCGGGCTCGTGATTGCCCGCGCGCGCGTCTCAGGGCGCTGGCGGCTAATCTCGCCCCGGGGCGCGCTGGCACGCCGAGGCCGGCCGTGGCACACCCGGACGGCCAATGAACAGCCAGGCCGCTACCGAGCTTGCCCCGCACCTGCGCCTGGCTGACTGGCAGCGGCGCTTCACGCGCTTTGCTTGGGCGTTGCTCGGTTACACGTTGCTCGTGATTCTGTTCGGCGCAGTGGTGCGCATCACGGGCTCAGGCGCCGGCTGCGGGCAACATTGGCCGAGCTGCAACGGCGCGCTCCTGCAGATGCCACAGACCCTGAAGACAACTATCGAATACACGCACCGTGCCACGTCCGCCCTGAGTGTCTTCGCCATCATCGCCCTGCTGGTCGCGGCTTTTCGCATGTACCCTGCGGGGCACGCCGTGCGCGCAGCTGCAGCCATGGCGGGCGTGATGATTCTGGTCGAAGCGCTGATTGGCGCGCTGCTCGTCAAATTACGCTTGGTCGAAAACGACGCCTCTTTCGCTCGCATCGTGGTGCTTCCGCTGCACTTGATCAGCACCGCGCTGCTGACCGGCGCGCTCACCTGGTGCGCTTGGTTCAGTAGCCGGCAGCCCGCGCCTGCCGGGGCGAAGCCGGTGCCGCCCGCGGCCTGGGCACTGCTCTTCTTGGCTGGCCTGGGGCTGCTGCTGGTCTCAGCTACGGGAGCGATCACTGCGCTGGGGGACACGGTGTACCCGGTGCAGCACTCAGGGCTCGCGGCTCGCTTGCAGGCCGATCAGGGGCAGAACGCTTCCCTGCTGCAGAACTTACGGGATTTTCATCCTTTCCTGGCCGTCGGCGTGGCCGCTTTCATGACCTACGTCGCGATGTTGATCCCTGGCTATCGCCGAGGAAGCACCGTGCGGCGGGCGAGCCAGTGTCTGGCCGTCGCCGTGTGCTTTCAAGTCATGGCGGGCGTGGTGAACATTTGGCTCTCAGCGCCCGGGCCGATGCAGGTGGTGCACCTCTTGCTCGCAAATTTGGCCTGGATAGCCGTGATTGTACTCGCCGCGGCCTTGCGCAGCGCGCCTGTGTCCGCGCCTTGAATGCGTGGCGCGTCGAGATCGCTCAACGCCAGCCTAGGGCCGCGCTTCCGGCGGAGAGTCCGCAACCGGATCCACCTCGATGGCTTCGATGCGCCATTCCCCATCGCCCTTGTGTAACCGGACTCGCGAGTGACGGAGCTCGCGACGCTGCTCGCCCGACCCGCGCGGCATCACCAACAGATCAAAATCCGCCCGTGCCAGCGCGCCACTCAGGTGAACCTCGACGCTGCTCAGCGCGAACGAAAGCGGGACGCCGCCGCTCAACAGCAAGCCGGCACGCTGTTGGACTTCGGCACGGCTCTCAGCATCCTCGTTGAGTTCAGTCACCCGCACGCTGGCGTCGGGCAGCAGGGACGACGCCAATACTGCACGCAGTTGGGCGAGAGTCGCAGGGTCGCGGGTCTCGTTGAGTTGCGCGCATAGGCCCTGCAAGAGGCTCGTGATGCGCGTTTCGTCACGGGGCCAGAGTTGTAAAACGACGAGCGCGGCAAGCAGAGCCGCGGCGGCAAAGATCCAATGACGACGCGGCAGGCGAGACACCCGCACAGCGTACCCGCTCGTTTGCCGGGAAAGCTGCCCAAATCACGTCTTTCCAAAGGCCGCGCAGCGTACCGGTGTGTTTTCCTCGAGCGCGCCCTAGCGCAGTCGGAACTGCTCGCTCACGGCTTCTGGCGCGGCATCAGCAGTTTGGCAATCAGCCCCGTCCACCCGGTTTGGTGGGAAGCGCCCAGACCGCGCCCAGTGTCACCGTGGAAGTATTCGTAGAAACACACGTAGTCGCGGAAGTGCGGATCGTTCTGAAGGAGCGAATTTTCACCATAGATGGGGCGATGACCTCGCTCGTCGCGCGCAAACAGATTGGTCAGCCGCTGCGTTAAATGCTCGGCGATTTCATCGAGGGTGAGGTATTGGCCGGAGCCCGTCGGGCACTCGACTTTGAAATCATCCCCATAGTAGTGATGAAAGCGCTGCAAGGATTCGATGAGCAGGAAGTTCGCGGGAAACCAAATCGGCCCGCGCCAATTGGAATTACCGCCAAAAATTCCGGATTCGGACTCACCGGGCGCGTACGCCACGGAGAATTGCTCACCCTTGACGGCGAGCACGAACGGGTGCTCCCGATGGTACTGGGACAAGCTACGCACGCCGAAGGTCGACAGGAATTCTTGCTCGTCCAGCATGCGCACGAGCAGCCGCTTCATGCGGTGGCCGCGTAGTAGCGACAGCAAGTTCCGTTCACTGCTCGTCGTGTCCGTCCAGCGCGAGACCAGAGCCGCCAAGTCCGGACGATACTCCAGGAACCACTTTAGCCGCGCGCTGAAGCCTTTCAGGGCCGTCATGACCTCGGCCTGCAGCACTTCCACCGCGAACAGAGGCATCAAACCGACGAGCGAACGAATGCGAAGCGGTAGCGGGCGCTCATTCGGCACGTGCAGCACGTCGTAGTAAAACTCATCGTCGGCGTCCCACAGGCAAACTTCCGTGCCGATGGCGGTCATGGCCTCGGCGATGTGCAAGAAGTGCTCGAAGAACTTGCTCGCGATGTCCTCGTACACCTCGTTGCTCTCGGCCAACTCGAGCGCGATACGCATCAAGTTCAAGCAGTACATGGCCATCCACGCCGTGCCGTCGGATTGATCGATGTATCCGCCGGTGGGCAGCGGCTTGCTTCGATCGAAGACGCCCACGTTGTCCAACCCCAGAAAGCCGCCCTGGAAGACGTTGCGCCCCTCAGCATCCTTACGGTTCACCCACCACGTGAAGTTGATCATCAACTTGTGGAAGATGCGCTCTAAGAACTGGTGGTCACCCGCGTCGCCGCGCTGCTTCCGGTCGATCTGGAACACGCGCCAGGCCGCCCACGCGTGCACGGGCGGGTTTACGTCGCTGAACGCCCATTCGTATGCCGGGAGCTGCCCGTTGGGGTGCATGTACCACTCGCGAGTCAGCAGCACGAGCTGGGATTTGGCGAATTCTGCGTCGATTACCGCGAATGGAATGCAGTGAAACGCGAGATCCCAAGATGCATACCAAGGGTACTCCCACTTATCAGGCATCGAGATCACGTCATTATTGGTGAGGTGATCCCACTCGGCATTGCGGCCGTGCTTACGCGCCTCAGGCGGTTTGGGCTGCGTCTCGTCGCCTGCAAGCCATTTTCGCACGTCGTAGTGAAAGGTTTGCTTTGACCAGATCATGCCGGCAAAGGCTTGGCGCTGAATGCGTCGCGCGTCTTCGTCCGGGATCTCCGTTTGCAACTCGCCGTAAAACTCGTCCGCCTCTCGCTCGCGCGTCGCAAACAAGGTCTCGTAATCCGCAAACGGCTGCGCGTGTTCGTCCATCGACAAACGAAGCTGCAGTTCAACGCTCTCGCCTGGCGGAACGACGAGCGAGTACAGAGCGGCAGCCTTGGTGCCGCGGCGCGCGGGAGATACCCGACCGTGATCGCCAGACACTACGTAGTCGTGAAAGGCATCCTTGGGGTGCGCAGAGCCGCCCTGAAAGTTGAACACGCGCGGCATGTTCGTCTCGTTGTCGCAAAACAAAAGGCTGGGCGCGCCCTGACAATACAGCCAAAACCGGCCCAATTGTTGGTGTTGCAAGGAGACGGTGCGCTCGTCTTCTGCCCATAGCTCGGGGCGCGCAGCACCCGCTTGCCACGACCAGGTATTGCGGAAGCATATTTGTGGCAACAGGTGGATCGGCTTCGCCTCCGGGCCGCGGTTGAACGCGCGAATCCGAATCAGCGTGTCGTTGGGTCCTGCCTTCGCATACTCGACGAACACGTCGAAGTAGCGCCCCTCGTCGAACACACCCGTGTCGACCAGCTCGAACTCCGGTTGGTCACGACCGCGACGCTGGTTCTCGTCGATCAGCCGCTGATAGGGGAACTCCGCCTGCGGATACTTGTAAAGCATCTTGAGGTACGAGTGCGTGGGCGTCGCATCGAGGTAGTAGTACTGCTCCTTGACGTCTTCGCCATGGTTACCCTGGGCGTTGGTGAGCCCAAACAACCGTTCCTTCAAGATGGGATCGCGCTCGTTCCAAAGGGCGAGCGAAAAGCAGATGCGTTGTTTGTGATCGCCGTAGCCGGCGATGCCGTCCTCGCCCCAGCGGTACGCTCGGCTGCGCGCGTGGTCGTGCGGGAAGTACTCCCAGGCAGTGCCACCCTCGCTATAGTCCTCGCGAACGGTGCCCCACTGCCGTTCACTGAGGTAGGGGCCAAAACGCCGCCAAACTGAGTTAAACGCAGCGTTTGCCGCGAGGCGTTTGGCCTCCACGCTGGTCGCGAGCGAACTTGGTGTGGTCATGAGCGACGGCCGCTGGGGCGCCTCATGGGCAAGTCAGCCCGAGCAGAGTGGCCGCGCGCTTTTGTGCATCGTATTGCTGAACGCACACCGCGTCCGAGAGCGCGGCAAACCCGCCGCAGGCTTGCTCGATGAGCGCCGCATTTTGGCCGCTTCGAGCGGCGACCACCCTGCAACAAGCGATCGCGTTCGCGCACGCGGCTGAGGCCGGAGCGCCACCGTTGATGGTAGCCACGCCTGCGGCCACGCCGCTCGCGACCGCCGCGATTTGCTCCTCCGCTGTCTTGGCGCGGCTACGCACGTACAAGAAGGTCGCCACCGCGCTACCGATCCCCAACAGCACGAGCAGCCCGAGCACGAGCAGCACCCACAAGAGCGCATTGCTCTTCTTTGGCGGCGGTGCGGCGTGCGGGCCGCCGGGGTAGCCGCCATACTGAGGCGCAGCGTAGCCAGGTGGCGGACCACCGGGAGGCCCGTAGCCCGGAGGCCCGTACCCGGGCGGGCCGCCATAGCCTCCCGGAGGCGGACCGGGCGGACCATATCCACCGGGACCAGGGGGCGGCCCGGGCGGGTAGCCACCACCGGGCGGAGGACCGCCGTAACCACCGCCGCCGGGCGGACCGTTCGGGCCGCCGCCACCGTATCCGCCGGGTCCTTGTTGCGACATGAGTCTCCGTCCTTCGATCGATTTCGCTATCACGCCGCCCGCGCGCCCAGCAAGTGCGGCCGTTTGGCCGCTCGTGCGGGAAAAAGATGTCTTAGGTTTGACCCCATGAGGAATGCACGAGCCATCACCGGAGCGGCCCTGCTCGGGTTCTGCGCAGCCTTGCGGATCGGCAACGCGTACGGCGCGCCAGTCGCCCCCACGCGACCAGCCAACGCCGCACCGGAGGTACCCCAAGCCGCCATCTCCTTCGAGAAGTTCAAGCTACCGAACGGGCTGACGGTGATCTTGCACAGCGATCGCAGCCTGCCATTGGTCGCAGTGAACGTTTGGTACCATGTGGGCCCCCAAAACGAACCCACGCACCGCTCCGGCTTCGCGCATTTGTTCGAGCACTTGATGTTCGAGGGCTCCAAGCACGTCGGGCATGAGTTCGACCACATTCTAGAGTCCATCGGCGCCACGAACAGCAATGGCACGACCAGCTGGGACCGCACGGACTACTTCGAGACCGCGCCCAGCGAAAATCTGGAGCTGCTCTTGTGGCTGGAGAGCGATCGCATGGGGTTCATGATCGACACGCTGACTCAAGAGCGTTTGGACGTGCAGCGTGACGTAGTGAAGAACGAGCGTCGGCAAAGCTACGAAAATCAGCCGTACGGGCCGAGCTCGCTAGCCCTGCTAAATACGTTGTTTCCCGAGGGTCATCCGTATCACGGCGCGGTGATCGGCTCGATGCAAGACCTCACGAGCGCCTCCCTTTCGGACGTGACCGAGTTCTTTCATCAGTACTATGCGCCGAGCAACGCCACGCTGTGCATCGCAGGCGATGTGGATGTGCCCCAGGCCAAAGCGATGATCGCGCGCTACTTTGGCACGTTAGCCGATCGCAAGCGGCCGGAAGCCAAACTCACGCCGTACGCGCCGTTAGCCAAGCCCGAGCGCATCGTCGTCAAAGAACCAGTCAGTTTGGCCCAGGTGGCGTTCGGTTACCGCACCCCGCCAGCGTACAGCGCGGATGACGCGGCAGTGGAGGTCGCGCTGGAAGTGCTCGGCGGCGGCAAGGCGACGCGGCTCTATCAGCGGCTCGTGGTACAAACCAAGCTGGCGGCTGAGGTGAGCGCGAACCTGGAATCCAACCAGGTCTCGAGCATCGCGCAAGTGAGCGCGACGGTGGCGACCGGAAAAACCCCCAACGCGGTCGAGCGTGAGCTCGATGCCGTAATCTCCCAGCTGGCCAAGACCGGGCCCACAGCGGCCGAGCTAGAACGCGCGAAACGCGGCATTTTGGTAGGCGTGTTGAGTGATTTGGAGCTGCTGAACGGCGCTAGCGGGGAGTCAGGGCGCGCCGGCCTACTCCAGCGCTTCGACCAATATACCGGGGACCCGGGCTATTTGCCCAAGTACCTCGCGCAAATTGCGCGCGTGAGCGGGGCAGACGTGCAGCGTGTCGTGCGGGACTCACTCAAGCCGGAGGCGCGCGTGATCGTGGTCACCGAGCCGCACGCGGAAGCCTCCGCGGGAGCGACCAAATGATGCTCCGTCCTTTCGCGCTCGAGCTCGTAGCGCTCGCGGCGTTGCTCACCCCAGCTTGCGCGAGCGCGCCAGCCGGTTCCCGGGCTCCAGCCGCCGTCACCGCCGCGACGGCGAGCGCGGCCAAGCCTGACCCGGAAGCGTTCCGCAATACAGAACCGAAGCAAGGGCAAGCCACGCCCGTGCAATTCCCGACGCCGGTGATGAAGACATTGCACAACGGCGTCACGCTGTTCGTGGTGCCCAAGCGCTCGGCAGTCACGACGCTGACGGTGGTCGCGCGGCACGGCTCTGGGTCCGTGCCGCTCGGCAAGAGCGGGCTCGCCGCGCTGACCGCGCGAATGCTGACCGAAGGCACGCAGCAACGCTCGAGCTTGGCGCTCGCGGAGGCTTGTGAAGCCCTCGGCTCTTCGTTGCAGGCGGATGCCGGACGAGACGAATCACACGTCGCGATGGCCACCCTCACAGCGGACGTGCCACGTGGGCTGGCGTTGCTTTCCGAAGTCGTCTTTCGCCCGGCATTTTCCGTGACGGATTTTGAGCGCGTGAAGGGTGAATGGCTGGACGGCCTGCGCGCCGAACGCCAGGAGCCCGCGCGCCTCGCGTCCCTCGTCGCGCTGCGCACGTTGCTCGGGCCAAGCGCCGGCGCCCCGGTTTCGGGCAGCATTCCGGACGTTCAGAAGCTCACCGTGGCAGATCTGGCAGCGTTTCATCGTCGCGCTTACGCGCCCTCAAACCTGGCGGTGATCGCCGTCGGCGATCTGACATTGGCTCAGCTCGAGCCCGATGTCGAAAAGCTATTTGGGCACGCGACAGGTCCCGCGGCCCCAGCGCCGCTCAGCGCGCTGAGCGCGGAACAGCCGAGCAAGCTACGCGTGCTGATCGTCGATCGCAAAGATGCCGTGCAATCGGCGATCTTTGCGGTGCAGTCATTTCCCCGGCGCTCCGAGCCAGGCTTCGAGGCGCGCGAGATCATCGGCACCCTGCTCGGCGGGCTGTTCACGTCACGCTTGAACCTGAATTTACGCGAAAAGCACGCCTACACCTACGGCGTGCACGGCCAGGCGCTGGCAACTCGGCAGTGGGGCACGTTCTACGTGGCGACGGACGTGAAGAGCGAAACCACGGCGGACGCCCTGTTCGAGCTCCTGGCGGAGCTCGACCGCGCGCGCGATCCGAAAGGCAGCGCGCCGATCGAAGACAGAGAAACCGCACGGGCGCGCACGGATCTGATGCACGCTCTCGGTGCACGGCTGGAGCACACATCGGCCATCGCGGACGCCATGCGCAGCACGTTCGCCGAGGGTCTAGCGCCCGATTACTACGCGCAATATCCGGAGCTCGTGAGTCACATCCCGACCGCCGAGGTCGCCGAGCAAGCCACGCGCCTCGACCCGCGCCGCCTGCTCGTGGTGATTGTCGGAGATCGCGCGCACATAGAACCGAGCCTCAAGCAACACGGCTTCGAGTTCGAAAACGCCGATCCGAAGTTGCTCGAGTAACGAAAGCGCGCCGCGCTCGTGATTCAACGACTCTGATTCGCGATCACTAGCGCTTGTGCTTCGGCTCGACGGGCAAGTCGTCCAGCCGAACGGCGTGCATTACTTCGGGGGACGCCGGGCGCGCGCTGGCGGTAGTTAGCGGCGCAGCGGGCAGTAGCGGCCGCGCCTCGATGCGCGCGCCTTGAGCTTGGCTGCTCGGCGTGGGGTCGTCGGGGTGCGAATCGGTCGCCAAAAACGCGACGATGCCGCCGAGCACGAACGCGATAAGCCCGAGCGCGCCCCACAAGTAAGCGTTCCGGCTGCCCCTGCGCTTCTTGAGTTGGCGGGCAACGATTTCTTTGCGCAGCTCGTCCAGCGCCCGCCGATCACGAATAATCAACGTGGCTTCGCCACGGGGCACGGAGGGCGCACGCGGCATGCCCGATGGTGGCTGCGTGTCATGGCGCCGCGGCTGGTCGGTGATGACCACGCTCCGGGACTCTTCCGAGACATTGGTCCGCGGACGCGGAGCGTGGGCCTCCGTTTGCTGCGCAATGATGGCGTCGTCCCCTAGCTCTTCGAGATCCTCGAGGGCATCGGGCTCGCTCGCCCGTAGCTGGGAGCGCATGGGAGGCCTCGTCACGGACCACGGTTATACCTGACAATCCTCGAAACGCGCCAGCCCGGCCGCACGCATTCAAAAAAAACCACATCGCCTTACAACGGACGAAAACGCGCGCGAAAATCCCGGTAAACGTGGGCCCGCGGCCGCGCATGATGTCCGTACCAAAGCATGAGCTCTGGACTCGCCAGGTCGTGCTAACTTACGACGCTCGTGTCCGTCGAGATCTCGATTCTGGTCGTGGACGACGATGCCGTTTGTCGGCACATCCTCGAGCAGACCCTGCTCGAAGTGGGCCTGACGCCGATCATCACCTCGAGCGGCGAGCAAGCGCTCGCCTGGCTCGAACAGAACACGCCCAGCGTGGTGCTGCTCGATCTGATGATGCCCGATCCAGACGGATACTCCGTGCTCGAGCGCCTGCGTCAAAATCCTCGGTTCGCGCAAACGCCGGTGGTCGTGCTGACGGCGCTGGAATCCGACGAGGAAATCGCGAAAGTCTTCGCTGCCGGAGCGGACGATTATGTGCACAAGCCTTTCCGACCGGCGGAGCTCATTGCGCGAATCCGCGGCCAAATGCGCGTCCGCCAATACGTCGACCGACTCAATCAGCGGGATCGTGACCAGGAAACGGTGCTGGCGTTAACCCAAACGCTCGCCTCCACCTTGGACATCCGCGACATCCTGTTCACCGTCGTGCAGCGCGTGGCCGCGTTTGCGCACGTAGACCGCTGCAGCATCGTTCTGTTCGGGGAATCGGGCAACATCGGGTACGTCCTCGCAACGAGTGACGATGAGCAGCTGCGCGATTTGCCCATCGCGCTGGATAAATATCCGGAAATTCGCGAGGTACTCACTACGGGTCGCGCGCTGGTGATTCGGGACGGCACACAGCACCCGCTCTTGGAGGTCGTGCGCCAACACGGACCGAACATCAACTTCAACTCTTTTGCGCTGTTGCCGATCTTGCACGACCACGGCGCGATGGGCGTGCTGTTCCTGCGCTCCAAGCAGAAGTCGTCCTTCGACGATTACGAGCTAGCGCTGGTCACCACGCTGACCAATGCCGTCGCAATCGCGTTGCGCAATGCGCGCATCTTGCAATCGCTGCGCGACGCCACGGAAAAGAGCCGCTCGGCCCGCGCAGAAGCCGAACGCCGGGTGCAACTCTTCCAGCGCTATGCGGACTTTTTCGAGAGCGCCGCAGATGGCATGGTCGTCATCGATCGCGAAGGAAGAGTGCTATTTGCAAATCCCCGCGCGCGAGAGATCACCGGCTACAGCGAGACCGAGTTGATGGCCGTGCGGCTGGAAGATTTCTTGGCGCCCCACGAACGCGAGCGCGCGCCCCGGCTGTTGCGGGGGTTCTTGGACGGCATTTACCCGCGCGGCGTGGACATCGCCATCACGAACAAGGCCGGTGATGAGCGCACCATCAGCGTGAGCTTCAGCTCGGTGTTGCACGAGGACAACGCGGTCGTCTTCAGCTTCCGGGACGTGACCCGGGAGCGATCCACTGCCATCGAGCTCAAGCAAACCAAGGAGTTCTTGGAGAGCGTGATCGACAGCTCGGTGGACGGCATCGT
>JBDTYJ010000152.1:0-12903 GCA_040005755.1 Pseudomonadota bacterium
GGCACCGTCGCCACCATCGTGGGCACGTTGATCGGCCTGTACGGCGGCTACAAGGGTGGCCTGATTGACGACATTCTCACCGTTGGCACCAACTTGTTCTTGGTCATCCCGAGCTTGATCGTCCTGATCCTGCTGAGCTCAAGCATCGAGAACGGCCGGAGCCTGACGCTCATTGCGCTAATCATCGGCTGCACCACTTGGACGTGGAGCGCGCGCGCGGTGCGCGCTCAAGCCTCCAGCTTGCGCGGTCGAGATCACGTCGCGCTGGCGCGGATCAATGGCTACGGCACGATGGGCATCGTGCTCTTGCACATCATGCCTTACCTGCTGTCGTACATCTTCATGGTGTTCATCCTGCAAACGGCGACGGGCATCCTGTCGGAGGCCAGCATTTCGATGCTCGGCCTCGGCCCTTATGACTCGATTTCACTCGGTAAAATCCTGAACGAGGCGATCCGGAACGAGGCCTTGTCGGATGGCGCCTGGTGGGCGTTCGCACCCGCAATGGTGCTGATCACCGTGATCGTGTTCGCCCTGTACATCATCAACACGTCGCTCGAAGGCGTGTTCAACCCGCGTTTGAGGAAGTGATGAGCACGCCGATTTTCGAGGTCGAAAACCTGAGGGCGCATTACCTCACGCGCTTCGGGCAACGCATTCAGGCCGTGGACGGCGTCTCGTTCTCGCTCAAGCCGGGCGAGATTCTGGGCATAGCGGGTGAATCCGGCTGCGGGAAAACCACTCTCGTGAGCGCCTGCATGGGCTTGTACATTCCGCCCCTGCATCTGTCGGGCGGTGATGTGCGCATCGAGGGCAAGAGCATCATCGGCATGAACGTGGAGACCAACCGGCGCGACATCCTCGGCCGCAAGATCTCGATGATTCCACAGGGCGCGCTCAACTCGCTGAACCCCACCCGCAAGGTGAAGGATCTGGCGACCGACATGATCCTGAGCCACGACGAGAACGCAGACAAGAAAGCGATTCACTCGCGCCTGCGTGAGCGCTTCAAGAAGCTGGGCATGCCCGCGGAGGAGGTGCTGAACGCTTACCCGGTGCAATTGCCGGCAGGCATGAAGCAGCGCGTCGTGATCGGCATCTCCACCTTGCTGGATCCGCGCGTCGTGATCGCGGACGAACCCACCTCCGCGCTGGACGTTTCCACCCAAAAGGCCGTGATTCGCCTGCTGTTCGAGCTAATGGATCAGGGCATCATCGGCAGCATGCTGTTCATCACGCACGAGCTCCCGCTGCTGCGTCATGTGTCCAACAACATCGCCGTGATGTACGCCGGTGAGTTCGTGGAGGTCGGCAACATCGAACAGGTGATTTTCGACCCACGCCAGCCGTACACCAAAGCTTTGATGGGCTCGATGCTCAGCGCCGAGGCGGGTCACCGCGATCAAAAACCGGTGTCCATCGAGGGCGCGCCGCCAAACCTGGCGTTCCCGATCAAGGGCTGCCGTTTTGCCGAGCGCTGCCCCGTCGCGCGCCCAGATTGCAAAGAGAATCCGCAAGTGATTCGCATCGTGAAGGACCGTCAGGTCAGGTGTCAGTATGCCGAGTGATTCACTAAAGTTCGAAGCCAAGAATCTATCCCGCAGCTACGGCCACGGGAAAAAGCTGGTCGAAGCCGTGAAGAACGTCAGCTTCACGATTCCAAATCGCGACATCATCAGCGTTGTCGGTCAATCGGGTTGCGGCAAAACCGTGCTCGCCAAGATGCTCTTGCGGCTGGAAACGCCCACCAGCGGCACGCTCTTGTTCAACGGCAAACCGATCGCGAACGCGCAAGACCCGCGCGACCACTGGCGCAGCGTGCAAGCCGTTTTTCAAGACCCGTTCTCGGCCTTCAACCAGTTCTTCACCATCCGCGCGCAATTGAAGAGCTCGTTCAAGCTGTTCAAAGAGAAGCCGAGCGACGAAGAAATGGACGCGCGCGTGGACGCGGCGTTGATGGCCGTGAACATCAAGCCTCGTGAGATCGACGGCAAGTATCCGTTCGAGCTCTCGGGTGGCCAGATGCAGCGCATGCTCTTGGCGCGCATCTTCATCCTGCGCCCCGAGGTGTTGATTGCGGACGAGCCGACCAGCATGGTGGATGCATGCAGCCGCGCGAACATTCTCGACTACCTAATGAAGCTCAAGAAAGAGCTCGACATGACCATCGTGTTCGTCACCCACGATATCGGTCTGGCCTGCTACATCTCGGACTCCATCTTCATCATGCATAAGGGTGAAATCGTGGAGCAAGGTCCGCCCGATCAGGTCACGGGATCACCCCAAAGCAACGTGACGAAGCAGCTTTTGGAAGACATCCCGGACGTGCACCGGGAATGGATCAAGCGCGGCGCGGCTGAGTAATTGCCGGCGGCCCCTTGCCTGCCGCTTAATCCTTTAGCGCGGCGGCCGTTTTTGGCCTTCGCATGCCTTCGCCCGCGGATCCGAGCTGGCGCCCTTCCCGGGCTCCGAAAGACCGCCCCTCCGCCGCCGCACGGGACCGCAATTCGCTGCGGGCCGCTTTCGAACACGGCGAGACCGTCGACGTTCGCGTCTCGGCCGCGCTAGCGCCAAACGGCGGTCTGGAATCAGCATCGCGGGTTTACGTGCGGGCCTACACCTTCGGTGTGACCGAGGAGGCTCCGGGCCGCTACGCGGCAGAACCCAATGGCGAGCTAGGGCGGGGAGCCATCGGTCGCGTGTACGTCGCCGACGATCTGCACTTGGGGCGGCGGGTTGCGGTGAAAGAGCTGCTCGACGGTGCTCGCGAGGAACAAGAGAGCTCGCCTGCGCTGCAGACGATTTCGCGCTTCCTGCGCGAAGCGCGCGTCACGGGCGCGCTCGAGCACCCGAACATCGTGCCGGTATACGAGCTCGGCCGGCGTGCGGATGGAACCCTCTACTACACGATGCGCATCGTACCCGGGCGAACCATGGCGCAAGCCATTGCGGAGTGTAGTGGGCTGAACGAGCGACTCGCGATCGTCAATCACTTCTCCGGCTTGTGCCAGGCGATTGCCTACGCGCACAGCCGAGGCATCGTGCATCGCGACATCAAGCCGGACAACGTGATGATCGGTGAATTCGGCGAAACCGTAGTGCTCGACTGGGGCATGGCGAAGTTAGCCGCCGACGATGGCGAGGCTGTTCCGGCGCCGCCCTCATCGACCAAAATCGAAGGCAGCGATCTCAGCCTCACGCTGGAAGGCAGTGTGTGCGGTACGCCGCTGTACATGAGCCCGGAGCAAGCCTCTGGGCGCACCAGCGAAGTCGACCGGCGCTCCGACGTCTGGGCGCTGGGCGTCGTTCTGTACACCATCTTGGCGGGGCAACCGCCCTTCTTCGGCAAATCCCTGCTCGAAATCATCGCCAAGGTGAACGCGGGAGAGTACACCCGCCTCCACACCCACAACCCACGGATTCCGGCGGAGCTTGCGGCCGTGGTGCAGCGCGCGCTGCAAACTGATCGCCTGCGGCGCTACCCTTCGGCGCGAGAGCTTGCGCGCGACGTGCAAGCCTATCAAGCCGGAATGCGTGTCGCGGCATATGAGTACTCCTCACTCGAGCTGCTGCGACGCTTCGTGGCGCGGCACCGCCCCGCGGTGACAGCGTCACTCGTCGCGCTGCTCGTCGTGCTGGTGCTCGGGTTCACCTCCTACCGGCGCGTCGTCGCAGCGAGAGACCGCGCGCTCCAGGCCGAGCAACACGCCCGTGAAAATGAGCTTGCTGCTCGCCACAGCGCGGGCGCCGCGCGACATAGCTTAGGCGAGGTATTGCTCGAGCGAGCCCAGCAGGCCTTGCTCGAAGGCGACACCGTAAACGCGGAGCTCTTGGCCGCGCGCGCGCTCGGCCAAGAAGAACGCGCGGACGCACGAGGCATCGCCATCGCCGCGCGCAGCACCCCGCGCCCAACGTTGACGGCCACGCTTGCAGATAGCAAAGGTTGCACGCGCACCGCCCTTTCCTTCCCGGCGGGCATGTTTGCGTGTGCCACTGGCCGCGCCCTTTCCTTGCGGAGCCTCAGTACGCGCGGAATCGTGTACAATTCGTCGCTGCCGAGCGATATCGTGGCGCTCGCGTTCGCGGCGGATGCTTCAACGTTGGCGATTGCGCTAGCAAACGGCGCGATCGGGGTGCGCGCCGCAAATTTCGAGCGGGAATCGTGGCGCTTTCAAAGCTGCGGGCAGAAGCCGACTGCGGTAGCCGTCGCGGCAGAGGGACGTGCTTTGGCGTGCGGTACCGCGCGTGGACAGGTCAGCGTGTGGCAGCTAGCGCAAACGGCGAGCCCGCACGCTTTCCAACTCGAGCTCGGACAAGCGGTCTCCGCGCTGGCCTTCTCGAAAGACGGCGCGAGTCTGGCGCTGGGCGGGGAGCTCGGCGCGCTTTCCGTGTACGGCAGCGAGGACCGTCGGCTACGGCGTCTGGGCGGGCACACCGGCACCGTGTTAGCGCTTGCGCTCGCCGAACGTGGCCGGTTCCTCGCGAGCGGCGGCGCGGACCGCACGTTGCGCTTTTGGGACACCGGTACTGGCGGGCAGCTTCAGGCGCCCATCACTCACAGCGACGCGGTCGCCACCCTGGCTTGGTCCGACGACCGCCGCCTGCTCGCTCTCGGCGGGAAAGACAAGACCTTCCGCCTGCTCGACTTGCGTACCGGGCGCGGCTCGCTCTCGCGCCTGCAAGACGACGCAGTGGAGCTCGTCGCGATCTCCGCGGACGGCGCACAACTTGCCTCGTATAGCCGCGACACGGGCTTGCGGCTGTGGTCCTCCGGCTCCGCGCAGAGTCCTTCGGAGCTGAACGAACGAGGCAACGTGCTCACCCTGGGCTTGGGTGGCGATGAAGACCAGTTACTCAGTGCCGGTCTGGGGCGAAACGGAGTCTGCATCTGGGATCTCAAAGCCGGCTCCTGCGTCACGCGTTTGCCCGTGCGGCTGGACCGCGTGCGCGCCCTGGCCGTTTCGCCGGACCGCAAGCGGCTCGCGCTCGCCGGCTCGGGCAGCCAAATTTTCATTTGGGATCTAGCCCAGAAAATCCCGACGCAGGTCATCCAAGGGTTACCCGACGAAACGCGCGCACTGGCCTTCTCGGCAGATGGCCGCATCCTCGTCGCCGCGGGCCTGGACCGCAAACTGCGACTGTTCGATGCCGCCAGCGCCGCTCTACTACACGAGACCGAGACCCTGGCCGTGGTTCAAACGCTGAGCATGACCCCGCACTCGGAGCTGCTTTTGGCTGGCGATCAGGCGGGCGCTATCACCGTCTGGGACATTAAGACGGGCCAAGCACAGGGCGGCTGGCAGGGACACGCAGACTGGGTGCTGGGCAGCGCAATTTCCTCAGATGGCTCTGTGCTCGCCACCGCGGGTGCAGATCGCATCGTGCAGCTCTGGAGCTTGCCTTCACGCAAGCGCTTGTTCACACTGACGGGCCACGCCGGCAAAGTGTTGAGTGTAGACTTTTCCCAGGATGGCGCGCTGCTCGCCTCCGCGGGCGAGGACAAGAGTGTGCGCGTCTGGGATCCGCACACCGGTGGCGCACTCGCGGTGCTTCCCGGTCATGCTGGCATCGTGCGCGCAGTTCGCTTTACCAACCAGCGCTCGGTGCTCAGCTCCGGCAGCGACGACGGCGCCATCCGCCTCTGGCGCCTGGAAGGTCTGCAGCAAACTGGCGCCGCACTCGAGGCCGACATCATGCGTGAATTCGAGCTGTGATCAGTGATCGACGGTGAACACGACAGCGCGCCGGCGGGCGGCGGCTTTTTCGAACAGAACCCGGAGCTTCTGGAGGTGAGACCAGGCATCTTCTTGCTCCGCGCGACCATCATCCGGCGCTTTGGGCATGAGCTCCGCGTAGCGTTGGCCAAACGCTTCGGCGGAAATTGCTCGGAGGGCGTTGGCCACGTCTGGCACTTCATCGGTCTGCACGAGACAGACGATATTGCCATCTTCTTCGAGTAATTGGCGCGGGCCGAGGATGCAGTGGCTGAGCGGGTAATCACCGCCGCCGTATTCCAACGTGCCATTGGTCAGGCAACGATGTAGCGCGTCCCACGCCTTGTCCGATTCAGCGAGATTGTCTTCGTCCCACGCTTGTTCGATTTCCGCGAGCAGTGCCAGCACGGCTTCATCTCCGTCGGCGGTCAAGAACGCCGCGACTTGCTCACTGGTGATCGCGAAGTGCACTCCTCGGCTTGCCATTCCAGCCAGACCTTTCGTCAGACCGACCCTTACTATCGATTAGACCCTATCAAACTCGCTCACGAGATTCGACCGCCGATTGGCAGCCAATCAGCCGAGGGGGACAAGGCGCCAGTGTAGGAGTGCCTTGCACCAACCGGGAAAACGCCGCGAATGTGCGCAGTCATTACGAATCACGCCTGGGTGGCGTGCGCCAAACTGCAGCAGTAGGCCGAGTCGGCGGCGGGTTCGAGCGCGTCAGAACTCAAGACGAAAACCGAGACCGCGCGCTTGCGCACCGCGGCTCGAGCGGTCCGGCGCGCCAAGCTCCGCGCGGGCGCTCTGCGGCGGGGGCATGCCACGCACATCCGCCGGCTCACCGGGGGAGAAGCTGACGGTCGCCTGATCGGCGCGGTACGCGACGACAAAGACCAAGCCACCGGCGGCTAGCGAACCACCGCCGGCGATATACGCCCAACTCGGGCCGCCGAGCGCGGCAACGGTGATGAACACGCCGCCCAAAATGCCGCCCACATTCAACCCGAGCCAGGCGCCAGCGCGAGCTCCGGCGCGCGAATGCAACTCACCCTGCCAAGTGCCCGGCTGCTGCACGGCCAGTGTTCGAGCGACGATCACGCCGTTAAGCTTCAGCTCGTACTTTCCTGGCGGCAGCTGGGCGTCGCACGGCGTGGTGCACAGGTTCGGCGCGCCGCTGCTGTTCAACGCGCGCGCGGCGAAGCTGAGCGGCTCATTCGCGGTGCGCATGTACACGCGCACCGGCGTGGGCTTCGCTCCGCCTTGCGTCGGCTCGGCATGCACGGTGCTCGGAAGGACGAGCACGCCAGCGCAGCACAGACTCCGAACAACGAGCGACATGCCCTTCGTTTACAGCGAACGCTGGGCGCTGACAACGCTGGCGCGGCCCTGTTCAGCTCTTGCTGATACGGTACAGCGCGGTCTCCACGCCGGCGCAGCGATCCTCCACGTATAACAAGCCTGCCTCTTTGGCGATGCGGCGCGCCTCAGAGGAGAAGATGCCTTGTTGCAGCCAGAGGGCCTTGGCGCCAATGGCGACGGCTTGCCGCGCGATTTCTGGCGCGAAGCTCGCGGGCCTGAAAACGAGCACCAGCTCGACCGGAAACGGGATCGCGGCCAGCGTTGGAAACGCGGGCTCACCGAGAATTTCCTTGGCCTCCGGGTTCACGGGCACGATCCGAAAACCGGCCGCCTTGAGCGAGGCCGGCACCGCATGCGCCGCCTTGCTCCGATCGCGGCTCATGCCCACGATCGCGATCACCGAGAGCTCCGTCAGGACTCGTCGAGTGTCGTCCATGCGCGAAGCTTAGCGCGTGCCCGCCCGCGCGTCAGTGGTGGGAGCCGGCGCCCGCTTCACCACCTGCGCCTGCCTCGATAACGGGGCCGTCACCGCCGAAACCGCCGTCGCCGCCTTCACCGATGTTCGCGCTACCGCCCACAGCACCGGACGACCCGGCCGACCCAGGGCTGCCCCCTGCGCTCGCGCCGCCTACGCCCACGGGGCCCCCGCCTCCGTTAGTCGAGCTCGATCCAGCGCTGGGGATTCCGTCTACACCTCCGCTACCGCTCGGCGCGGCGCCGGCCGAGCCCGGCTCATTGGCGCGACACCCAGGCAGATCGGGCTGGGGATTGAGCGGATAGCCATTCGCATCCAAGCATTGACCGCCGCCCTCTGCAGCCGAGCAGGCTCCCACGAGCAAGCCCGAAGCCACCACCGCGAACAACCACTGCCTGGAGCCCATGCCCGAAACATACGGCGTTCAGAGCAACTACGCAACGCCGCTACAGGTTAGTCCCGATGTTGCCGATGGAAATGCTCGGTCCAAAAATAATGGAAGTGCGGCTGGCCTGGCTGTCGCCGGGAGTGTGCGAGATGTCTTCCTCGAACCAGGCGTGCAAATTGATGGACGCTTGCGTGGGCGTGGAGCGATTGGCGATCGGTACGCTGAAGCCGATGCCGGCGACCAAGCCGACCTGAGTCAATGAATGACCGGTATCGCTTTTATCGTTGGTGAGGCCGATTGCCATGATGCCCCCTTCGAGGCCCAGGAAGCCTTCGTGCCCTTCCTGACTAAGCCAAGTCAAGCGCGACACGATGCCGAAGTTCAACGACAACACGCCGCTGTGCGCGGCATCCCCAAACCGGTACAAGCCGGTCGGGATCGCAGTGGTTGCGTACAAGCGCGCGCGGCCCGTGCCGAGCACGACGGTCCACTTCACCTCCGGGGCCCCGCTTTGAATTTCGAGGCCGCCCACGTAGTGCGCTTCATCCGCCGCGTGCGACAAGCGCACCAAGACGCGATCAAACGGCGCCCGGACGCCGTTGATCCAGGCGTAAATCGGCGCTGCACCGGGGCGCATCACGATTGACTCGGACACGTGTCCCTCGGCGCGGGCGTTGCCGTCGGAGTCGACCACGTCCACCTCCAGATTCAGCTTCTGCGTGCCGTAGCTCAACGGTAGGCGATCCCGGTGGAAGATGAGCCGGCAATTGTCGCGACTCTCGAAGGGCAGGTGAGTCGTCACCCCGGGCACGACGCGGTGCGCGGGATCCTCTGCGGTGCCGCACACGAACTCCACGATCGGATTCGGGCCGAGCGCTGAACCACCGATTGGCGCCGGCAAGTTGGCTTCGTGGATGTTGCGCTGCAACGGGCTAGTGAGCACGCCCAAATCCGTGTCGGCAAGCTCGCCAGGCAGCGAGGCAACACGATAGCCGAAGCGCAGGGCCACCAAACCGGAGGCGTCCTCGTCGCCGGTGACCAGGTACTCCGCGCCTTGCTTCTGCACCGAGTACACACCGGGCACCGCAATCGGGACCAGGTGGCCATGGGCCCCGAGCGGCGGCAGATGCACGATCGCCGGGCGATTTGTCGGGATGAAGCTCAGGTTCTTATGACCCGGAATCTCCAGAGAGGCGCTGCTACGCGGTGGGTCAATCGTGTCGATGCGCGCCACTGCGACGGCCAGACCCGGATCGTCACTGTGCACGGCCGTGATCGTGAGCGCCGAGGCGGAAATATTTCCGACACGGAGCAAGACGTCCGTGCCGGTAGAGTCGACGAGCGTGCTCTGAACCTCCACCAAGTCAGGACCGATCAAGAAACGCAGCGAGGGCACCTCAGTCGCGCAACGGCCCTCAATGCGCAGCACCACCCGCGCGTTTTCAGTGTCGCGTAGCACTGGGCCGGAGGGAACGGACATCGGGCAATGCACCACCGCCAGGTGCGCAGTGGGAGAAGCGTCAAGCTGACTGCCTTTGCCCACGAACACCCCGGGAATCAGCTTGAATTTGACGTCCACGGAGCTCACGTTGCTCGATAGGGAGCGCACCAAAAGGCCCGTGCGCGTGAGCTCGCAGCGTTGCACGCCGCAATCGACCGAGGCGATGGCGTCCAAATGCGTGAGTTCGACCTCGCCACGCCCGGTCGACAGATCAATAGAAGCGTCGGCGGGCACGACCCCCGATAGCACGACGCGCGCCGGCTTCAGCACCAAGCTCTCCGGCGTCATGAGCTTGCCCTCGCTGTCGAAATGAGTGACGCCCGGACCCGCGCTCCCACCCGCGGGCAGCAACGAGAGCGCGCCGCTCGCTGGGTCCGCTGGCAGGCCATGACCGATGTCGAACGAGCAGTGCTCGACGCCGCTATCGACTTTCGGTGACTCACACACGTCCACGCCTGACGCGGTGTTGCTCCGCCACGCGACGGATGTGCCGCTCAGCCGATGCCCGCGCACGTCCAGCTTTCCCAGATCGGGCTGCAGTACGATGCTAGCCGGGTCGATGACTGGAGGATGAGCCGTGGCCACCAACTCCACGTTCGTTGCGCCGGTCGTGCAAGCGGCGGCCGACGGCGCAACCTTCAGCTCGACCTTGTTGCCCACCGCATCGTTGGAAACCGGTGGACGCAGCGCGCGCGCGCCGCTGCCCGGTTCGATGAGCCAGCCGGCACCCGGCGCGGCACACACGACGCGGCCCTCACTGAGCACGAATGCCCGACCGTCGACCGGCGCCTGCAACGTCTCGGCCCGCGCACCGCGCGCAAAAAACCCCAAAATCGTCATCAGGCAGGCGATCAATCGAACCGGTCGCCACATTCTGTAACGGAGTGCCATCTCGCTCGTGAGGCTAGGCCGTTGCTCGAGAGTTCTGCAAATCGAACTCCCGACCACAGCTCCATTGGGCGACATTTTGCCTCAAGCTGCCCAACGCAGTCGCAACCTGCCACGGGACTTTGGTGATGCTTCAGCGAGCTGCACCCCCCTGGCGCTTGCTGGAGGATTGGCTCGTGCTTTGCTGAGACTCTGCTGACTCTTACCTAGGAGAACGTATGTCTCGACGCACCTCATTCGCCCTTCGCGCCCTGCCCGCTGTCATTGCTTCGGTTCTAGTATTCGCCTCTGCTCGTGACGCGCACGCGAGTAGCGGCACCGCGATCGGCGTGGATCTGGATTACACGAATGGCATCAATGAACCTTCTGTCGGCAAAGGCACCGGCTTCAACGTTCGCCTCGGCTACAAGTTGGATTTGCTCGTGCTGCAGTTCACACCCGAAGTCGGCGGCGCGTACCACACGTTCTCCGGCGACGAGAAGATGGGCTTTTCGCAGGCCATCGCTGGCGGGCGCCTTGCCTTCGGCAAGATCCTGGAGCCCGGTCTTTATGCCCACCTGGGCTATGGTCATTTGAGCGGAGTGGATGGCAGCCGCTCGGGCGGGACCGCGGACGCCGGCGTGACTCTCGATCTGACGCTCTTGCCGTTCATCGATCTCGGCGTTCACGCCGGGTACAATGGGATGTTCAAGAGCGACCCCAACCCGGCCTTCGATAGCTACGTGCTTGGCGTGCATGGCGCCTTGGTTTTCTAGGGAATGAGCCACTCCGGGCGAGGATGCGCAAGACCGCGAGCGACGCGCTGACGCAGCGCGACACGACGCAAACGTTCCGCGGCGGTTGCCGGCTGGTCAGCCAGAGGTAAGATGTCTACCCACAAGATGTCTGGCCTGCACGTAGTAGACTGCCGCGGTTGCGGCAGGACCCATGCGCTCAGCGCCGAAGAGGCACGCAAGCAACGCGTGCTGCGTTGCGACTGCGGTCAGTTCGTGCGCATGGACCGCGCCTTGTCGGACGTGCGTTCCGAGCCCGCACCCGCGCCCATAACCGCGGCGAGTTCGCTCGCTGCCGGATTGGCCAGACCCGGAAAGGGCCGCGGCACCCTCGCCAGCCTGTCCGATCACGAGCGCTCCGTGCAACCGCCGCGTACCGCAACCGCCGCGCCATTCCGGTCCAGCAGCGCACCGCCACCGGGCGATAAGCCGCTCTGGTACGTGGATCTCGGCGGAGCTGAAACGGTCGAGATGACGATTGAACAGCTGATCATCGCGCGTCGTTCCGGCAAGCTCGGTGAAGGCGCGTTGGTCTGGCGTGCTGGCATGCCGCGCTGGCGTCCGGTGGGCGAGCTGATCCCGGCGAGCAGTGCGTGGCGTCCTTCGCCGCCGCCGGCTCCCGCTGGTTCGGCGAACGCGCTGCGTGGCCCGTCCGAGCCGCCGCCGAGCGCTCTCGGCAGTTACGAGCGCCCGCTTGCAACCTTAGAATTTGCCCTAGAAACGCCCGGGTCCGCGGCTCCCCGCGAACCCAGCATGGTCGCCGCCGCAGCCACGCTCAACCGATCCGAGCGCCCTTCGCAGCCGCCGCGCGCCGCCGCGCCGCTTCCGCAACGCGCGCACACGCCCCTGCCGCAGCGCCGCCCCTCGCCCGTTCCGCAACTTCTCGCGACACCTATACCGCAGCACGTTCCGTTGCCCAGGCCGCGGCCAAAAGCCGCCAGCGTCCCGGCGCTCATCACGCCTCCTGCGCGCTCGGTGATCTCCACAGCGCCCGTCACGCTCCCGTTGCCGCGAGCGGATCACCCGGATTTATTCAACGAGGCACCGCGCTGGCGCACGCTCTCGCTCGCGTTACTGTTGAGCGTTAGCGCTTCCGCCTCCGGCGCATTCTTGGTGCGCGCGTTGCGCTCGCATCATCAACCCTCAGCCTTAGCGCCTACCGCTGCGCCAGCGCTACCGGCTACGTCCCTCGCGAACCCCACCGCGAGCTTTACATCCGCCGCGCGAATCGCTGCGGCCGCAGAACCGCCGCCACGGGTCGTGGATCTTTCGTCGCTGTCCGTTGAGCACGCGGCGCCTCGCCCACAGCCGCGCCCGGCCCCCGTTATTCCGGCAAAATCCAGCGAGCCCAGCCGGGACATCGACGACGGCGAGCAGACACCCAGCGCGCCGAAGCCACAAAACGGCGATTCGTCCGCGACAGTGCCCGACGCGACCGACAGCAGCAACGTGAAGAAGCCGGCTGCGGCGAGCGACGACGAACCCGGGTTTTAGTCGCGCCCGCGCGAACTCCAAAGCGCGCAGCGAAGGCACTCCGCGCGCCGGCCGATTGGGAAGCGCGCAGAGTGCGTGAGGCGGCCTCACATCGCGCAGACGGAAGCGCAATTCTGGTTGAAACAGTCGACCAGCGGTGGGGCTTGATCACCGCCGTCAGCGGTAAATGCCGTCTCACACATGACTGGGGTCTTGTCAGGATCGCACGCGCACGGTTCCAGGTTCGACAGCGCGCCGTTGCAATCCGTGGCTTTGGAGCAGGCCGTGACCTGAGCGCCGCACTTGTCAACCAAGCACTTGCCGCACGC
>JBDTYJ010000153.1:0-12899 GCA_040005755.1 Pseudomonadota bacterium
CGCGACATGAACGCGAACAGGCTCACGCGCCAGCGGGCCATGCCCGGGCGGCGCGTGGCGACCAAGTTCTCGCGGCCGAGGAAGAACGTCGTGTGCTCCACGGTGTGGATCAGGCCCGCTTCGATCAGGATCGAGGGTGCGTCCGGCTGTTCCATGAAGCCGTAGCGGCCGACCACGCGACAGAACCCATGATCGAGCTTTTCCAGCTTGAAGCGATCCACTTCGGCGATGCGCGCGCTGTCGCTGGTGACGATGGTGAGCAACACGATGTTCTGATGCAGCACGCGGTTGTGCAAAAAGTTGTGCAGCAGCGCCGGCGGCGTACCGTCACCGGTGCCGGTCATGAAAACGGCGGTACCGGGCACACGGGCCGGTAGTTCGACCGCAATCACGTCGTAAAAATCAGACAGCGGCAGGAGCTGCTCGCGGAAGCGTTCCGCTAGGATCTCGCGGCCCCGCTTCCAGGTGACCATGATCGTGAAGATGACAGCGCCGATGGCCAGCGGCACCCAGCCACCATGCTCGATCTTGGAGACGTTAGCGCTGACGAAGAACAACTCCGGAATGAAGAACACGAGCGTGATGGGGATGGCTTTGTGCAGGCCCCAACCCCACCCATAGCGAACCAGGTAAAAGGCCAGGATCGTGGTGATGATCATGGTCAGCGTGACGGCGATGCCGTACGCGGCGGCCAAAGCGTCCGATGACTTGAAGCCCAGCACCAGCCCAATGGCCGCGAGCATGAGCACGTAGTTCACGCTCGGGATGTAAATTTGCCCGCGCTCGTGGGCGGAGGTGTGGCGGATCGAGAAGCGCGGCAAAAAGCCGAGCATGGTGGCTTGGCTCGTGAGTGAGTACACGCCCGAGATCAAGGCTTGCGAGGCGATGACCGTGGCGCACGTGGACAGCAGAACCACGAAGTACAGCGCCCAGCCCGGCACCATGCGGAAGAACGGGTTTTCGATGGTTTCGGGGTGCTGAATCAGGAGCGCGCCTTGCCCGAAGTAGTTCATCAGCAGGGCAGGAAATACGATCGCGAACCAGGCCAGGCGGATCGGGCGGCGGCCGAAATGGCCGAGATCTGCGTACAGCGCTTCGCCGCCGGTGACGGCCAGGAACACACCGCCCAAGACGAGCAAGCCGCGCTGACCGTGACTGATCAAGAAATGCACGCCCTGCCACGGGTTGATCGCGTGCAGCACCGTGGGCGTATGAATGATGTGGCTCACGCCGAGCGTCGCGATGGTGCCGAACCACACGAACGTGATCGGCCCGAACACGGCACCAATGCCGCCCGTACCGCGCCTTTGCACCATGAACAAGCCGACCAAGATTACGATCGTGATCGGAACGACGAATTCATGCAGCTGCGGCGCCGCGATCTTCAAGCCTTCCACGGCGCTCAATACGGAGATGGCAGGGGTGATCATGCCGTCGCCGTAGAGCAATGCCGAGCCGAACACGCCGAGGAAGATGAGCGGCAGGTAGCTGCGTGATTTGCGCAAGTTGGAGCTGGACAGCGCCATCAACGCCAGAATACCGCCCTCGCCCTTGTTGTCGGCGCGCAGCACGTAGGCGATGTACTTGAACGAGACCATGATGATCAGCGACCAAGAGATCAGGGACAGCACGCCCAACACGTTTTCATGCGTGGTGGGCAAGCCGCCAGCGAAACACTCACGCACCGAGTACAGAGGGCTCGTGCCGATATCGCCGTAAACGACGCCGAGCGCGCCGAAGGCGAGCTTGATCAGGTATCGATTGCCGGTGCCGTGCGCGTGGCCATCTTCACTCGGAATTCCATGAGCTGGACGGGATGGCGCTACGACGGGACTGGGGGCGGTCACTGGCTCGGACATCGACGGGCGCACGCTACCGCAAATCTGCCGCGCGGGTAGTGCGGCTGATGTGGCGGGCGGTCGAGGCCCTAGCCGCGAACCCAGAATACCGTGAAGGCGTCCCCGCCTTCATCGGCTTCCGCTGGCCGTGAATGTTCAACGTAGGCGGAAGCCCGCAGGTGCTCGCGCACGTGCAATTTTAGTGCGCCCGTGCCATGACCATGCAGAACGAAGCCGACCGGCTCATTGCTGCTCATCAGTCGATCAATGAATGGATCGACCCGATCGAGTGCCGCTTCGAGACGCTCCCCGCGCAAATCCAGCGTGGCGGCCTGGGTGCGCTGAGGCGCGGCCAAAGGTTTCGGCTGCGTTGCGCCTTTGGGTTTGGCCTTCTTCGCGGCGCTCGCGCGGGCGGCAAGGGCACCCTTGCCGACGCTGCCCAGCTCACGGATGGGCACGAGCAACTTCATGGAGCCGATCATCAGCCGCACTTGATCCCGGCCGCACACTTCCACAATCTGACCGGTTGTGCCCAGCGTGCGATGGCGCACGGTTTGCCCGACGCGCAGCTCTTGCTGCGACAGCTCCGGTGCGGCCGGCGCAGGAGCCGGGCCTTGCTCGGCGAATTGCCCGCCAATCGCGACCTGCGCGGCGACGCGACTCAAATCTCGCTCGAGCTCACGGAACGCGCCCGGATCAGCCACGCCGCCGCGAATACGCGTGCGAACGTTCTCCAACTCTTTGCGCGCTGCGCGCACGGAGACGCGCAAATCACGCACGTCCCGCTCGACCTCGCGGGCCGCTTGCTCGCGAAATGCGTGCCGCTCGGCTTCCAGTGTTTCACGTAGCTCGCGTTCGCGAGTCAGCTCCAGCTCCGCTTCGCGCTTGAGCGTTTCGAGCTCGGCGCGTTCGCGAGCCAGCTCGCGCAGTGCAGTCTCGCGGTCGAGCGCTTGCGTGGGCAGCAGCGCCTTGGCTCGCTCGATGACGCTGTTCGGTAACCCATGGCGCAAAGCCACCGCGAGCGCGCTGGACGGTCCGGGCACCCCCAACAGCAGCCGGAAGGTGGGCGCCATGTGCTCGAAATCGAAGCCGACGGAGGCGTTGGCGAAACGCGGGTTTTGGGTGGCCAGCTCCTTCAGGCGTTCGTAGTGGGTGGTTACGCCAACTGCAGCACCGCGCGCGGTCAGCGCTTCGAGCATTGCCGCGGCTAGCGCCGCGCCTTCTTCCGGGTCGGTGCCGGCGGCCAGCTCGTCCAGCAACACCAAACAGCCGGGCGTGACGCACTCCAGAATTGCGCGAAGATTCGCGATGTGCGCGCTGAACGTGGACAATGAGCGGACGATCGATTGCTCATCGCCGATATCGCACAGCACCAGGTCGAACCAGCCCACGACGGATTCTTGGCGCACGGGCACCGGCAGACCTGCCCGCACCATCCACGCGACGAGCCCGGCGGTTTTCAACGCAACCGTCTTGCCGCCGGCGTTCGGCCCGGAAATGATCAACGCCTGGCGAGAGGCGAGCACGATGTCGTTCGGGACGACTTCGATGCCGGTGAGCAAGAGCAGCGGATGCCGCGCGCCGCGCAACTCAAGCCGGGCTTCCTCCTGAATCGGCAGCACGACGGAAGCGGTTTCGTCCGCCCAGCGCGTGGCAGCACTGCACGAATCCGCGATGATGCAGGCGAAAAACGCCTGCTCGCAGGCCTCATGGGCCGCTTTTACCTCGCTCGACAGCGCCATCAGCACTCGCGCTTGTTCACGCGCTGCCTCGGCTTCCGCCACACGCAGGCGATTGCCGACTTCCGTGAGCTCCCGTGGCTCGACGAATAGCGTACTACCTGAGGCGCTCGAGCCGAGCACAATGCCGTCCACCCGCAGGTGCGCATCCGAACGTACCGGCAGCACGAAGCGCCCCTCCCGCTCAGTATAGTATTGGCCTTGGAGCAAGTCGGCGAAGCGCCCGAGCAGTTGTCCCAAGCGGCGCTTCAGCTCGTCCCGCGCTTCTCGAACCTTGGCGCGGGCGCGTGCGAGCTCGGGCGAAGCGCGGTCGGTGACCTCGCCCTCCGGATCGATGCAGGAGGAAAGCCGTTCACGGAGTCGGTCGAGGCTCGGCTCGCTGCTGATAGCTGCTGCCAAATCCGGGGCCGCCTCGCCATGGGTTTTCGCGTATGCACGCAGATCTTGGGCCACGCTGAGCACGCGGATCAGCGCGCCGAGCTCGGCACCGCTGGCGACGCCTTCGGCGCGCACGCGCTCCAAGAGCTCACTCACCTCCGGGAACTCGCGCACCGGCAAAGGCTGCCCCGCATTGGAAAGAAGGAGAGCGTCGCGCATGCGCGCGAGGCGCCCTCGTGCCTCAGCCAGGGTGCCCGCGGGCAGCAGCGCGCGCACGTATTCGGAGGCCGCGCCGCTCGTGCAGCGCCCAGCGATGCGGTCCAGCAACAGCGGCCACTCGAGCGCGACGCGCGCGTGTTGTTCCTGGGACAGGGCGCTAGTCACGACCGCGCGTTCTTAGCAGAACGCTCTCAGCAAGCCAGAGCCTGCTCGCTCAGCTGGCGAGCGCAGGGGCGCCGCGTGACCAGAGTTGCGTTGGGTCGCCAGCATAAGCACTCAGTTGAATCCCGCCCAGACACGCGGCCTCATCGAGGGATTCAGCCAAGTGGGTGAGATTGTGGCGCGCGCGCTGCCCGTAGCGTTGGTCGACGGTAAGCGCGAAATGGCCGCCGCGCGCCGCTCGGAGCCGGGAAAGCAGTCCGCGTGCGAGCACTGAGCGAGCCGCGACCGAATCGGCTTCGCAGCTGCCATTGGACACCAGCACGACCGCTTTGAGCCTCCAGGCGTTGGCCTCGAGCCGGGTAACGCGGCTCGCCACCTGAGTGAGGAGTGAACTGGGCAAGCCCTCGTAGTGCTGGGCAACTACCGCCATGTCGCCGGAATGGCTCGGATCGAGCCAACGCGGCCAGCTTGCTCCGAACTCAATCACGACCAAAGTGGCGTTGCGGCTCTTCATCGCGGTCCTCCTGGATGAAAGCGATAGGGCGGGCGCGGCCAAGTGGCCAAGAATCAGGCTTTGTTCGACTTCTTTTTCGCGTCGACCTTCGGCGCAGTCTTCTTCGGCGGGCGCAGCGGGCTCTTCGCGCCGTCTTGACCAGTGGCCGCGGTCGCGGAGAGGCTCTTTTTGAGGGCCTCGAACAGGTCGATGATTTGAGCTTTGGGCGCCTCGGGAGCGACCGTAATCTCCTGGCCTTCGACCTTTTGCTGCACGGCGGTCTCCACGCGCTCGCTGTACGAATCGCTATACTTCTCAGGCTCGAAAGTGTCGCTGGACAGCTGCTCGATCAGCTTTTCGGCCAAATCATGCTCTTTGTCGCTGAAGCTGAAGGTGGCGCCAGTGTCGACCTCGTCGAACGCTCGCACTTCGGTCGCGTAGTACAGCTGGTGCAAAATGATGCCGTCCTTGCCGTACGGGCGAATGAGTACCAGTTGTTCCTTGCCGCGGCTCGCCCAGCGCCCCACCGCCACCATGTCCTTCTTGGTCATGGACTCGGAGAGCAAGCGGTAGGCTTTGTCGCCGCCCTTGTCCGGACCGAGGTAGTACGTCTTTTCGACGGACACGAAGTCCACGCTCGAGAGCGGCACGAACTCCGCAATTTCGATGCTGTTGCTGCGTTCCGCTTCGAGCGCCTTGAGCTCGTCATCGCTGAAGGTTACGTACTGACCGCGGGCGTACTCGTAGCCCTTCATCATGTCGGTGCGTTCCACGATCTCGTTGTTGTCGGTAGGGCAAATGTATTGCTGTTTTACCCGGCCGCCGCACTTCTTGTGCAGCATGTTGAAGCTCGCCTGTTCGGACGACGCTGCCGTGTAGAACTTGACCGGGATCGAAACCAGACCGAACGAGATGGTGCCCGAGGAGGTAGCGCGCGCTGCCATGATCGACATGGTAACGCGCGCGCATTACCGATGAGCAAGACTTCGGCCTAGATCACGGCTCCGCTGAACAAGCGCACAGGACCCGCGGGGTATCGTGACAACCACGGACTCAGGAGTCACGCGCCGGCCGACACGTTGTCTCGAGGTGACACGCGACGTCACGCACCGGTCATCGTCCGCGGGGCGGCGTGCGCGTGGCCGCGCGCACGCCGTGTCGTCGAGCGGCGGGGGCGCGCAGCCGCGGTCACAGTTTGTAACTTAGCCCCTTACGACCAGGGAAACGCCAGCGAAACTCCCGGATGAGCCGCCAAATCGCAAGCTCGGCCTCGCCGGCAAAGCTGGCTCGCGAGTGGAGTTGATTTTGGCGGGATTTTCCGGTCGGACGTGCTTCACTGCGAGGTCTCGAAATAGTGGTCCGGCCGGCGTGTGGTGCGTCGAAAGGGAGTGTTTGTTGGCTTGGTGGTTGCGATTCGCCTGCGGGTCGCTGCGTTCTAGTGACTAGCGCGACATCCGTGAAGCTGAGCGTGCAGCGCCTGACGAGCCCGGAAGCGCTCCGGTCATTGGCGGACGAGTGCACGCGGTTGGCAGCCCAAATGCGACCACGCTTGCCGTTCGCGACGCCTGATTGGCTCACCTTGTGGTGGCGGCATTATCGCGAGAATCGGCTGTTCGTTCGCGATGAGTTTTATGTGCACGCCGTCCGCAACGAGCACGGCGCGCTAGTCGCCCTGGCTCCCTTGCTGGTCACGGAGCGGCCCGCGCATGGTCCCTTGCGCTGTCGCAACATCGCGTTCTTCGGCGCAGACAAAAACGTGACCGAGCTACGCGGCCTGGTCTGCGCGCCCGAAGACGAGGCGGCCGCTACGGCTGCGCTGCTCACCCGTTTGTTCGAGCACAGCCATGAATGGGATTGGCTGGTGTGGGATGGCGTGCGCAAGGGCAGCGAGGCCCATGCGGCGTTGAGCAAGCACCCCAACTTCGAATGGCGCCGCGAGAACACCGACTACGTACTGCCGTTGCCGGGCTCGTGGGATGACTTTCGCGCGAGTCGCTCGCGCAACATCAAGGAGTCACTGCGCAAGTGTTACAATTCACTGAAGCGCGCCGGCCATCACTTCCAGTTCCGCGTCGTCGAGCGGCCAAGCGAGCTGCCGGCGGCGCTCAATCAGTTCTTTGCGTTGCACCAGCGCCGAGCCAGCGCGTCGCAGTTGGTGCGTCACCAAGACGTGTTCGCGACGCCCCATTCCCGCAAATTTCTGTTGGACTTGGCGGCGCGCTCCGGGGCAACAACGGAGCTTCGCGTTTTTCAGTTGCAGATTGCGGGTAACGTCGTCGCCTCGCGCGTGGGGTTCCTCATGGGTGATGAGCTTTACCTGTACTTTTCCGGGTACGAGCCGGATTGGGGTGACTTCAGCGTCATGACGACGACCGTGGCTGAATCAATCAAATGGGCCATTGAGCACCAGGTTCGCTTAGTGAACCTTTCCCCGGGCACTGACGTTTCAAAGACCCGCTGGGGTGCGACGCCGATCACGACGTGCGATGGCGTGCTGCTTTCGAACACCAAGCGCGGGAAGGTCGCGTTTGATTTGCTTTCGGAAGTGCACCGCAGGAGCCGGCAGGGAACTTTCCTGGCGCGCCTCCTGAGCGTCGCGAAGCGTCACGGGTAGCTACGCGAGAGCTCAACCTGCTGAGCCTTCAGCAAGTAGTTCCTCCGGCGATCGGCGGGAGGCCCGCAGCAATGCTCGGCAAGCCGCGGCCTTTCCAAATCGCGAAAATAGCCGGATACACGGTCAACTCCAGGAGGAACGAAGTGACGAGCCCGCCCACCATGGGTGCTGGGATGCGCTTCATCACATCCGCGCCAGTGCCCGTGCTCCACAGCACTGGGACTAGGCCGATGATCATCGTGGCGACGGTCATCAGCTTCGGTCTGAGTCGCTTGGCCGCGCCGAGCACGATGGCTTCACGCAGGTCTGCGCGCGACTTACCCATTTCAGTCGCTCCTTGGCGCGCTCGAAGTCCTTGAATTGCCCCACCCAATCCAAACGTGTGCCGGCAACTTCACGGTCGCCGTGCATGGAGTGGGGCGTGCCGCCGTGCAGCTCGAAGGGAAAGAGATGCGGCTCAAAGCCGACCTGTGCCGCGCGCAGTGCTCGGATGGCGAGCGTGACTGGGAACTTCACCGGCTCTAGGCTACAATCGGCCTCCGGTGAACGCTTGAAAAAGACGGCAGCCAAGCCGAAATCCGGCGCGCTAGTGGCTCCCTTGGCGCCCAAAGGGGACGACGCGCTCACTCGCTATCGCGAGAAGCGCGATCCGCTCAGTACGAACGAGCCGTTCGGTTCGGAGCATAAGCCCGCTACGCGCGAGACGCGCACGGGTCGCTTCGTCGTGCATCTGCACGACGCGACGCGCCCCCACTACGACGTCCGCTTGCAGATCGGCGGTACCCTCAAGAGCTTTGCGGTGCCGCGCGGCCCGAGCCTCGAGGCCGGCGATAAGAAGCTCGCGGTGTTGACCGAGGATCACCCGCTGGAATACCTGGAGTTCGAAGAGGTGATTCCGGAAGGAAACTACGGCGCGGGCGCGATGATTGTGTGGGACGTCGGCCGCATTCGTTACCTGGAAACCAGTGCCGAGCGCGGCTTGGAACTTGGTAAGCTCGATTTCGAGCTCGACGGCTTCAAGCTCCATGGGCGCTTTGCGCTCGTCGCGACCGGCCGTCGCAAAGCCAACGGGCCTGGCGACAAGAAGGCCAATGAGTGGCTCTTGATCAAGAAGCAAGACGCTTTCGCGCATCCGCCGGGCGACATCTTGGCTGTGCAACCGCACTCGGTGATGTCGGGGTTAACCGTCGCCGAAATGGCGGACCGAAAGCGGGTAGTGGCTGAGTTGGAAGCGGAGGCCGAGGCGCTGGGTGCCTTGCGCGGGCCTGTGGAGGTCAGCCACGCGACGCCGATGCTGTGCGCGCTCAGCGGTGCCGATCTGAACGACGCCTCGCGCATTTACGAGCTGAAGATCGACGGCGTGCGCATCGTGGCGGATAAGCACGCACGCGCGGTCGCGCTGCGCTACCGCAATGGCCGCGCGGCAAGCTCCAGCTACCCAGAAATCGCGCGGGCAGTCGCTGCCTTGGCGCCCGAGCGCGTGGTGCTAGACGGCGAGGTCGTCGCGTTCGACGGCGAAGGCAGGCCGAGCTTTCAGCGCATCGCGCCGCGCATTCACGCCGAACGCCCCTTGGACGTGCGCGCCGCAATGAATGAAGTGCCGGTCAGCTACCTGGCGTTCGACTTGCTGGCGTTGAACGACTTCGATCTGCGCGGTCTGCCGCTGACCGCGCGCAAAGCGCTGCTCATGAAGCTGGTCAAAGGTCGCGGGTACGTGCGCGCTTTGGATCACTTGGAAGGCAACGGACAAGCTTTGTTCGACTTGTGCCGCGCGCAGCGCTTGGAAGGCGTCGTGGCCAAGCGCGCCGCTTCGCCGTATCGTCACGGGCCCAAGCGCACGGAGGATTGGGTTAAGGTCAAGACCGAGCGTGACGACGAGTTCGTCGTCATCGGCTTCTTGCGCGGCAAAGGTGCGCGTGCGCCATTGGGTGCGCTGTGCGTTGCCAGCTACTCGGGCGAGCGCCTTATTTATAGGGGGCGGGTGGGCAGTGGGCTCGATGCCGCCACGCTGAGCTCGCTCGAACACACGCTACAAGGCCTGCAGGTGGATGAATTCCCCGCCAGTGGCACGCCGCCCGAGGACGCAAAAGGTGCCCTTTGGGTTCGCCCGGAGCTGGTCGCCACGGTGCGCTTCTTGGGTTTCACGGAGGGCGACCCGCGCCTGCGCGCGCCGGTGTTCCGTGGCTTGCGCGCGGACATTGCAGCGCGTGACTGCCGGGCCGCGCCGCCCAGCGAATTGATCGAAGACGTACCGCCCGTTGCTGCGCCGGTCGAAGCGCTGCAGCGCCCGCTGGATAACCCGAGCGGCCGGGTCGCGATCACCAACCCCAGCAAAGTGTTTTGGCCCGCGGAAGGCTTCAGCAAAGGGGATTTGTGCGCGTATTACGCGTCCATCGCCGAGGTCATGTTGCCCTTCTTGCATGAGCGCCCCGTGGTGCTCGTGCGTTACCCGGATGGCATCGCCGGCAAGCACTTCTACCAATGGAACGTGCCGGTCGGCACGCCGGATTGGATCGAGCGCATCGAACTGGTCGATGAAGAAGATCCGAGCGCGCAGAAGAAGACCCTGTTCTTGGTAGATAGCGTGGATGCGCTGGTACACATCGCGAATTTGGGCTGCATTCCGCTGCACGTGCTCGCCGCCCAACGCGGGTCGCTGGATCAGTGTGATTTCATCACGCTCGACTTCGATATCGGTGAGCGCCCGTTCGCGGATGCCGTGCGCTTGGCCCTGGATTTGCGCGTGATCTTGGACGACGTTGGTTTGGTCGGCTTTCCCAAGACTTCCGGGCAAAAGGGCTTGCACGTGCTGGTGCCGATGGGCCCCGGGGTGAATTACGACGCGGCAAAGCTGCTGGTCGAGCTCTTAGGGCGCCTGGTGACGGACAAGAATTCGACGATTGCTACGATGGAGCGGCGCGTAAATCAGCGCGGCTCGCGTGTGTACGTGGACACCGGGCAAACCGGGCCCTCGCGCACGATTGTGGCGCCGTATTCGGTGCGCGCCTATCCCGGCGCCACCGTATCAGCGCCCATCGAATGGCAAGAGCTGCACGTTGCGCTCGATGCCTCGCGCTTCAGCATGTTGACGATGCCCGGTCGCGTGCAAGAGGTCGGCGACCCCTACGCAGGCTTCATGAGCGCGCGCCCTGATGTCGCCCGCGCCGTTGCCGCGCTGTCCAAATATCTGTGAGCTCGCCTGCCGGTTCAATCGCGGGTGTACACGGGGCCGGCGCGCGGCGGGCGAGAGCTGAGGTCGCGCTACAGCAAGCACTGCTCGAGTAAATCAGCATTCGAGGCGTTCATCGCGCAGTCGTACGCGCGCCGCGACACGCGCTCACTGCAGGCCTGAAACTCTGGGTCGTCTTTGACCTTTTCGCGCGCTTGGAGCTGCAGCTTGTGCAGGTCGGCCGCATTGGTGCCGGGGCGATCCGAATGCACCAGCAGCTCCACGTAGTGCTCCAGCAAGGTGTCGCACTCGGCGGGGGAGGGCGGCTTGCCGCACGCGCTGAGCAGCGGCACGCAGCCGAGCAGCACGACCCCGAGCGCCCACGCCGCGTTCATTTGAAGCAGTCGTCGACGATCTGCTGCGAGGTCTTGGCGCCGCGGACGCAGGTCATGGCTCGCTCCGTGATGCGCTTGCCCACGCAATCTTTGAGCGTGTTGCTGGCCAGCGCTCTCTCCGTCTCGTCGACCTGTTCGCCGACGCTCTTGGAGTCGCTGGTGCCGGTGCTCTTTTCGATCTCCAAGGTGGCGATTCGCTCGACAATTTCCCGGCACTCTTTGTCTGAGGCCGGGTGCCCGCAGCCAATCAGGGCGAGGCTGACCGCGAGAGCCGCCGGGACAACGAGAAGAAAACGAAGCGAGCGCATGCCTTGTCGTGGCTTTTGCCCGCTTCCAGCGCCCAGGGCAACTCCGGATTTGAAGCCGGCTGGGCTCCCGCCACCAGCGGGCAGGCCCCGGCAAAAGTGCCGAAATCTGGACGTGTGTACAGGTGCTGCTAACTTCTCTAGAGCATGCCTAGGACTCGCGTGAGCAGCGCCCCGGGGCCATCTCCGGAGCTCCTGCTTCGGAAGGCAACGCTCGCTCGCACTTCCGGCACCCGCGCCAAATACGCCCAGCGCGGGCTTGCGTCGAGCACGGGGGTAGACCGCACCACGCGCGCCCTGCTGCTGCGCCAGCTGTACCTCTCGCATATGGAAGGGCGGCGTTTCGCCGAGGCATTGGTGGCCGCCGAGCAAATGATCCAAGCCGACATCATGCCGGACGTCGCCCGCCAAGATGCCGCCCGCGCCTGCCTCGGTCTGCAAGAGCGGGAGAAGGCTGTCGAGCACCTGCGCTTGGCGAGTCGGGTGAGCCCGCCCGCCAGGCGCGCCTTCCACCTTTGGACACTGGGCAGCGTGCTTTACCTCATGGGCCATCATCGTGAAGCCGCGGGCGCCCTGATGCGCGCGCACCGCTGGGGCACCACCGAGCGGCCTCTGTATCTAGCGCAGGCCGCGCTGGCCCGGCGCGCCACCGGGGAAGCGTGCCCGGACCTCACGGGCCTGCGCGAACGCTTGGCCGAGGCGCCCTGCGGTCAAGGCTACGGCCAATTCGTACTCGGGGAGCTCGCGTGCGTTACCGGTGACTATGCTGCGGCGCGCCAATACCTGCGTCTCTTCATCAAACGCACCACGAGCGGGCGGGTCGCGCTAGAAGTCGCTTTGTCCGGGGAAATTGCCCATGCGCGGCAGCTATTGGGCGCCATGCGCCCGATGCGCCCTCGCCAACGCGGCGCCGCCTGATGCTAGCTTGCTTTGCTCGGCGCGCCGGAATTGAAACCTTCCGCTTGCTCTGGCAGTACAGGCAACAGGTACCTAGAACGTGAAGACTTTTCGCAACGCCTGCCGTGATGCTCGAGTTTGGCTCGGTTTAACGCTGCCTGCTCTGTTGGTGCTGCTCTGCCTGCTTTGGCCCAGCCTTGCGCAGGCGGCGCCCGAAGGCAGCGACGCCTTCACGCGGGCCGTAGAAAAGGGGCCCATTTACGCGGCGCTGGCCGCGTTTGCGGGCGGCTTCGTGGTCAGTTTAACGCCCTGCGTGTACCCCATGGTCGCGGTCACGGTCAGTATCTTCGGCGCCTCGCAGGCGAAGAGCCGTCTGGCGGGCGCGGCGCTGTCGGCTTCGTTCGTGCTCGGCATCATCGCGATGTTGGTGCCACTCGGCGTCAGTGCCGGCATGAGCGGCGCCATCTTCGGCTCGCTGCTGCAAAACCGCGTGGTCGTGCTCGGCATCGCGGCCATGTTCTTGGTCTTGGCCAGCGCCATGTTCGGCGCGTTCGAGTTCGCCTTGCCGTCAGCGCTCACCAATCGCCTCGCGGTGATGGGCGGCATTGGCTACAAGGGCGGCTTTTTGCTGGGCATGGCCTGCGCGCTGATCGCCGCGCCTTGCACCGGCCCGGTGCTCACCGGCATCCT
>JBDTYJ010000154.1:0-12881 GCA_040005755.1 Pseudomonadota bacterium
ACGCAAGGCGTTGCGCGCAACGCCGCGTCTAGCCGAATTCTGCGAATGACGGTGCCGCCGTCGATGCCCGGCATTACGCTGTCGACGAGAATCGCGGTAGGCCGAATGTTGTCGGCGATGCGCAAGCCATCTTCGCCATCAGGCGCGGTGACCACCGCGTAGTTTGCGCGTTCGAGGGCCTCGGCCAATTCCGCACGAAAAGTGCTACTGTCGTCAATGACGAGGATCGTTTGCCGCGCGTCGCTGTCGCTCGGGCGGCGACCGCGCAGCAGCTCGCGCACGCGCGCGATCACGTAGCTGGTGTCGTAAGGCTTCCCGACGTAGTCGTCCGCGCCCACGCGAATGCCTCGGATGCGGTCGCGCACGTCCGCCTCGGACGAGAGCAGAAGCACGAATGGCGAGCGCGCGTTCTGACCGGCACGCACCTCTCGCAACAGCTCGGTGCCGTCTTCGTCGGGTAGGATCACGTCCAGGATCACGGCCAGCACCGGCTCGCGTTGCAACGCGCTTCGGCCTTCGGCGACCGTAGCGGCCAACACCACGCGAAAGCCCGCGGCCTCGAAGGCGTCGCACAGATCCATCCGCACGGTGAGGCTGTCGTCCACGATCAGGATCGTGGGCTTTGGTGCGGCTGCGGTTAGCGGGAACGGCGCCTTCACGCTGCTCCGTCCTTGCCGGTCGAACGCGCCAACGCCAGGCCGATTTCCCCCAAAGGTAGGATGCGTTCGGCTGCACCGAGCAACACCGCTTCACGTGGCATGCCGTAAATCACGCTCGTCGCCTCATCCTGGGCGATGGTCTGTGCGCCGGCACGGCGCAGCGCGAGCAGCCCCGCCGCGCCGTCCTTTCCCATGCCGGTGAGCAAGCAAGCCACGACGGCTGGCGCGCAATCCGCCGCCAACGATTCGAACAGCACGTCCACCGATGGTCGACAATAGTTGCGTTCGGGCTCCGACGAGAGCCGGAGTACGCCGCCACGCACCTCCAGGTGCTGCCCAGGGCGCGCCATCAAAACACGCCCACGGGCGGACGCGAGCAGCTCTCCGCCGCGGGCATAGTTCACTGAATGCCCGGTCTGCGCTGCCAGCCAATCCGCAAACGCCGAGCTGAACAGCTCATCGAGGTGCAAGACCACCAGGATGGCGGCCGGCAGACCGTTGGGAATCAAGCGTAGCACGTCCACCAATGCGCCTGGGCCACCGGTCGATGCTCCTAACGCAACGACGGATGCGCGTTGACCCGTGAGCTTCGGCGGCACAGTAAGGGCCTCGACTGACACGGGCACGCGACCTACGCTGCCCAACCTGCCGCGAATGTGTGTGATCACGCGGATCCGAGAGACTAGCTTAATTGCCGACAAAAATCGCTTTTCCCAGACGCCGTCCGCCTCTTTGCCGTCGGGCTTTTCCAGGATGTCCACAGCGCCCGCGGCGAGCGCATCGTACGTCTTGAACAAGTCGCCCCGATTGGTGGAAGAAGACACGATTAAGATCGGCGTCGGGAAGTGGGCCATGATGTGCTCGGTCGCGCTCACGCCGTCCATGACGGGCAAATGCATGTCCAGCGTGATCACGTCGGGCCGCAGCGTGCGGCACAAGTCCACACCGCTACGCCCGTTGTCCGTCTCGGCCACGACCTCTAGCTCAGAGTCGGTTCCAATTACCTCGACGAGGCGCTTACGCACCGTCAGTGAGTCCTCGATGACCAGCACGCGGATCTTTGCCATGCTCAAGTCACCAGCTTGCGGATCCGCTCCAGCAGATCCGTCTGATTGAACTCACGTTTCTCGATGTGCGCGAGCGCTCCCACGTCACGCCCGCGCTGAACGTCGGCTGGCGACGCGCGAGAAGTAACCAAAATAGCCGGTGTTTGCCGCAAATCAGGATCGCTCCGGGTGCGCTCGATGAAAGTGAAACCGTCCATGCCCGGCATTTCCACGTCCACCAAGAACAGGCCGTATTTGCGCCGGCGAGCCTTCTCCATGCCCTCTTCGCCGGAGATTGCGAGGTCCACCTCGTAGCCCGCGGACTCCAAAATGGCCTGTTCGAGCATGCGTGTCGTGAGTGAATCGTCAATTACCAGGATGGGCGCGTGCCGCACCGGCGCAACGCGCGGCGCGGCAGCAATGCCGCGGGCGGCATTCACCAAACCTTCGGGGCTCAGCACTAGCCGCGGGTTGCCCGCTGCGTCGAACGCCGCGCCGGACACGACCGCCGAAAGCAATGACAACTCAGGTAAACTACGCGCCACGATGCTCTCGATGCCGAGCAAGCGCTCCACGCCCAAGGCGACCACCCCGCCCTCCGCTTCAACCCACACCGAGGCACGGCTGGGCCGCTCTGTGTCCGCGCCTGACGTATTGAGCAGACGAGCGAGGCTCGTGTATGGGACCACTTTGCCTTCGACAAGCACGCTCTCGCCCTCTGCGGAGTGCGCGATGTCCTCCGGCATTTGACGAGCCGTGCCGCGCACCGCGTGGAGCGGCACCGCAACAACCTGTCCAGCCGCCTCCGCCAGCAACGCGGACAGAGCAGATAACGACACCGGCACGGCAATCGAGATCACCGCGCCGCTTTGCGCACCCTCTCGCAGGGTCACCGCCCCGCCCAGCCTTTCAGCCGTCTCTCGAATCAGGTCTAGGCCGATGCCGCGCCCGGCCACTGCGGTGACCGCGCGCGAAGTGCTGATCCCGCCGCGGAACAGCAGTTTGGCCAGCGCGTCCATGTTCATACCGGCAAGCTCTGCTGGCGCGATTCCGCGTTGCTCCGCGCTCCGGCGAATGGCCTCCAAATCCAGCCCGCGGCCGTCATCCGTACACGAAAATACGACTTGTTGATGCCGCCGAGACACCGCAATGGAGATCGTGCCGGTGGGCGGCTTGCCTAGCGCAGCGCGCTCACTCGGTGTTTCGATCCCGTGCGCCACCGCGTTGCGCACTGCCTGGAGTAGCGCGCGCTGCACCTGCGTCAAAAGCTCGGCCTCCAAGCGCACATCCCCGCCATGCGTCTCGAAGCTGACTCGCTTTCCCAGGCTGAGCGCTGCATCGCGGGCCGTACGCTCGAGTGAGCTCCACAGCAGATCGACAGGCACGAGACGCAGGCGTTCAGCTGCGTCGCGGACCTGCCCGAGCTCGCGCGCGGCTTGCTCGACGCTGGTCGAGAGCTCGCGCTCGGTGATCGCCAGGACGGACTCCAGCTCAGCTGCGAGGGCGCGCAGCTTGGCACGCTCGCCCTCATTGCTTTGCGCGCCGCGCCGCGCCGCGAGTTGGTCACCAATCAACTCAGCAAGACTCTTTGCGCGTTCCAGGCCGCGGCCCAACCCGCGCACGCCACCAATTCGCACGTTCAGTTCGCCGATGCCGTCCATCAACACGTCCAGATCCTGGACGTTGCTTCTGGCGGCCCAAAACGGCGTTTCCCCAGCCTGGGTTGTAGTGAGCGGGGCCGTGCCCGAGGCGTTTGGGGCGCCCGCATTCGGTGTTGCGAGGGCCAGCAACTGCACGCGCATTGCGTCGACGTGCTGTAGTGAGGCTTGGATCACGCTCGGGGCGATGGGCGCGTCGGCTTGTCGTAGCGGCACCAGCAAGTCTTCCACGGCGTGTGACAGGTCCGCCATGCCCGTTTGCTTGACCACGCGCGCCGCTCCCTTCAGCGTGTGCGCGAGCCTCAGTAATTTAGGGATGATTCCCGGCGCAGGCGTCGCCTTTTCCAGGTCCAAGAGCCCTTGCTGGAGCTGCTCCAGGATTTCTCCGGCTTCGACGCGGAAGTACTTGTACGGGTCCGCGGCTGCCATGCTTCAGTTGCTCGAATGTTGGCGTCCGGCGCTCTCGACCTGCGGCTGCACGATGCGCAGCAGCTCGCGCGAGAGGTGCGACAACTCAGAGGCCGTGCGTAGAGTCTGGCTCGTGCTGACTTCGGTTTCTTTGGTCGCCTGCGACACATTGGTAATGGCCACGTTCACCTGTTCGACCGCCGTGGCCTGCTGCTTGGTCGAAAGCTCGATTTCCTTGGCGGCATCCGTGGTGGTCGCGACCTGGCTGCTGATTTGGCCGAAGGCGGCGGCTACCCGCCCGAATTGTTCCGCGCCGGCCTCCACTGCTTTCGATCCGCTTTCGGTGGTCATGACCGTGGTGTTGACCGCGCTGCGCACGTCGTCGATCAGACCGCGGATCTCCTTCGTGGAACCGCCGACGCGATCGGCCAGCTTGCGAATTTCATCCGCGACCACGCCAAAACGACGGCCGGCTTCCCCCGCGCCCGCCGCCTCGATGGACGCGTTGATGGCCAAGATGTTCGTTTGCTCGGCAAGCTCGGAAACAATCTCGAGCACCGAGCCGATTTGCTGCGACTTCTTCCCCAGATCGAGCATGTGATGCACGATCACATCGACCTGGCGACGGATGCCGCTGATCGATTCGTGACCGCGCTCGACCGTGGAATCACCCAAGCGAGCGGCTTTTGCCGTCTGATCAGCGACCTCTGCCACGCGCCGGGCGCTCTCGGCGATTTGCCGGGAGGTCGCCAAGAGTTCATTGATGGTGGTCGAAATTTCACTCATCGCGCTGGCCTGCTCCTTGGCGCCGGTCGCCTGCTGATTGGACGCGGTCTGCAGTTCTGCGGAAGAGCTTTGAATGTGATGCACCGCGGCTCCCACTTGCGCAGCCAGCGAACGCGAGATCAGCGCACCGGCGAGCACGACCAGCCCCCCCCCCAGCAGGCTACCCCATAGAATGACCGACTTGGTGGCTTCTGAGCTCGCTTCTGACTCGGCGTTTCGGTGCTTGAGCAAGCCTGCCTCATCCTCGTCCATTTCCGCTATCACGCGGCGGACCTGGTCCATCGCCACCTTTCCCTCGCCGCGGGCCACGGCCTTTACCGCGAGCTCGAGGCCCGCGCTGCGACGCAGTTCCACGAAGCCCTTCGTGTCGGCCAGCTTCGTTTCGATCAGCGGCTGCAAGGTGTTTAGACGACGCTGCTGAACGTCGTTGTCGGCCGTCAGCGTTCGGAGATCCGCGAGCGTTTTGGCGATGTCCGGCAATGCTGCGCGGTATGGTTCAAGGAAATTTTCCTCACCGGTGATCACGAAGCCTCGCTGCCCGGTTTCAGCGTCCTTGAGGGACGAGATCAGGTCAGCAAGCTTCGTGCGCACCTCGTACGTATGCGTCACCAACTGATCGTTTTCGATCAAGTGCACCGTACTGCGGTAGCCCGAGAACCCGACGACCAACAAGGCCAGAACAGCGATCGCAAAACCAAGCGTTAGCTTTCGTCCGAAAGTCCAATTCATGCTCATCCCTCACTGTTCCTGCGTCGACCCGAAGGCCTTGATCCGTTGGGCAATCCCCGCGACGAGCGAGGGCAAATGAAGCAGCGGCAGCGCGGTCCCGCCGCGCTGAACAGCGCCACGGACCGCCCCGCTGCTATCGAGCGCGGCGGCTGACACCCGGTCAAGCACCACCCGCAGGTGCGATTCAAAGCCCCCGAACGCGAACGCGATCGGGGAGCTATTTCGCGCCACGACCAGCCATTTGGCTGCCGGCTCCGCGCCATACCCGAGCAGCCGGGCCAGATCGTAAACCGGCGTCAAGACTCCTCTAAAACCCGACATTCCGAGCAGCTCGGGGAGTTGACTGGGCGCCGCCACGATGCGCCGGCTGGCGTGTAAGCTTTGGACCTCCGAGACACGCAACGCATACGGATCGCCAGCGACCCGCACCTCCAAAAAATCCAACTCATCGGGTCGCTCGCCAGCGACCGCCTCGACAAAGGATTGATCGAATGCTTCACGCAGCGACAACGCCTTCTGTTCAGCTGGACGCGAATTGGTCATTGCATTCCTCGCAGGCGGCTCAACTCCGAATGGCACAGCGTAGCCAGACCCTCGCGGCTGAAGCCGCCACCGAACAAGAGCAAGCGTGAAGGCTCTTCGCGCTGCAGCAAGAGCGCCGCCTGGCTCAGCTCACGCTGCGCAGTTTCACGCTCGCCCAGGCGGCGGGCCATGAGCCCGAGGTGCAAGTGCGGCATCGCGAAGGACGGCTCCAAATAGCTCGCGATTTGCGAGTGCTCGATGGCCGCGCGCGTATCGCCTTGGCGCTCGCGGCATAGGGCGAGCAAGTAGTGAGCGCCGCAATTCAGGCCGTCGAGGGCGAGCAACTCGGCGCAAGCGGATTCCGCAGCCGAAAGCTGCCCGCAGTGCGTGAGCAGCGCCGCGCGAAGCAACACGGCGTCCGCATCTTGCGCGGACGTCGCGGGCATCTTCGTGAGCACCTCAAGCGCCTCCGCAAAGCGCTCGTGCGACAGTAATTCTAGCGCCAGACTCAGATCCAAGCGCGGCGCGAGCGGAACTACTGGGACTGGTTCGGCCACGGGTGGCTCGGTGAGCGCCCGGATACGATCCGACGAGCGCTGCACCGTTTCGAGCCAGGTGCTGGCCCAATCCAGCGCCAACGCGGAGCGCGGCGCGTGGAGCGGCGCCGGCTGGGGCACAACCGCCGCCCCATTCGACCGCGCAAGGCCACTGCGGCGTTGATAGTAGAAAGTAGCGTGCGTGTGGAAGAGCTCGAAATCCTGCGATAGGCCGCGCAGGTTCTCGGCGTGCCCCAGGAACAAGAAGCCCCCCGGAACCAGGGCGCGCGAGAAGCGCCCCACGACTCGGCGCGCATTCTCTTCCGTGAAGTACATCAGCACGTTGCGACAAAAGATCACGTCGAACGTCTCGGGCGCCCAGGAATCATCGGCCACGAGGTTTCCTTCCTCGAAGCGAACCCCGCTCTGAACGGCCTTCGACAGGATGAACTCTCGGCCGTCGGTCTCGAAGTAGCGCTCTTGCACGGGCGCAGGCGTCTCACGCAACGACCATTGCGAGTAGCGCGCTCGGCGTGCGCGCGCCACTGCGTTCGGATTCACGTCGACCCCCTCGATACTGACCTCCCAACCGGGCTCGGTCAGCGCCTCGCGCGTGAGAATGGAGAGCGTGTAGGCCTCTTCCCCGGAGGAGCAGCCCGCGGACAAGATGCGGAGTTGCTTGGTGACCGCACGCGCGGCCAGGCGCGACGGCAGCGCCACTTCACTGAAGGCGCGGAACTGGTCGATGTGTCGAAAAAAGTAGGTTTCTCCGACAGTCAGCTCGCGGGCAATCTCGCGCAGCTCAGCGTGCGCGTGAGGGGGCTTTTCGAGCGCGTCCAAGTAGCGGGCCGGCAGCTCCGCCGTCGCTTCTATCCGACGCTCCAGGATACCTGCCAGATAATCGAACTTTTGATCCTCGAACCAGATCCCGAGCCGCTGCGCAACGGCGCCGCGAAACCGATCAATGTCCGCGGACGACAGCGCAAGGGTCACGCCTCCGCACCGCCGATCGGCAGCCCGCCCCGGATGGACTCCGGCAAAACCCGAGCGCTTTCCAGCACGATCAACAAGCGCGCGTCGAGCGACCCGACACGAGACACGAACTCCGCGCTAGCCTCACCCAACAACGACGGCAGCGCGCTCAATGCTGGCGCCGGCAAGCTGCAGAGCCCAATCACTCGCTCGACGGCGAGCGCAACTTGCCGCCCCTCGGCACGCGCCAACACCCAACGCTCGCGTTTTGCGCTTCGTTCATTCGCGAGCAAACGGCCGAGATCGACCACCGGCACTGGCACCCCCCGAATGACGGACAGGCCACTCACGAAAGGTGGCATGCCTTCGAACGGAGAAAGCGCGAGAGGGCGCATGGTTTCGATGACGTGCAACAGGGGTAGCCCGCACACGAACGAGCCCACGTGGCACAGCAGCGCATTCTGGTGAGCCTGCGCCACGGACGGCTCAGACGCCCTAGCCTGCATGCGGCTCCCGCTCGCCTCCCCGTAGCAGTTCTTGCACCTTCTGCAGTAGCTGCGCACGCGAGAAAGGCTTGGAGAGCAGGGCGCTATCGAGGCCGGGCGCGAGCACTGGATAGCCCCGGTCGGCCAATTCCTTCATTGCCGGCCCGCCACCCGTCATGAACAGAACGCGTGCGTCCCTCCGCATGACGGAAACCTCCTCGGCGAACGCGGGGCCTACGAGTCCGAGATCAGTAAGCACGAGATCCACAGGCTCGTGTCCCGCGAGCGCGCGGCGAGCGTCGTTCAGGTTGGAGCTTTCGACCACGCGGTGGCCCTCCGAGCGCAACATGCGCGCGGTGATCTTGCGCACGGCCTCGTCGCTATCGATGAGCAGCACGTTACCGAGGGTCGCTCGGGCGCCTCCGGGCGCGGGCACGCTGGGCTTCGTGCGATCGTTGTGCGTCGCGCGGGGCAGCAAGATGCGAAATTCCGTGCCCTGACCGGGTGCGCTGTTCACGCCAATGAAGCCTCGGCTCTGCCGCACAATGCCGTATACGGTTGAAAGCCCGAGCCCCGTGCCCTTGCCCACTTCTTTGGTGGTGAAAAACGGTTCGAACAACCGCTTGCGCGTCTCCTCGGACATGCCAGTGCCGGTATCGGTGACGGTTAGCGCCGCGTAGCGGCCGGGAGGCGCGCCCCACTCCGCCGCCGCTGCTTCGTTGAGCACTAACTCCTCAGTCTCGACCCGGAGCAACCCGCCATCAGGCATTGCGTCCCGCGCGTTGACAACCAGGTTGAGCACGACTTGTTCCAGCTGACTTTGATCCGCCGTCACCAAGCTGAGGTCCGGAGCCAGCACCGTACTCAGGTCGATGTGGGTACCGATCAGACGACCCAGCAGATTGTTCATTCCGGCCACGACCTCATTCAACTGCAACGCCTTCGGCTGCACGATCTGGCGACGGCTGAAGGCGAGTAGCTGCTGCGTGAGCAAGGTCGCGTGACGCGCAGCGGCCAGCACCTCGACCACGTTGATGCGGCGCGCGTCCGTCGGATCGAAATCCTCCAGCGCAAGCTCACCGCAACCAACGATGACCGTCAGTAGGTTGTTGAAGTCGTGCGCGACGCCCCCGGCCAGCTGCCCGATCGCTTCCATCTTTTGCGACTGGACCAGTTGTTGTTCGAGGTTTCTTTGCTGCGTCACGTCCCGAAGCAGCGCGATCGCGCCGACGATGACACCACTCGGATCCCGCAACGGAGTTGCGGTCACGGCCACCATAGCGCCCGGCACGACGCCGTTCTTCACCCGCAATTCCAACTGCACGAGCGGTTCACCCGCCATGGCGCGGCACAACGGATTCTGCGCCGCTGGCAAGAGCGTGTTGTCGTTTTGGTAAAGCCCGTAAGTGCGTGGCCAATCCTCGGCGGGCACGTCACGGGCGCTTACGCCAAGCACTCGACTGGCCTCCTTGTTGAACAGGAGCGTGCTGCCGTCGCGCGCGGTCACCACCACACCGTCGCCCATGCCATCCAAAATCGAGTTCAAGATCCGCGTTTGCTGTTGTAACAACGCTTCACCCTCGCGCAGCGCCTCGGAGATGGTCACTCGCTCGGTGACATCTCGCGAGATGCCCACGACACCCACGGCGCTACCCGCTTGATTGAGGATCGGCGCCTTCGTCTCAGAGAGGAAGTAGGCGCGCCCAGCGCGCTGATATTGCCGCACGCCATCAAGCACGGGTTTGCAGTCGCGAAGCACCCGGCTGTCCTCTGACTCCACGGCCTCCGCCTCCGCTGAGAATGCGAGAATTTCAGACAAGCGCCGCCCCACGAGGTCGGCAGGATTTACGGCACCAATGGTGCGAGAGAATGAAGTATTAGCGCGCAGGAAGCGTAAGTCCGCGTCTTTGAAATAGATGCCGTCCGGGCTGTTATCCATCAAATCACGCAGCAATCGCCGCTCGTACTCGAGCTCTTGCGTCAGTCGAAAGTGTTCGGCGGCGGTTTGCACTTTGTGCAGTAGATCCGCTTCGTCCCAGGGTTTGGTTACGTAGGCGTACACCTTGCCTTCGTTCACGGCGCGGAGCACGGCCGGCAAATCCGCGTAACCAGACACCATGATGCGCAGCGCGTGATTCTCATTGCCGAGCTTGCGCAAGAATTCATCACCGTTCATACGGGGCATGCGCTGGTCCGTAATCACGACCGCTATGTCCAACTCCTCATGCACCAAGTCCAACGCGCGCTCCGGACTTTCGGTCTTGAACACGGTATAATCGTCACTCAGCAGATCCTCGAGCGCGGTCAGGATCTGTGGCTCATCGTCCACTAGAAGGACCCGTTCTTTTGCGGCTTGCAAACTACCTCCCTGCTGACGTTCGTCGCGCTGTACACGTATACTCCGAAAGACTCCCCGGGACAGGAGCGCCACTACCTGGCGGTTTTCGCCAGCCCTTCCCGGCTGGGTCACCCCGCCATTTTGCAACAGTCAGTGCCGGCATGGGCTTACACCTGCGAATACCACTCAAGCGCTGCGCTGCCCGAGCTCGAAGGTGGTGGATAGTAGTGCTTCGACCTCGTGGGCCGGCTGCGGCTTGGCCGCCAAGTAGCCCTGAATTTGATCACACTTGAGCAGACGCAGCAGTTGGGCCTGAAGGGCGGTCTCAACACCTTCGGCGATCACCTTGAGATCCAGCGCGTGCGCGAGTGAAATGATCGTCGTCACAATGGACATTTCCTGCGGGTCATCGCTCATACGAATCACGAAGGAACGATCGATCTTGAGCGCGTCAATGGGCAGGCGGCTGATGTAGCCGAGCGACGAATACCCGGTTCCGAAATCGTCTATTGCCACCCGGAGGCCCGCTTCCTTTGCGAGGCGAAGCTTGTGAGTATTTCCAGTAAGGTCCTCCATCAGGACGCTTTCGGTGATCTCGAGATCCAGACCCGAAGCCGCCAGCGGGTACTTACGCAGCACGCCTTCAACGTAGTGTACGAATTCAGGATGGCCGAGTTGCAGCGGTGACACATTCACAGCAATTCGCGGCGGCAACAGGCCGCGCTCGTGCCACGCGCTGAACTGCGCCGCGGCGTGCTCGATCACCCAAGTTCCAACCTCCACGATCATGCCCGTTTCCTCGAGCAGCGGAATGAACTGCACTGGCGGAACCAACTTCCCGCCACTCGCCCAACGAATCAGCGCCTCTAGACCGACGACGCGCCCCGTCTTGAGCTCGACCTTGGGCTGATAGTGCAGCAAAAATTCATTCTGCTCGATTGCCTTGCGCAGACGTGTTTCCAGGCTCAACCGTTCGGCGACGCGCCCATTCATGGCGGAGGTGTAAAACAAGTAGCGCCGCGCGCTGGCCTTCGCGTTCTTGAGTGCAGCCTCAGCGTTGGCGAGCAAGCCGTCCGCGTCCGGTCCGTCCGAGGGGAACAACGAGATACCAACGCGCGCAGCCAAACGCAGCTCGGTATCCGCAACGGTCACAGACGGAGCGAGCGCCATCAGCACTTGTTCGACCCATTGCGCCACGTCCGCTTCGTTCTCGATCGGACCGAGGACGGCAGCGAAGGTATTGCTGCCAAAGCGCGCGATTGTCGCGCGGCCCTCAGCCACGATCGCAATCCGACGCGCAATTTCCAGCAACACGGCGTCTCCCGAACGTTGACCGAAGGTCTCATTGACTTGCCGAAAACGTTCGACATCGATGAGCACGACGGCCACCTTGAGGCGCTGTTCACCACAGACGACGAGCTGCTGCGCGAGGCGGTCCGTGAGCAAACGCCGGTTGGCCAGGCGGGTCAGGTCATCGTAGTAGGCCAAGAAATCCAGCCGCTCGGCTTGCGCGGAATGCTCCAGGGCGAAGCCGATATTGTCGGCGGTCTCCGCTAGCAACTTGATTTGGCCATCGTCGAAGAATGCGAGCTGTTCGGAGAACAGAGCGAGCACGCAATCCACCCGTCCGGAGACGAACACCGGCACGACGGCCAGCGCCAGGTGGCCCGCAGTAAGCAAACTCGCGCCCAAAGCGCCGGTGCTGGCCTCGTTTCGAAGATCCGCCACGACTACCGGGTGCGCGGTGGCGATCGCGCGCTGCACCAGGCTGCCCGCGCGCTCACGTTCGGCCGCCAGCCAGGCGGATACGGCGCTCACCAGCTCCGGGAAGCTGCCGCCGCCAGCGATCAACTGCCCGCCCGCAGCAGACTCAAACCCCGTGACGACGGCGAGAGCCAACTCCCCTACCGACAAGGCGATATTGCACGTTTCGGCGAGCAGCGCGGCACGTTCATGCACGCGCAGGATGGTCGCGTTCACCCCACTCAGCACGCCGTACGTACGGGTGAGGCTGGAGATGCGCGCTTCTTGCAGCTTCCGCGTGGTGATGTCACGAGCGATGCCGACCAGACCAACCGGGTGCCCGGAGCGATCACGAATCGGTGCTTTGGTGGTCGAAAACCAGTGTTCCACACCCTCGATCGTGAAGCTGCTGACAGAGTCACGCGCGGGTTGGTTCGTTCGGAGCAGCTCACGCTCTTGGGCCTCGACATCCGCCACCGAGGTCATGCCCGGCCAAAGCTCCGACAGCGCATGACCCACCACCGGCCCGGGTAGGACGGCGCCGAACAACGAAACGAACTCGGTATTGACGCGCTGGAACCGCAAGCCCGTGTCTTTGAAGTAGATCGCGTCTGGCACACTGTTCATCAAGTCTTCCAGCAGCTGGCGCTCTTGTTCGAGCGCGCGGGCCAACCGGAAGTGATCGGCCGCGCGTTGAATTTTCGCGCGTAAATCCTCTGGATCCCAGGGCTTGGTGACGTAGGCGAAGATTTGACCCTCATTTACGGCACGAATTACTGCATTCAGATCAGCGTAGCCGGTGGAGAGAATGCGCTCTGCGCTGTAGCGCGCGCGCAAACGCCGGAACAGCTCATCGCCATGCATACGCGGCATTCGCTGGTCTGAAATGACGACGGCAATGTTCGGGTCCTGTTCCACCAAGTGCAGCGCACGCTCCGCTGACTCCGACTTCAAGACCCGGAAGTCATCCGACAGCAAGTCCTCCAGAGCGACGAGCAC
>JBDTYJ010000155.1:0-12856 GCA_040005755.1 Pseudomonadota bacterium
TCCAACGGCCCGGACAAGAAGAAGGGCACCAAGGACGACATCGTGGTGCCGAAGGGCGCCGGAACGCCCGCCGAAACGCAGTGAGAATGCCGGCCCATGGCGACAGCACTCCCCAGAGCTCTTCAGCGCGCGCGCCGCAGGCAGCGCGGGCTCACGCTCGTGGAGTTGTTGATCGTCGTGGCGCTGATCGCCGTGATCGGCGGCTCGGTGCTGATGGGGCCAGGCATGTTGGAGGGCAGCCGGCTCAAATCGGCCGCCACGCTCATCGTGAGCGGCGTGCGCGTCGGCATTGCACGCGCCAGTACGACGGGCAAACCGACGCGGTTGTCCTTCGATCTCGACAACGGCAAGCTAGTCCTCGAAGAGTCGAGCTCGAGCGTCGTTTTACGTGAGCACACCAAGGACGCAAGCTCGGGAGCTGCGCCCGCCAACGAGCTCGAAAAGAAAGCGCACGCCGAATCGGAGCGCATTCTGGAAGGGCCGCATTCGGCTCGGCCGACTTTTAGGCCCGTTGCGGGGTTCAACTCTGCCGCCGGTGACACCGGCCTCGCCCGATCGCTCGGCGGGGGGGTCGAGTTCATCAGTGTGCAGACCGACCACGACGATGAACCGCGCACTTCCGGGCACGCCTACCTGTACTTTTTTCCCGGCGGGACCACTGAGCGAGCCTCCGTGCAGTTGAAGCGGCACGGGGACGACACGGGCTTGACCATTACCGTTAGCGGGCTCACCGGCCGTGCGAAAATCGAACGTGGCCGCGTCGATCTCCCGCCCCCTCGCAGTGACGGTGAGGCGGCCAGCGAGCGGGACGAGCTATGACGCCACGCTCCGCACAGCGCGGCTTCACCCTGCTCGAGGTGCTGGTCGCCATCGCGATCTTGGGCTTGGGTCTGACCGTAATATTGGGCTCGCAGGTCGGTCTGTTCACTAACGCGGCGCGCGGCGAGCACCTGACCGTCGCCACCAACTTGGTGCGCTGCAAAATGAGCGAGATCGAGGTGAAGCTCCTGACCTACGGGTACCAGCTCACCGACGAAACCGACGACGGTCCTTGCTGCGCTGGTGAAGAGGACGAAAGCGTTTACCACTGCTCCTGGAAGATCGAGCGCGTCACGCTGCCCGAGCTGCCCCTGAATGGCGTGGATGGCGGCGCCGCTCCCGCGGGCGACGGCGGTCTCGATCTTGGTCCCATCGGCCTGCTCACCGGGCTCAACGCCCCGGGGGGACAAGCGCTCGGCGACAAGGCGAACCCGACAGACTTAGCAAAGACGCTCGGCGGCGCGGCCAGCCCGATGAGCATCGCGCCCATGATGATGAGCATGGTCTATCCGACCCTCAAACCGATGTTGGAGGCCAGCATTCGGAAAGTGAGCGTGACCGTCGACTACAAAGAAGGCAAATTCAAGCGCGAGCTCTTGGTCACGCAATACGTGACCAACCCACAGCAAGGGCAGCTGGATCCGGTTGCGGGCATGGGGACCGGAGGCGGTACTGGCTTGGGCGCGCTCGGCGGTTTACTCGGCGGCCCGGGTACGGGGCTTGGCAAGTGAAGCCTAGCTTGCTCCGTCGGCGCTTCACGCGCGGCTTCACACTCGTGGAGTTGCTAGTCGCGATCGTGATCTTGTCCCTGATCTCCGTGCTGATTTACAGCGCATTCTCGAGCATGAAGCGCAGCCGCGAAGGTATTCAGCGCGTGGAGGATCGCTACCGCGAGGGTCGCTTGGCCATGGCGCGCATGACGCGCGAGCTGCAAAGCGCCTTCATTTCGCTGCATACGCCGCTCAATACCCAACTGCTCGTGGAGAAAACTGCGTTCGTCGGTACCACCGGCATGCCAGCGGACCGCGTGGACTTCGATTCGTTCTCGAATCGGCGCCTCGATCGCAACTCACACGTCTCCGATCAATGTGAGCTGTCCTACTTTGGCTCGGCCAATCCAGAGCAGTCCGGCGTCACGGATCTCGCGCGGCGCGTCAGTACCACGCTCGATCTCGAGCCGCGCAAGGGGGGCCGCGTAGAAGTCCTAGCGACCGACATCGATCTGTTCGATTTACAGTATCTTGACCCCCTGACCGGGTCCTGGGTGGATACCTGGGATACGACGCAGACGCTGACTGGGCAGCCAGCCCGCTTACCATTGCAGGTGCGCATCGTACTCGTGCTCAATGGTGGCAGCCGTGAGGGGGCAGCCCGCGGCCAACAATCGATCCGCTTGGTGACCAAGGTTTCGCCGCCGATTCAAAACGCTCTCAGCTTTGCGATCATGCAATGAAGCGCGCGAAGTTTAGCTCGACACCGGCGCGCGCCCGCGCGCTGCGCTTGCGCCGTCGCCGCCGCGGCATGGCGCTGATCTTGGTGTTGGCGGCGCTTACGGTGCTGACCGTGATGCTCACGGAAATTCAGGACGAAAGCTCGGCGGAGTTCGGTAGCTCACTTTCGGCGCGCGACGCCGTGGTGGCCGAATACGCGGCCAGGAGCGCTGTCAATCTGTCCCGCTTGCTGATCGCCGCGGAGCCGACGATTCGCCGCTCACTCGCCCTGGTATTCGCGTTGGTGGGTGGTCCGCGTCAGGTGCCCGTCTGGGAATACGCGGACCGCATTTTGGGCGCTTTCAACGACACGGATGGCGCGGAGAATTTCGCGTCCTTGGCCGGCGTCGATCCCAAGCTCGGCAAGAACCTGGGCTTGAAGGGCGCGGGATTCGAGCTGAAGATCATCGATGAAGACTCGAAGATTAACTTCAATGTTGCTGCGCGCGGCGACGCTTTTAGCCAAACCCGCTTGGCTGCGCAAATCATCGGCCTGATCAATTCACCGCAGTATTCCCCGCTCTTCGAGCAGCGCGATGCCGATGATTCGTACACAGACAGGCGGGCCGTGTGCCAAGCGGTGATCGACTGGGTCGATCCAGATCAGGACCAAGCCGTCTGCGATCCAACGTCGACCACCGCGTCTCAAGCGGCCTCGGAGGATTCGTTCTACCAATTGCTGAAGAAGCCATATCCGCGGAAGAACGCCGCGTTCGATAGCTTGCAAGAGCTGCATCGGGTGCGAGGCATCAGCGATGATTTTTGGTCAACGTTCATCGATCCGGATCCGGATAACCCGGACAAGCGCATCGTGACCGTGTGGGGGCAGGGCGCGGTCAACGTCAACACGGCCAACCCGCAAACCCTGTTGGCCTTGGTCTGCCAGGCTTCGAACAACATGGCGCGCATGTGCTCGGACGCCAACGAGGCGCAGAAGTTCATCATGGCCCTGACCATGGTGCGCAGTTTTCTGCCGGGCCTTCCTGTGTTCAAGAACGCACAGGAATTCGTGAGCGCGCTTCAGCAAACCAACGCAACGGCTCCCGGCGCAGCGGGCACGACGCCGCCGGCGGCCGGCCTCGGCGGTCTCGGCGGTCTCGGCGGCGGAGGCAGCCCGATAGCTACCATCTTGAAAGCGCTCGGCATCGAGCCGATCCCCCTGGTCTCCGCCGCGGAGACGCAAAAAGCCGTGACCACCGAGAGCAAGGTGTTCAGCATCTATGCGACGGGTTACGTGCGCTCGGGCAAGCGCCAGAGCATGGTGCACATCCATGCCGTGGTGGATTTTCGCGGTGCGCCGAGTCCGCAGGATCTAGTCAAAAAGGCCCTGGACGCCTTGGCCCAGGGAACTGGCGGAGCCAGCGCCGTCGCGCCGCCGGCGACCGGCATTCAGAATGGCCCTACCGGAACGGGCGCCGCTTCTGGCACCGGTCAAACCGGCATCGCCGATGCACTTAAACCAAGCCCCGGCGGCAACGTCGTCTACTATCGCGTCGATTGACGCGGCTCACCGGCTCAGCGCTGCGCTAGAACAGAAACCTCATGGCACGTCACATCGGTATCGACATCGGCTCTACGCACGTTCGGGCATTACTGCTCTCGACCGGCTACAAGCGCATCGCGATCGAAGCCATCAACGAGGTCGCGATTGATTCGGTGGCATCTTTGGAGCAGGCGATTTCAGCTTGCACCAGCGCCATGCTGCCGCACAACGACGGCGTCGCGACGGCCATCGATGGCGATACGGCGTTCGTGCATCGCATCAAGTTGCCGCCCACTGCGCGGAAGCAGATCGATGCCATCTTGCCGTTCGAGCTCGAATCGCGCATGCCGGTCGACATTGCCGAGCTCGTTTACGACTACCGTGTGCTCCGCGCCGAGCCCACGCGAGACGTGATCGACGTGATTGCCGCGCTGGCGCGCACCGAACAAGTGGCGGAGCGAATCGAGCTGGTGAAGCGCGCGATCGGGCGCGAGCCGGAGCGTATTGGTTGCGGCTCGCTCGTGCTCGCGAACCTGACGCTGATCTCGGCCGAACTGCGCGGGAAGAATCCGATCGCGCTCGTGGATTTGGGCAGCCGCCGCACGGAGGTGACCGTCATCACCAACGGCGAGCCGATCTTCGTGAGAACCCTGTCGCGCGGCGTAGCGGGCCTGCCGGAAACGGCGGCAGCGCTCGTGGCCGAGCTGCGGCAGACCTTCCTCGCGTTCCTTTCCACCACTGATTTAGCGGTGGATTCGGTGATTTTGCTGGGCGGCGGGTCCGGTGCCAGTGGCGCGGATCAGTACCTCAGCCAAGAGCTGGGCTTTCCAGTGCGTGCGCTGCCGACCTTCCAGCTTGAAGCAAGCCCGGAGGCGATCCTGGCATTGCCGCGCTACGCCAAGGCCTTGGCGCTGGCCGCTGGGCTTTCGGGCAAACCGGTGGATCTCAACTTGCGCAGCGGCGCGCTCGCCTATCAGCGCGGCTTCAGCTTCTTGAAAGAGCGCGCGCCGCTCTTGGCCGGCTTGTGCGCCGCAACACTGGTCAGCTTTTTGTTCGCCAGCTGGGCTGATCTGCACGCCCTATCACGAGAGCACGAAGAGCTCACCGAAGCGTTGTCCACGCAGAGCCAACAAGTGCTGGGTGAAGCACTCACCGAGCCGGACGCCGTGAACGAAGCCATCGAACGCGCCAAGGCCAAAGACGAGCCTGATCCGATGCCGCACGCGGATGCCTTCGACGTCATGGTCGCGCTATCCGAAGCGATCCCCATGAATGTCGTGCACGACGTCGAAGAGCTAGACGTCGACCATACCCACGTTAAAGAAAACGGCATTGCGGGCACCACCGCCGATACCCAGTTGGTAGCCAGTGAAATGGCGAAAAACCGCTGCATCACCGATGCCAAGGTGGCCAAGGTCAGCCAAGTAGTGAACGGCAACCGCCAGAAGTACCAACTCGAATTCGAGCTCAAGTGTCCGGAAGATGCGAGCGCGAAGAAGAAGCCCAAGTCGAGCGCTCAAGCGCCGGCGGAGGACAAGCCGTGAATATCGCCGACCGCATCGCCCGTTTGGATCCGAGGGAGCAACGCATTCTGAATGGCGGCCTCATTGCGCTTGCCGTCGTGATCGTGCTGCTCGTGCCGATCAGCCTCACCGCAATCGTGCACGGCAAACGCGCCGACAACCAAGCGCTGCGTGACGCCGCCATCAGCATCAGCGACAACGTGGATGAGATTCAACGCGCCCAGGTCGAGAAAGCCGCGACGGTTCAGCGCTACGCCAAGGCTGCCCCGCCATTGGCTCCGTTCCTCGCAGGTCTGGCTGCCGATGGTGGCATCGAGATTCCGGAAAGCCAGGATCGCCAAGCGATCCCCCACGGCAAGAAGTACATGGAGCGCTCGACGCGCTTCTCCCTACACAAAGTGGGCATGCTCAAATTGTCCAAATTCCTCGAAAAAATCGAGCAATCGGGCAACCCGATCACGATCTCTTCGCTGAACCTGACTAAGCGTGGCCCCGAGCCCGACCAATACGACGCAGAGATCGTGGTGAGCGCCTTCGACCGCAGCAGCGCTCCGGACAAGCCGAAAAAGCTGGCCGCTGCTGCGGATGCGGACGCTGGCGCGAGTGAGGCCAAGCCGTGAGCGAGAAGTACAAGCGCATCCTGAAGTGGGTTGGCTACGGCGCGTTTTATGTGTTTGCGCTGTTGTTCTTCAGCTACCTGACCTTTCCGTTCGACCGCTTGCGCACGCGCATCGAAACTCAGTTCAATGCCGGCCAAACTGGGCCCAACCCGCTCACGCTCCGGCTCGGTCACCTGAGCTCGTATTGGTTTAGCGGCATCCAAGCGGAAAATGTCGATTTCGTGTCGCCGCCGACGCCGCCGGCAGCGGACGACGCCACGGCCAAGCCGACTGGCCCAAAGATCATGCGCATCGATTCCGTGCATGCGCGCGTCGCTCTATTGCACCTGTTGTTCGGCACCACCCAGATTAACTTTGGCGCTGAGGCGTTCGGCGGCAAAATCTCCGGGTACACGTCCGACGCCGACGGTGGGCGCAAGGTCGACGTTGAAATCGCGGACGTGTCCCTCAAAGACGCGCCCATCCTGGCGGATCTGGTGGGGCTACCCGTCGCCGGGCAAATTGTCGGCGAAATCGAGTTCATGCTCCCTGAGGGCAAGCTCAGCAAAGCCGAAGGCAAGATCGATCTCAAGCTGGCGGGGCTCTCCGCCGGCGACGGCAAGACCAAAGTGCTGAACGCCATCGCGCTGCCGAAGGTGGAGCTCGGAGACCTCACTTTGCAGGCCACGGCGACCGCGGGCAATCTCAAGATCGATCAGTTCAGCAGTGCTGGTCGCGATCTGGATCTGCAAGGCGAGGGCAGCGTGCGCATGCGCGACACGCTGGATGCGAGCGTGATGAGCTTGAATGCTCGCTTCAAGTTCAGTGACAAGTTCACCAACAAAGACGAGATGACCCGCGGCTTATTCGGCGCGCCAGGCAGCAGCACGCCCGGGCTGTTCGACCTCGTCCCCGAAAACAAGCACGCGAAGCGCCCGGACGGCTCCTACGGCTGGCGCATCAGCGGCACGTTCGGGCGTCCAGCGTTCTTCCCCGCGGCGAACGCGGGTGACTTCGCCAAGCCCCACTGAATGGCTCGGGCGGGGTTGGGGGCGCCCCGAACCCAGCGGCGCACCTCGTGGGCGGATGTGTTCCTTACGCGCGAAGGGTGCTCGGCGCTTCCGGGGCCCGGTGCTCTTCGAAGTAGGCGGCCTGAACGTAAAGACTAAAGCCATTCAGAGCGTGCTGCATCGCCTGCGCAACGTCCTCCCAGGAATTGCCGGACAGGATGGAATCAACCTTCTGACGTAGGGCTTCGAGCTCGAAATCAATGCGCGCGCAGGCGTCCTCCAGAGTCAGCCTTTGGCCGAGCATGAGCTCGCATACCGCGTGACCTCTTGCCGTGAGTTGTAGCTCGTTGTCCATCTGGCCTCCGCTTGGCTCTCAAGCAGTGGGTGCTTCCGGAACGCGAAAATTGACTTGAAATCGTGCGCGCAGGTCCACCTTTATCGGTAAAATCTGGGTAAGTACCGCTGCTTTACCGAGCCTCTGGCGGGCGCGACGGCGGAATCGCAGTTCAGCTATCGATCGAGATCAGCAATCGCTGACGAATCTCGAAGTATTGCGGGCTCACCGCAAACAAGGCGAGTTCTTTGAAGCGTTCGTCGGGCGGCACAGCGCTCGAGCTCTCGTCCGAGGCCTTCACGACTTGTGTGGCCGTCTCCAAATCGTGCGCGAGCACGAAACCAGCGCGGTCCGCCGTCATGTCTACGCCGCCCACCCAGCGCTTCAAGTCGAGCGCAGCGCCCGAGGTCAGCAGCTTCGAGACCACCCGCGTCAGCTGATCCCGCATCTGACCGACCAAGCCCGCTTCGAGCGCTTGGTAAGCTTCGTTCACTGCGCCCTCCAGCTCTGGTGACACTGGAAATTGGGGCGAAGTGAGCTTGATCGCCGCGAAGAACCACGACTTCAACGCCGTGCCCGAGCCGAGCAGGTGCCGCAGATACAGGCCGGGGCGGAAGAAGGTGAGCTGCCGGCCCGCAATGAACGCGGCTGGCTGTAGCGGCACGTCCGGGCGCAGCGCCGTCGTTCCGAGCACCAGTGACGGCTCGGTCGCGAACAAGAACGAGATGCCACCCGGGTCGTTCGGGTTCTCGTACGCGGGAGGAACCGCGATGCCGAGCACGCCGGCGGCGTAATACAAGCTTTGGCAAACCGGGGCCGCATGGGAGGTCACGTCCACGGCGTAGCTCGGGTCGTAGCCCAGCTCTTGGATGGTCTGGCTGCGCCGCGCCACGACGATCGGCTCAATCAGCGCGAACACGCTCGTGAGCAGAGGGTCCGCTTGTGGGTGCATCAGCAGGTCCAACCAATCATCTTCGGAGAAGGCAGCCTGCGCCGGTGCCGCGGTGTCCGACCGCATGCGCTTGTAGAACCGCTCTTCGTCCGGTTCCGCGAGGTTCAGCACGGTGAGCGCTTGGCACAAGCACCACGAGGCGTCCGCTTGCTTGGTCTCGGTGTACAGGCGACGCAGCGTTTTGTATGAGTCGTGACGATACGGATTTTGGCGCAAGAGCTCCGCTTGCGCCGCCACGGCCTTATCCAGGTACCGCGCCGGATCGGTGACGTACAAATTGCTCAAATGTTCGGTGCGTTCGCGATTGTCTGGGTCGAGCGTTTGCGCGGCTTCTAGCGCATCGATTGCTTGGTCGATGTGGCCGAGGCCTTTTTCGTACAGCTCGGCCAGCGCGCTGAAGCTCTGCAGCATGCCGGCTTGGTCGTTGGCGGCGCTTGCGTGCTCCAGCTTCTGCTTCAGCAGGCGCTCGACACCGGCGTGGTTGCCGCGAGCCCGCTCCAAATCCACCGCCTCGTTTAGTGCTTTGTCGAACCCGGGTTCGAGGTTCAACACTTGCTCGTAAAATTCGAGCGCGCGCGCCGGCTCCCCGATCTGCCGCGCGGTCACGATGGCGGCGGTGTGCAGGTATTTCACCTTCTGTTTCGGGTCATCCACGAACTCGGCCAAGCGCAGCACGACCTCGACCAGCTTGTTCCAGTCCTTGTCTTCGCTGTAGAGCTGCATCAGCTTGCTGAGCAGGCGGCGATCATCCGGCCGCTCCTCGAGCGCTGCGACGAAGCTCTTGGTCGCCTGAGCGCGGTCGTTCAGCTTGCTCGCCGCTAGGTCACCAACATCAACGAGCAGCTGAATGCGCTCGTCGCCCGTGGCCACGTCCAGATGACGAGTTTTGACCTTGATCACTTCCGTCCAATTTTCCTGGCCTTCGTAAACTTTGGCCAGCGCCACCAGGGGCTCCGTAGCGCTCGGGTCGAGGTCGGCCGCTTCGCCGAGCGGAGCCAAGCTGCCCTCAAGGTCCCCGCCCAGGCGTAGGGCCTCGCCATAGCGATACTGCACCTTGGCGCGCGCTTCCACAGGCAGAACCGCGCCGAAACGTGCCAGGAGATCTTGATAAAGCTCCGCCGCGCGTTTCGGCGAACCGTGCTCGAAAGTGACCTGCGCAACGCGAGCCAGCGCGTCCGAGTCGTCAGGCGCGATGCGCAGCAGGGTGTCCATGGGCGCGAGTGCCTTTTCCGTCGATCCGGTTTGACTCAGGGCATCCACGTAACGCACGAGCAAGCGAGCGGCGGCCTTCTTGTCGAGTGAATCGGCGCGGCCCGCGATGGCTTCATAGTGAGCGGCGGCTTCGATGAAGCGCTTGGCATCGAACGCAATGTCACCCAAGACCGTCAAGGCGTCGAGGTTCGTTGGGTCGAGCGTCAACGCGCGCTTGGCGGCTTCCTCCGCGCGCCGGTCATCCTTCAGTCGATCGCGAGCGAGCCGCGCGATTTGTCCGACCAAACGCCCCTTGGCGAGATCACCCTCGGTGTGCACGAACTCGCGCTCGAGCAGCTGCACGGCTGCGTTCACGTCGCCGCGCGCCGTGTACGCATCACGTAGCGCCGCCGCGGACGTGGAATCCTTCGGGTTGGCATCCAGCGCGCGCTTGTACCGCTCGATCGCGCCATCGCGATCGCCGCGCGCTTCCAGCACTTTGGCGGCGCGAATGTACTGTTCGGCTTTGGCCTCGGGCGATGTCGCACGGTTGGCCAACGTCTCGAGCGCCGCCAACGCGGCGTCCGCGTCGCCCGTGGCCTCGCGCAAGTGCGCCAAGGCCTCCAGCGCGCCCGCGTGTTGCGGATCGATCTCGAGCACGGCTTCGTACGCTTGCATGGCGCGTTCCGGCGCGCCGATATGCTCGGAGAGCACCTTGCCGCGCTGCAAGAGCAGCGCGAGCCGGCGCGGCCCTTCGCCCACCAGCTTAAGTTGGCGCTCGTACAGACTCGCTACGTTTTCCCAGCGATCCAAGCTGCGGTAATGGCGGATTAACGAGGTCAACGCATTCTCGTTGGCCGAGTCAATGGCAAGCACGCGCTCCAGTGCTTCGGCCGCCTGCTCGTGGTCGAGGAACTCTTCGTCGTAGATGGCGGCCTTGCGTTCCCACAGGGTCACCTTTTGACGAGGGGTGGCGGCGACTTCGATCTGCTGATTCAGGTTTGCGAGCAGGTCCTGAAAACGGCCGAGCTTGGCGTACAGGCGGTCCAGGCCTCGCAGGGCTTCGAGGCTCGTGCTGTCCGCAGCAAGCGCCGCCTGGAAGCGTTTCAAGGCCTCCGCGTGATCGCTCAGATTGGTTTCGTAAACCTCGGCGATGCGGCACAGCGTCTTCTGCTTTTCTTCCCCCCGCTGCGCGTCCGCGCGGCGTTCTAGGATCTGTAACAGACTCTGGAAATCCGCCGTGCTTTCGTAGATGCGAGCCAGCGCTTCGCTGGCCTTCACTTGGCTCGGATCCTCACTGAAAATCTGCTCGTACAGGGCGCGCGCGCCCGCGCTGTCATTCAGGCGTAACTCCAGGATCTCAGCCGCTTCTGCGCGCAATCTCCGGGCTTGTGCCGGCGTTGCCGCGGCGTCGGCTCGGCGCGTGAGCACCATGCCGAGCTCCGACCACTGCTGCGCCTTCTGATAGATCTGGGTCATCCCTGAAAGAGCAACTTCGTCCGCCGGTTCGCTGGCCACCACGGTCTGGAAGCAGGGCAGGGCGAGGTCCGATCGCTTCAGCTTATCGACGTACCACTGGCCCATCCGGTTCCAGATCGCGTGCCGCGTTTCGACTGGCGCGGTCTCGTCTTCAGCGCTGCTCGCGCAGTTGGCGAGCACCTCACCCCAAGCATTGAGATCGCTGCCTGCGAGGCGCTCAATCTCCAGGATGATTGAGCCTTGCTCTGGGTCTTCACACCAGGCCTGGGTGAAGGCGACCAAGGCCTGTTCGCTGTCTTTCAGCTCGGTCGCATATAACTTCCCGATCTCCGCCATCGCGTTGGCGCGTTCAGCGGCCGTCTCGGCCTTTTCGCTCCGCGCCAGCAGCATCTCGACGACTTCCTCGAACTTGCCCTGGCGGCGGCGGGTGTCTTCGAGCCCGCTCTGCGCCACGTGGTCGCTCGCATCCAGCAGCACGAGCTGCTGGTAAACGCTTTCTGCCTTTTCCAGATCGCGCCCGTCTTCGGCGTACAAGCGCGCGGCCCGGAATAGCAGGCTCTTTTTGATGTCTACTCCGTTTTCGCTAGCTTCTGTTGCCTCGGCCGCACGGCTAAAGCTAGCCGCGATTAGCAGCGCGTCAGCGCCAGCTTCAACGCAGCTCTCTAGGTTGAGCGCGGCTTCGTCATCAGTCGGGTTGGCAACCAAGGCCTCAATCTTGGCCTCGACTTCTGCGGTACTGAGGACGAGGCCGGGAATTTTTACCGTCGACGGCCGCGTGTCTTCGAAGCGCGCCAACGCTTCGCGCGCATCTTTCGGACGCCGCATCGGATCCTTACTCAGCAGCCGCAAAACTAGATCATCCAGCTCCTTTGGGATCCAGCCGCGTGGCGCGACGCTGCTCGGCGGCGGCGGCTCGAGCGTGAGGTGCGCGAATGCCGCTTCGAGCGCGGGAATGCCGCCAAACAAAGGCTTGCCGCTCAAAACCTCATACAGCATTGCGCCAAACGAATACATGTCGCTCGCTGCGTCAGCAGTGAGCCCGCGGATTTGCTCCGGTGAAACCGTGCGCGGCGAACCCACGGTCGAGAACAACTCATTTCGGCCGTTGACCACGCGCGCGCGCGCACGCAAGCGGTCGGAGCCTGCGTCGACCAAAAGCACTTGTTGGCCGCCATCAGCGTCCCGGCTGATCACGACGTTGTCGAGGCGCAGGTCACCGTGCGCAATGCGGCGCTCGTGCAATGCGGCGAGCGGTTCCAAAATACCGCGGATGAGCGGTTTGGCCTCGTTGAGGTGCAAAGGGCCGGTACGCGCGATGCGCATCGAAAGCGGTTGTCCCTCCACCTGCAAGTGCGCAACCAAATAACGCCCCGCCACTTTCCCGGCGCTCAGCTGCTGCGGCAAGCCCGGGTGCCGGATTTGACCGATCAGGCGATTGACGGTGAGGTAACGCTGCAGGCCGCGTTGATCGCGCGTTGCTTCACGGCGCAGGACCTTGACGCGGTACTCCGCGCCGTCGTTGCGCGCGACGTAGGAGATCGCCAGCCGCCCCTCACCAATCTTGCGCAAGATCACGTACGGCCCGAGCTCGGCGCCCGCCTTCAGCTCTTCGTCCTGGACCACCCCCGTGATGCTCAGATCCACGATCTTGGAGTGGACGTCTCCGTGCGTCGCCAATAGCGCGTCACACAGCGCCTCGATCGCATCGTGCTCCAAGCAGTGCGCGGTCAATGCGCCCGCAAAAGAGGCCTTCGCGGCGGTGCCACCCACCCCGTCGGGCTCGAACCCCAAGACCTCTCGGCTCAGCTTCAGCAGATCGGGCAGCTCGAAAAGTCGCTCGAGCTCCGCGCGCAGGATTTCCGTCTCGCTCATGGGTATTTTGTCTCGGATCGGGTTCAGGGCTCACTGTCGGCCGGGCACCCAGGCGCCGCCTTCTGATGCGAGCTATTGCTGCGGACCATAGCCGATTTCTGGCC
>JBDTYJ010000156.1:0-12804 GCA_040005755.1 Pseudomonadota bacterium
TCCGTTGGTACTCCGCGATTGCCCGGTCGTACCTCTTTTTCTCGATGTACTTCTGAGCAGCCTGGAGCGTCTTCTCGCGATCGATTTGCTGCACGTGCGTTTTCGCCGGCTCGAAGGCTCGGTCCGACTCCAGCCGAAACCTCTCCGAGGTCTTAAAATCCTAGGGGATATCGCTGGTTTGGTCAAGGAGCCGGACGGGGTGCGCAAAGCACATAGAAGCGCGCGGCGCACCCACATCGGCCCAAGCTCCGGACGTGGTCCGCGGGCATGGGAAAGCGCGAAAACGGTGCCAGGATCAGAGCAGGAGAGCCTGAGTTAGCCATGATTCGCTTACCTGACATCATTGCCGCACAGAGCCGCATTGCGGGCAAAGTACGGCGAACGCCCTGCGTCGAGAGCCCGGCGCTGTCCGAGCTCACGGGCATGCGGGTCCTGCTCAAGCTGGAGAACCTGCAATTTACCGGGTCGTTCAAAGAGCGCGGCGCTTGCAACCGCTTGGAGCTGCTGAGCGCGGAGGAGCGCGCGCGCGGGGTCATTACCGCGAGCGCGGGCAACCACGCGCAGGCGCTCGCCCGCCACGGCGCGCGGCTTGGCATTGCGGTCACAGTAGTGATGCCAGAAGCCACCCCGCTGGTTAAAGTCACCGCGACGCGGCGTTTTGGCGCAACAGTCATCCTGAACGGCAACAACTACGACGAGGCGGCGGAGCGCGCCGTTGCCGTCGGCGCCGAGCGTGGGCTGGTTTACGTGCATCCTTTCGATGACGCCCTCGTGATCGCGGGCCAAGGCACGGTGGGCCTCGAGCTAATGACCGACGCGCCGGACCTGGAAGCGATCATCGTGCCCGTTGGTGGCGGAGGCTTGATCGCGGGCGTGGCCTGCGCGGTCAAAGAAACGCGTCCGGAGGTGCTCGTCTTGGGCGTGGAAGCGCGCCGTTTTCCGAGCATGAAGCACGCCCTGGACAGCGTCGCGCCGCCGTCGCTCCCGGGCGGCAAGACCATTGCCGACGGCATCGCCGTACGCCGAGTGGGCGTTCAAACGCGTGAGCTGGTCCGAAAGTACGTGGATGACATCGCGCTCGTGGATGAAGCGGAGATCGCTGAGGCCGTGCTGCTGTTGCTGGAGCGCGAGAAAGCCGTGGTCGAAGGCGCTGGCGCGGTAGGCATCGCCGCGCTGCTGCATCACCGGTTCGAATTGCTGAAGCCGGGCGCTCGCGTCGCAGTGGTGCTGAGCGGCGGCAACATCGATGTGAACTTGGTTTCGCGCATCATCGAACACGGGCTCGTGAAAACGGGCCGCTTGGCGCGCATCGTGGTCACCGTGCCGGACATCTCAGGTGTCCTTTCGGAGCTTACCCGCGTCATCGCGGGCACCCGCGCGAACGTGCTCGAGCTGAACCACGATCGCGCGTTTTCCGGAGCGGAATTGGGCGAAACGCTGATCGAGCTCGTGCTCGAAACACACGGCTTCGAGCACATTGACGCCGTGTGCTCGGCGTTGGAGCGCGCCGGCTATCGCTTCGAGCGAAAATAGCGCGTTCAGGCGGGCGAGAAGTGACATTCCAGCGCGTCGAGTAAGCCTTCAATCGTAAACTGGCTGGCCTCGACGTCCACGCGCACGCCGCGCTGCGCGAGACTCTGGGTCGTGATCGGACCGATACTCGCAACGGTGACTTGCGACAAAAGCTCGGCCGCGTGTGCGCCCAGCGTGCCCACGACGGCATCAACGGTCGAGCTCGAGGTGAACAAAGCCACGTCCATAGCCCGCTTCTCGAAGTGAGCGCGCAACGCCTCCCCGGAGTCTGCCGCGACCGTTTCGTACACTGGCACGATCTCCACCTCACTGCCCGCTTCGCGCAGTAGCTCGGGCAGGGCATCGCGCGCCACGAGCGCGCGCGCCAAGAGTACGCGCCTCGGCACGCCTCGCGCGAGCACTGCGCGCCCGAGCCCCTCCCCCACGAATTCATCGGCGATCACGTCGGCACGCAATCCAAAGCCGTGCAAAGCGGCCGCGGTCTTCGGACCAATAGCGCCGAGCTTCGCGTTGCCGAACGCGCGCGCGTCGAGCCCCGCGCGGGTGAGCGCTGCCGTAAAGCGCGTGACGCCGTTGGCGCTCGTGAACAATACCCAGTCGAAGCTGTGCAGCGCGCCGAGCGCGCGCGTCAGCGGCGCACCGTCCGCGGGATCCTTGATCTCGATCGCGGGCAACAAGAGTGCCCGCGCGCCGCGCGCGCGGATGGCCGCCGCGGTGGCACGCCCCTGTTCCGCGGGGCGCGGAACCAGCAGTGATTTGCCAAACAACGGGCGATTGTCGAACCAGCGTAGTTCGGAGCGCAGCGGCACGACTTCACCCACGATGATCACTGCAGGATTTGCGACATTTTCGGCGCGGGTGAGCGCCGCAATGGTCGATACGGTGCCGCTCACCACGCGCTGCTCAGGGCGCGCCGCCCATTGCACCACCGCCGCGGGTGTCTCTGCGCTGCGTCCACCCGCGATGATGGCGCGCATGATGTCTTCGATGCGCCGCATGCCCATGAAGATGCAAATCGTGTCGGTCGCCGTGGCTAGCTTTCGCCACGACTCGGGCGACCACTCCTTGCCTTCGCGGTCGCTACCGGTGATGAACGTCACGCTCGAAGACAAATCGCGGTGCGTGAGCGGAATGCCGGCGAACGCGCTTGCCGCCAGGGCCGAGGGCACGCCCGGTACAATCTCGAATGGAATGTTCGCAGCGCGCAGCGCTTGTAGCTCCTCTGCCCCGCGGGCAAACAAGAGTGGATCGCCTCCCTTGAGCCGCACGACGCACTTGCCGGCGCGCGCGAGGCTCACGAGCTCAGCGTTGATCATCCCCTGCAGCGCGCTGTCTTGGCCATAGCGCTTGCCCACGTTGCGCTTGTCGGCGTTCGGACACGCTTCCAGCAAGGCGGGGTGAGCGAGTGCGTCGTACAACACGACCTCAGCGCGCGAGAGCACCTCGAGGCCGCGCACGGTGATGAGGCCCGGATCGCCCGGGCCCGCGCCGACCAGGTAGACCTTCCCGATGTTCATTGCGGATCGCCGATGTTCATTGCGGAAAGCAAACAATAGCCCGCCGCGATGCGTCAGGCCGAGACACCTTGACCCTCCCAGCACACACCCTAAACAATCATCCCACCTTGTACGCAGCTGTATCCAATTTACACACATGCGGCCCCGGTAAGCCCGAATGCTAGACGCTCGAGACGCCGGCTCTTCCGACCGTTGGTACGTGACCGATGGGGTGGTGGCCGTCGGCCCCGTCACTTACGAGCTCGTGCTGCGCGGCGTGGCTTACGGTCGCATCCCGGTCGTCGAGGCCCTCGCCGAACGCTGCGTCGTCATGGGCTGGGCAGAGTGGGCCGAGCAATTTCCTGACATGGGTTCGCGCACGCTCGGGCTCCGCACCCGCGCAGCCTAGGTTGCGCGGTGCCCGGTGCGAGCGAAATCCGCGTTCGAACTCCAACAACGAATGTTGATTGGGGAGGGGCGCTCGCACGCCCGCCGCGCACCTCAAAGGGCGGCGCGCGCGCCTCACTCCCCGGGCGCGAGCTCAGGGGTGTGCTGCAGCACGCTTTGCAGAGCATTCTCCTGCGCAGCGCGCGAGAACTGCAGCTCGTGCAGGCGAGCGTACAAGCCGCCCTGGCCAATCAGCTCACTGTGCGTGCCTTGCTCCACCACGCTGCCCTTGCGCAAGACTAAGATGCGATCAGCCTTTTGCACGGTGCTCAAGCGATGCGCGATCACCAGCGCCGTGCGCCCGCGCATGAGTTCTTCAAGCGCGCGTTGCAGGCGCGCCTCGGTATCGCTGTCTACGCTGGCTGTCGCTTCGTCCAAGATCAGGATTTGCGCATTCCGGTACAAAGCCCGGGCAAATGCGATCAATTGCCGCTCACCGGTGGAGAAGTTCGAGCCGTACTCGTCCACACGCGTGTCGATACCGCGTTCACGCGCAGCAAACAGATCCAGCGCGCCGATGCGACGCAGCACCTCCTCCACGCGCTCTCGATCTGGTTCCTCGGAAGCCGCAACATTGCTGGCGACCGTGCCCGGGAAGAGCACCACGTCTTGGGGCACGACCGCGAACCGGCCACGGAGCTCGCCGCGGGTGAGGCCGTTCACGTCGTCGCCATTGACGCGCACGGTGCCGCTATCCGCCTCGTACAAGCGGAGTAAGAGCGCGGTGATCGTAGTTTTCCCAGAGCCAGTAGGCCCGACGAGGGCGATGCGCTCGCCGCGCCGTGCCGCCAAGTTGATGCTCCGCAATACCGGCGTACCGGCTTTGTAACTGAAGTTCACGTCCTCGAGTTGAAGCGCGAGCTCTGGGTTCCGCGCAGGCTTTGCCTCACGAGGCGGTGCATCCGGCTCGACAACATCCAACAAGCTGAACACCCGCTCGGCGCCCGCCATGGCGGATTGGAGCAGCGTGTAGCGTTGCGCAAGCTGCGAAATTGGCTCGAAAAACTGCGACAAATACGCGCTGAAGGCGACCAAAGTGCCGAAGCTGACCGGCCGATAGCCAAATGACATGATGACCAACGCGAGGCACACCGCAGCAATGGTGTCGATGGCCGCGTCCTGGATCGAATCCCACTTGATCGCGCTCATGTTCGCGTCGCGATAAGACGTGTTGCTTTCGTCGAACTCTTGCGCGGCGGCGCTCTGGCGACTGAAGGCTTGAATCAGGGTCATGCCCGTTACTTGCTCGTTCATGGTCGCATTCATGCGCGAGGTCTTGGCGCGAATGGCGCGGAACGCTTCACGAATGTTGCGCCGTACGAACACGATCAGCACCGCCATTGGCGGAACGGCGGCGAACGCGATCAAAGACAGCTTCCAATCCAAGATCAGCATCAAGCTGACGATGCCGATCAGGCGCGCCAGATCGCCGACCGCGTTCAGAGCGCCGGACGCGAACATTTCCAAAATTGCGTCAGTGTCGTTGGTCACCCGCGAAACCAGGCGCCCGACGAGCTGCTTGTCGAAAAACCCGAGCCGCAGCCCCTGCACGAAGCTGAATACCTCCCGGCGCAGATCCGTGACCGCACGCGCACCCACGACCTGTACCACGTACATTTGCACCAGGCCGAGCACTTGCTCGACCAAGAGCACGGAGGCCAAGAGCAGCCCGCCGCGCAAGAGCGCCGCCCGGTCGCCGCTCCCGACCACGCCGTCGATGGCCGATCGCATGATCAATGGCCGCACCATGGCGCCAGCGGACGTGATTAAGATCACCACGACGGACAACCACAAGAGCGCGCGGTACGGCTGAAGATACCGCCACAGGCGCTTCGCCAGCCGCGCGTCGTATGCCTTCCCGAAGCGTTCCTCTTCGTGAAATGCTTTCAAGATGCGTTCGGTGCGCGTCTTGTCGGCGCGCCCCCGCTGAGTGCGGTTCGTTTCGGCCCCCCCGGAGGCAAGAGGCGGCGTCATTCTGCCACCTGTTGTTCGTCCGCGATCACACCGCCGAGTTTGGCAAGCTCGCTCTCGATCCGCTGTTCTTCGGCAAAAATGGCGTATATCCCGCCCAGTTTCGCCAATTCTTCATGCGTGCCGCGCTCCACGACGCGGCCCTTTTCGAGCACGATGATCTGATCACAGTGCGCCGCCGCAGAAACCCGATGCGTGATCAAGATCAAGCCGCGCCGCGCGCGTTGGCGATCGATGGCCGACAAGATGGCGCGCTCGGTGCGAGCGTCCACGGCGCTGAGCGGGTCGTCGAGCACCAGCACCTTTGGCTCGGAGGCGAACGCCGCTGCCAAGGCGACACGCTGCTTCTGCCCGCCAGAGAGCTGCACTCCGCGCTCCCCGACGACGGTGTCGAAGCCGTCGGGCAAATCCAACACTTCCTCTTCGATGCAGGCCTCGCGTGCGGCCTCTTCCACCCTGTGAATCGACTCCGGCTCGTCCGGCTCGTCGAGCGCGAAGGCAATGTTACGTGCCACGGTAGTCGAGAACAGAAACGCATTCTGTTGCGCGTAGCCGATGGTGTTGCGCACGGTTTGCAGCGGCAACTCACACACGTCCACGCCATCCAAGAAAACGCTGCCTGGCGGCGTGGGCTGAAGCCGCGCAAGCAGCACGGCGAGGGATGATTTGCCACTGCCGGTACGGCCCACGATGGCCAAGGAGCTGCCGGCCGGCAGCTCGAAGCTGACGTCTTCCAGCACCCGGCGGTCGTTGTACGAAAAGCTCAGATGCTTCACCGATAGCGTGCAAGTGGCCGCGCTGGGCAGCGCGCTTGAGCCGTCCGCAATGTCCGGTACGGCACTGAAGATGTCGGTGAGCCGCGAGAATGCAGCGCGGCCGCGCTGCAACAGTCCCACGACGAAGCCAAGTGAGATCAGCGGCCAAGTCAGCCGCCCGAGCGCGCGGTAGAACGAGAGGAAGCCGCCGGTGTCCAACTCGCCGTGCAGCATCATCAAGCCGCCGTACCAAAACACGACCAACACCCCAATCGACATCGTGGCTTGTAGGATGGGGCCGAGCGCGCCGCGCAAACGCGCCAGCGCGAGGCTCTTCTCCAGGTACGCCTGGTTCGTCCGCTCGAAAGCCGCAATTTCCTCCGCCTCGAGCGCGAAGGAGCGAATCACGCGCACACCGGCGATGCTGGACAGAACGCGCGCGCTCATCTTGCCGAGCGCGTCCTGATTGTCGCGAGTTCGTGTGTAGAAGTGCTTGGAGAAGCCGCGGGTGATCAGCAGCACGAACGGCAGCGTCAGCAGCGACGCCAGCGTGAGCTTCGGTGAAATCGGAATCGTCACGGCGAGTGCGCTAACCAGTGCAAACCCCGTGTTGATGATGTTGAGGACACCAAAACCGAGCAGCAAGCGCACTTGGACTAAGTCATTGGTGACGCGGCTCATGATCTCGCCCGTACTCATTTTTCGATAAAACGACGGGCCGAGTTTGAGCAGGCGCTCCAAAATTTCGCGACGTAGCTCGTATTCCGCGATGCGGCCCGCGTTGAAGATCGCCACGCGTGACAACACGCGCACGACGAACGCGCCCAACGCGGCCACGACCAATAGTTGGCCGAGCGCGATCGCCTGCGCGCTCTTACCGCCGGTGGCGAAGTTGATCGCGCTGCGCATGCGGGTGTCGAACCACCATTGGAACAATTGGTACGCCGCGAGCAGCAAGAGCCCAACGCCGTAACGGGGCGCGTGGCGGTAGAACTGCCCCATGAGTCGAACCGGCATGGCTGAGGGAGAGCGGGCTGTCTTCACTGCATGAGGCGGGCGCGAGCCCGGCGGGGAAAGGCGCCGTGGCGGGGCAACCACGGGCCGAGGCGTTATAGGGCTTCGTGAGCCCACTGGTAACCCCCCCTTTCAGCCGGGCGGGACGAGCGGAAGCCGGGTCAGGCCGGGCACTGCGCAGCGTGCTGAGCGGTCAGCTCACGCACCATGCCGACCAGCTCCTGCGCCGTGAACGGCTTGCGCAGAAAACAGGCGCCATCAGCGAGCGTGCCCACGTGTTCGGGTGAATACCCGGAAATGTACAGCACTCGCGCCTGCGCGCAGGGAATGCGTAGGCGGCGCACGAGGTCCTTCCCGGATACGCCGGGCAAGACCAAATCCGAAACCACCAATGCGATCGCGGAGCCGTGTTGTTCGGCTTGGGCGAGCGCGGTGCGCTCATTGTGTGCGGTGATCACCGAGTAACCGAACGAGCGCAGGATGCGAGCGGTCACCGCTTGCACTTGCGGTTCGTCTTCGACGAGCAGGATCAGGCAGGCCGCGTGCGCCGCGGCGATCGGCATGCGGCCAGAAGAGTTGGAAGGCGCGGCGATCGGCAAGTGCGCAACCAGCGCGATGTCCTGGTCGGCAAGGGGCACGACCTCCAGTTGCCCGCCTAGACATTCCAATGCCCGTTGGAGCTCGCCCAGTCCGAGATCGGAGCATGACCGAACGGTCGGGCGCGGCTCCGGCCGGCCCAGTTGCTCGGTGCGAACAATCAAACGCGCGCGCGCCTGACCCGGTGGCGACGGTAGCGCTCCTTGGGCCTCGTTCATCCCGCGCGTCTCGACCAGCAAACGCCCGCCGGCATGAATGCGCAGACTCGCGGCTCCACACAATGCCACGATCAGCTTTTCGATTTCCATTGCCGGCACGGCAATGCGCGACACGTTCGGCGAGAGCGAGAATTGAACGGTCGCGTAGTGCCTCGCGACCCGTAAGATGGACTTCTCCGCGTGGGCAACGACCTGGTTCAGGTCAGTGCAGTTCTCCTCCAATTGTGCCGAGTGCGGGGGGCTGACGAGCGCGACGGAACTCATCCCAACCTAGCTATCGGACTCCCGATCACTCGCGATGTCAACGGCGGCTGCCGCACGCGATGCGCGCGGCGCGCGCGCGCGCGTCGAGATCCGCCACCCGAGTGCAACGCAAGGCGTTCACTCACGCTAGTGAGCGTTCACTTGCATACATTCGACTACTTCAGCGCGTGGGTTGGGATGCGACCCGAAGAGGCGCGTTCACGCGGCCAGTGTGGCCTCGGAATGGGGAATGCCGGGCGCGCGAACAGATAACCCTGCCCGTATTGAGCGCCGGTATCGATCACCGCTGAAAGCTCGTCCTCGGTCTCGATTCCCTCTGCAACGACGCGCGCACCCAGCTCACGACACAGGGAAACTACCTGACGCACCAGGATTTGCTGGCGTTTGCTCTTCTCGATGCCCCGCACCAAGGCCAAATCCAGCTTCACCACGTGCGGTTCGAGGTCGATGATGCGCTTCAGATTGGAGTGCCCGGCGCCGAAGTCATCCACCACCAAGAAGGCGCCGCTGCGGGAGCAGATCTCTTTGAGCACATTCACACACAGTGAAAAATACGTGAACGCCGCCGACTCGGTGATCTCCAGATAAACCGGGCGGTCGTGAAAAAAGAGTGGGTCATCCGGGCGAACCAGCCAACCTTCGTCGAGCTCGTGCGGGTGCAGGTTCACGAAGAGCGGCTCGTCCGTACAACGCGCGAACGCAACTTCCCGCACCTTGCGCCCCAAACTCCCGCAGCAGCGCTCTGCTTGCGCGTGCTCGAATAGCTTCAGCGGGCTCTTGAATTCGGGCCACTTGCACCGGGTCAGGGCCTCCTGCGCGAACGTCGCCCCGGTCGATAAGTCGAGGATGGGCTGAAAGACCACGTCCAAATCGCTGGTCGTGATATCGCGCACGGACGACACGGAGGCGCGCGGGGTATCCACGGGAACCGACCGGGCGACGGGCTGTGTTACTGAAGTCGGCACCTCACGGTTGACCGGGCTAGGCGGCCTACAGGTGACCGCTTCGTGAATTGCAGTGTTTGGCGGCTTCGTCCGTACCATGGCCCAGCTGTCACAACGGCGTAGCGCACAGAGCCATAAGTGGGGAGCGTCAGAAAACTGGCACGGAGCGTGCTGGGTGAGCTCAACACTCACGCCCAATTTTCAGTACAGCCCGATACTGAAGTGAAAGGCGCCGATGTCCTCCCAGAAGCGTTGGTTATTCCGCTTCGGGAAAAAATCGTCCAGCACTCGGTCGACGTTGAAGCCGTAGTCGAACACCAGTGGGCCGATGGGCGTCGCAATGCGCAGCCCCGTACCCACCGCGTAGCGCAAGTCGAATGGCTGGACGCGCATGGGGTCGGTCCACAGGTTACCTGCGTCCAAGAACAATGCGGTGTCGATACCGCCGCCGACGGGAATGCGCAGCTCGGCGCGAGGATTCACGAACACATCACCGCCGCGAATCACGACGTCGTTCAGGACCAAGCCGGAGCTCGGGTTGAGCAGACGCTTGGCGATGTCCTCGGGCACCAGTGAATCCTGCAAGAAGCCGCGCAGTGAATCGACGCCGCCCATGAAAAACAGGCGATCCGGATAGGTCTGCGACCCGGACAGCAAGTGTTGAATGAGGCCCCAGCGAAAGCTCATCGCCAACGCCAAACCCTTGTCGTTCAAGCGAATATAACCGCCGACCCGGCTCGTGTAGCGCAGGAAGTCGCTGGGCACGGATTGAAACGGGTCGATCAGCGGTTTGCCCGTGGTGATGGGCGCGGCTCCCGCGCAGCCGGTGGTTTGCGAAGTACTCGTGTCGACGGGGCTCGCGTGCACGTGCTCGACGCTGGCCGACACGAAGGTACCGCTCGTCGCGTCCAAGGGATTGTCGCGACGATCCCAAGTCACCCCCAAACGTTGCGCGAGCGCGATGGACACCCCCTGCGGGACACGGAATAGCGCCTGCTGGGTCGGGTGATCCTGCAGGTAGCATTTGAGCGCGTCCTTCTGATCGTCACCGAAGATTTGCGCGGAGTTACGCTCCAACGACGCGCCGAGCTGCACAGAGACGCGGCGATCCGGCCGGAACGATAGCGTCACGATGCCGGCATCCTTGCTCAGCCCGTAGTCACGGGCGTTATCCCGCACATCCACGCCTTCTACGCTGAGCCGAAACAACGGGCCGAGACCAATGCTCGGGAACTCTACCGCTGCGGTGTTGCGCCGTTCGAGGCGTTCACCGACGTTCAGCTCGTTGTACTTTTGCTGCACGTCATTTTCGAGGATGAAGGCCGTCGGTAAATAGCCCAGCTGGGATCGCAACGTGAGCTGCACCGCTTGTCCGCCCAAGTTGCGGTGCCCGTACTCGAAAGAGATGCGAAAGCCTTCACCGGTGCTGAAACCGGGCCGCACGTCCACGTACTGCGGAACGCGCTCTTGCAGCTGAATCACGACCACTTTTTGACGCGCCGGCACGTACGGATCCTCGAGGCCGACACTGATGCTCGAAAATACGCCGAGCGTGGCCAGGCGCTCCTCGGTCTTGCGCACCGAGCTCCGCTGATAAAGCCCGCCCATTTCCAGCGCAACGCGACTGCGGATCAAACTTTCGCTGGTACGCACCGCGCCATGCACGACAATCCGCGATACGCGCACTTGCTCTCGCTCACTCACGACGAAGCGCACGCGAGCGCGCGTGTGGTCGAGTGACAGGTCCAGCGCCGTTTCCACCTCTGCAAAGGCGAAGCCGCGTTCGCTGTACTCGTCGAGCACGCGGCGTCGCGCCTTCTCAATTTCGACCTGCGAAACCGGCGCGCCCAGCGGCAAATCTGCGATTTTTTCGAGCTCTTTTTCGACGATGGCGCGGTTACCCTCGAAGCCCAGGTCGTACAACGTCGCCCTCGGGCCGAGCTTGATTGGCAAATGCAGAACCAGGGAAGGCTCGCATTGGATGCCGCGCCGCGAATCGGGAGTGCACGACAGAGTCGGATCGACAGGGGCCTCCTCGAGCGGCAGGCCGATCCGGTCGTAGCGGCACGTAGTCACCGGACGACGAGGCGGCCCGAGCGGCAGGCATTGCCCAGCCGGTGAACGGGGCGCGCAGGTACGGCGCAAGACCTGCACGGGGCCGACGCTCGCAAACAGATAGCCCTCGGAGCGATAGAGGTCTTGAACGTGCTTGATGGCCCGGTCGTACACGTCCGGGGCGTACACCGCCCAGGGACTGAGCTGGTCGGGCGCAGGGCGTGCGCCCGTGCCTTCGGTGGGGCCTTCCAGCTGGTCGACGACGCCGGGATCCACGGCGTCGAACAGCCGCCCATTGGGTAGCTCCGCCAGGAAGCTGTCGATCTCACTGCCGACTTCTTTCGGTGTGCGCTTGCCGGTTAGGCACGGGTACTCTCGCCCGACGACGTGCACGAGCGCGCCCTCGCGAATCGTGAACACCACATCCTGAATCGGATCGCTCGCTTGACCGCGTTCGGAGGCCGTCGCCTCCACATCGAAAAAGCCGCGTTCTTTGTAGAATTTGACGATTCGCTCGATCAGCGCAGAAGGCGATAAATCGTTCGCGCTCCCGACATCCAACACGTCCTCGAGCTGGGCCGCGTCGAAGTGACGATTGCCTTCGAAGCGGAAGCGAACTTTGGCATAGGCGTATACCGAAACCTGCAGCGTGGCCTGCGATGTACGGGAGAGCGCGTGCGAAACTCTGGCGCGCTGAAAGCCGCGCGTCTTCAGGTCGGCGGCGAGTGCGCGATCTGCTTCGGCGAGCGCGTCTTCGTCGGCGCGGTCGCCCCGGCCGACGGAATAACCGGACAGCGTGTCCGCCATGCCGACGGCCTCCGGATCTGGCCAGACCGCGAAATGACGCGCGGCGACGACACGCGGTGACCCGGCGACCACTTCCACGGTGAGCACAATCGCGGTCGGGTCATCGGTATCCAGGGTGTCTACGACCACGTTTGCGCGTGCGTAACCGCGGCGCACGTACAGCGCCAGAATGCGCGCCTGCATCGCCTTGAGCCCAGCCGCGGTCACGGCGCCCCCTTCGCGTGCGTCTGCGGCGCGCAAGACCTCTTCCTGATCGATGGGGCCGGCCGCGACGCGGATGCTCGCTATCAGTCGGCGTGGCTCGACCTCGATCACGAGACGGACGCCGTCGCCATCGGCGTCAACGCTGGCGCGCAGATTTGCGTAGCGCCCCGTGTCACCGAGCTCCTCCAGCACGCGGCGCACCAGGTCCGTGGTCATGAGCTGCCCCGTGCGCGCGTGCTCGATGACTGGCGCAGCGGTCCAGCGCTTGCCGTCGGCCACGACCGAAATGGTGTGGATCGGCCGCCCGATGAAGGCCGACAAGTCCGGCGCCGATTGCAATACCAAAGAGGCATCGCCATCGGCGGCACGCGCGGGCGTTGGCGCCAGCCATGAAAAAACGGCTGCCAGCACCCAAAGCAAGGGCATCTGTCCGAGCCGCATGCCGCCTGTCTTACACCAGACCGCGGCGTCACGGGTCAGCGTTCGGCGAATCTCGCGC